>NZ_JBQZFV010000009.1:0-187624 GCF_052691735.1 Serratia sp. NA_13
CGCCGACCCCAACGGAGACGCCGACCCCAACGGAGACGCCGACCCCAACGGAAACGCCGACCCCAACGGAGACGCCGACCCCAACGGAAAGCCAGACGCCGGAACCTTAAAATATCAAACGACCCAGGTACTACGACCCTGGGTCATTTCAAGCTGTAATAAGGAGAAATACGATGCAGCCAGCAGCAAGAATAGGAGATGCCATTTCGCACGGCGGAGCTATTACTAGTGGTTCGCCCAACGTTTTCATCAACGGTATTCCGGCGGGGGTAGTGGGTATAAGTGTTGCCGCTTGCAGCCTGCATGGGGCATCAGTGGTCGCGAGTGGTTCAGGCACGGTGTTTATCAATGGTTCGCCCGCCGCACGTTTAGGTGATACGACATCCTGTGGCGCAAGCATTACTTGCGGTTCAGGCAACGTATTGATTGGTTGACGTTAGTGCAATTGCAGATGGACTGGCCCTGGCAGGGGGTGAATCACCGATTGCGCGAGTTCCTGGCACCAGAGCAGGCAGATTTTTTTTGCCTGCGCCAGGGTAAGTTTGTTGACGAAAAGCCTGAAGGGAGGCGGGGTTTCTTACGGTTCGGGTGGAGTGATCCTGACTGTGTCATGACTTGCCATAGTGACGAGTATCAGAGTGTGATTGACTTTCAGCATCTGCAGCCGGGCGTAGCATACCCGCTACGTATGGGTATGGTAATTCAGGTGGGACATTTTCGTTTTCGTGTCACGTCTATATCAGAGAGTACCCCACCGCTACTGGACGATCCTGATTTGCCTGATCTCGACACCCTGCTTATGCACGGTGGCCACTATACGCCCTGGGAGGTATCTGACCTTTCAGCTATCACCGAAAAAATACAGGGTGATGTGCTAAAGCAACTCGGTAGTGAATATAAACGTTATTTACTTTGGGGTGATCAGAGCCGAACTTTTACCTCTCAGGATGTACAGCAGAAGAATTCACTGCCTGCTCACGATAGTTACCTGGAACACGTGATCCAAAGCTCTAAAAATAAAACGTTGTCGGAGTGCATCTTTAACGAAGGCTCCTTGATTGAACGCGTGTTGACAGAACTGATGGCTCTGGATCAAGCGGAAATTATTGAAGAGAAGCAGCCTGATATTTTAATCGAGCTGGCACCCGAACATTTATCGAGAATTGAACGTTGGGATGTTTCGGAATTACTTTATCGCGAGCTTTATAAACTGGGGTTAGATAGCCATTTATAACCATATTGGAGAAAAAGGATGGAGCAAACTGGAGTTACGATAGGAATGGATATACAGGAACTGGAGGACTGGGTCTCCGGGGTTTCTCGTTGGATAAAAAGCGAACCCGGTAATATTGAAGCACGTTTGCAATTGTTTAAATTTTATTGTTTCCAGGCTGAATGGGATCGCGCACTGCTGCAGCTCGATACTTTGTTAAAAATTGCCCCTGAGACGCAACGTCAGGTTGAGCTGTATAAAAATCTGATATTTAGCGAGCGTCTTCGGGACAGTGTGTTGTCTGGTAGACGTGAGGCCTGTTCGCTGGACGGCACGCTGCCTGACTGGATGCAAAAATTGCATCGTGCGAATGCTTTTTATGCTGCTGGCCAGGACGAAAGGGGGGAAGCATGTCGGTTACAGGCGCTGGAAAATGCGCCTATGAGTGCGGGGCATTGCGAGGCGCTGGGCGAATTTACCTGGCTCGCAGATGGCGATGATCGACTGGGGCCGATCTGCGAGTTTATCTGTGCTGGTGGTTATCGCTGGGTACCCTTATCAGGTATTAATGCGTTAGTGGTTAATCCCCCCTTAGGATTATTAGATTTGGTGTGGGCACCTGCCACGCTTATGCTGGATAAACCAGTACATGGGTTCATTCCGGCCCGTTATCCTTTGATGGAGCAAAAAGATCATAAGTTTAAAACAGGCTCACAAACCCAGTGGCAGCTACAGGGATCGGAAAGATATGTGGGTAATGGGCGTAAAATGTGGATGAGTAGCGGTGGGGAGTGCGCATTGTTTGAGGCAGGAAACATCACTTTTAACAGGGTAGAAAGTGAACATGAAGCGTAAACCTTTCCTGCCTTGTTTACTGGAGCGCCTTTTGGATGATGAACCACGAAAACAGATTGAAACTTGGGATCGTTATCACTTTAATGCCCGCACGATGCGTACACTAATACAACGCAATATTGCTGATATTCTCAATACGGCGAATATGGAGGATCAGTTGGATAAGGTGCGTCATAGAGATACCGCGGCATCGGTGATTAATTTCGGTATTTCGCCGCTAGTCGGTGGCTATGCAACGCTGCGCTCTTGGGGCGTATTGGAACATATGATCCGTGAGGCCATAATCCGCTTTGAGCCGCGTCTTATCGCTGACTCTATCATCATTACGCTACTGGGGGACACGCAGTCCCCTGCTTGCAATGGTATTATTCAGTTTGAAATTCGGGCGTTGGTTAAATGGGATCCGCAGCCTTTCGATCTCTTTCTCGGGGCACGTTATGACATTGAAACGGACAGTGCGGGTGTGACGCTGTATCCATAATAGGCACCAACTACACTACTCAGGATATGCACTGACGGGCGATCTCAGAAGGGAACCGCGCATATGATGTTCAAACATCTGGATCTGGCGGAGCAGATGAAGGAGAACATTGCCAAGTATTAGCTTGGCATGCTTGCCCATCGATAATTAGCCGTACTTTTTGACAAACTAACCTGCTGGTGTCAATTTTATCAAATAAAACATCGCCATATTAATAATAGCAGGTTGCGTTACTATTTTTAATCCTGTAGGGAGAAAAACCGTCCTCATTTTTATTGAGGGCGGTTTAGGGTGTGTCAGGGCGTCGTGCCCGTTTCCGCGTCGTGGAGCATTTTCAAGGCCAGGGCCAGTTTTATCATCCCACTCTCGTCCAGCGTATCTCCTTGCGGGGTGTCAGGTTGGAAGTAGGCATCCAGAACATAAAGTGCCCGCTTAGCGCCGTTAAACGCTTTTGTCCAGTCCATATGGAAAGCATTATCCCCCGGCTCACGGGCTTTCTCGGTCTGCCGAAAATTCGTGATGAATTCGCGCAGCACATTGGTTAAGAGCGCAAACTCCTCGTCTTTGAGCATTCCTCCGCGTTCTCGGGTGACATAGAACGCCTGCAGAAGGCGTTTCAGTAACGTGAAATCCATATACAAATGACGTTGCAGGGTGCTGGGTTTATTGACCTGCGTATGAATGATGAACGGCAACTCCCGGTGTTGCGCGATATAATGATAAAGACCGACTATCGCCGTAGTCGGTTTTATCCCTAATCCCCGTAGAATAGCATCCACCTCATCTTTTAAAGCTTTGTCGACTTTCACACCGATTTGCGTGGGTTCACTCATTTAAATGTCCTTCTTACCTACCCAGTGACGGTGTCCGCAGTGGTGTCAGTTACTCATAAATAATATTGAGCGTCGCGCTGGTGTTGATTTTTCCTTTTCCAGCGGACGCGAGGTTATAGGGATAATAGTAAGCCCCCATGCTGAGGGTGAAACGGGCCTCCAAGGGACTGCCGGCTGTGACGTTAAACAGCGACGTGGCGTTAGCCGGGTGGGTGGCAGACGCAGACAGGCGCACCGGTATGCCGGGAGCACTGGCTTGCGCCAGCCGGATCCCGACGCCCTTGGCAGAACCGGCGCTGGTGTCGATCATTACGCTGTTGTCTGTTGCCAACAGGTTGTTGCTTGACAAGAACATCTCAATTTTCCTGTCGGAGGCCCCGTTCTCCAGTCGGTTGTCGCAGCGCATATTCAGGGTGAACGGCGTATAGCCCGGTTGGTTGCCGGTCAACTGGGCGACGCCCAACCGGGGCAACTGGACGGCCAGGCCGGCATTTTCAAACTGGCAGGTAGTCGCCCGGGGGGTATAAGTAATCATTAAGGGTTGCATATACATGTCCCGCTGGTCCACCGGCCAGCCATTGCCTGCCAGCCAGGATAAAAACTTGCCTGCCTGGGTGATTGGCCAGGTGATGATTTCCCACAGGGACATACCGGTCCAATCGGAGACCATCATCGAGTTATCAATGCGGTAACTGTTTTTGGCCGTCGTGGAGCCGGACGGTTTAACCAGAGTCGCCTTGAGGGTGTAGCCGATGTTGAGCTCGGAGGCAGAGTGTGCCCCTCTTTCTGCGAGGGTGATCTCCTCTTTCTCGGGGGCCGACGTTTGGAGCTTCACCCAGTGTTTGCCATCCCCAAAGCCGACGATCAGTGTGTTACGGGCGCTGTCGGCGATGGGAGAGAAATAGCCGAGTCGGTTGTTGCGCGTATTGCAATCAAAATTACCGGTGAATTGTGTTTGGATCTGCCCAGACCATTCGGGGGTGTTGGCGCTCAGTTTGTCCGACAGATCAATACCAATGGCGCGTGCGGTCCCCAGCGGGTTACCGTAGCAGGCCGCTTGGCTGTCAGTGGTATAAAGGCCGGCCAGGATCAGGGAGAAGAAATAGATGGTTTTCATAATGACCTCACTCACAGGGGCTCAGCGGCAAATGGCCGTTGAGGCGTTCACAGCCGTCGGCGTCAGGGTGATCACACAGTGGCCCGCGTCGCGTTTGTTGAGTTTGACCTCAAGGTGCGTGGGCGCCTGTTCGGTCTTGATGTACAGCACGCTGGCCTGACCAACGTAACCCACGGGCTCACCGGTACGATCCACGACTTCAGTCCCGAAGGGCAAGGGGGTCCCGTCGGGGAAGGTGGCGGTCAGCGTTGTGGACTGACGACGGTCTGTGTCAAAGGTGACCCGGTTAACGGCGCCGTAGAACGGCACGGTATGGCCAATGTTGCTGACGATCTCTGCCCCGGACGCGTCCTGGGTATCGGACAGCGTGAGGGTATTTTGGCGATAGGGGGTGGCATAGGGCACCAGGGCCAGCCCGTCCCGGTTGGTGACAATACTCTCGTCTCCGTTCACCATCAGCCCGGCGGCCTGCGGGGCTTCGATTACCGTCAGCGTGTGCCCTATTTCGTTGGCGGGCAGCAGATGCCAGGGGATGGCCACCAGACTGCCGCGGGCGCTTAAGCCGGCCTGTCGGTATTCGGTCGCCTCACTGTAGGAACCGCCGAGTGTGGAGAACGTCGTCCGGTAGTCGGCGTTGACGCCGGCCATGTTGTTCCCGCCGGACTGGTTGGCACCGGACAGGGTATAACTCAGCCGGTTGGCATCACCGGCCACGCCGCTGACGCTGAGCTGGCTCTGTTGATAATGGCTGTCCGTCATCGACAGGCTGCTGCTCAGGTAGGCGGTATTATCGAACGCATCGAAAGGCACATTGAGCGACAGGTAAAAGCGTGTTTCTTCCTGATGCTCGGTGTTGCGGACGCGGCTGGCCGAGAGCGCGTAATCCACCTTGCCCAGGGCGTTGGCGTAACCCAATTGGTATTCCCGGCTGTTGCCCTGCTCACTCCAGTAATCACGCTGGGTGCCGGAAAAGAAGGCTGTACCCAGGTTCTCCCCGAGCCGCTGGTTCAGGCTCAGCGTAAAGGTGTTACGGGGGCGGGCGGAACGCAGAGCGTCCAGCGTATTCATATCCAGCTGTTCGAGTGGTTCGCTGCCGGGACGCCCCAAGAGGTCGTGTGGCCGTTCGGCAAGCTGGCGAAAACCTTCATGGCTGTAAATGGCGTCTGAAAAACTATAATACCCCTGGGTCGAATAGCGATAGGCCGCCAGGGTAAAGTTGGTTGCGGTGGTGTCGAGAAATTTGCTGTAGGCGATGCGATAACTTTGCCCGCGCTCCCGGCGGCCGGGAAGTTGGGTGTCGGCCTGGGTGAGATCCACCGACACCGCGCCTATCGGCAGGTTCCAGCCGCTGCCTAACAACCAGGCCCGGTAATCCTCGCTGATCAACGCGCCGGCATACCCGGTGACGAGGTTATTCACACCGTATTGCAGGGTCCCCTGGAAAAAATCGGGATCGTACCGGGTGTTGCTTTGGTTGACCTTGCCGGCGAGCAGCCCGTATTTTGCGATCCCTTGCTTGAGCATGTTGGGGACAGACGAGAACGGCACACTAAAGGACTGTTCGCTGCCGTCGGCTTCTTTCACAATCACCCGCAGATCTCCCCCGGAGCCGGTGGGTTGGATACTGTCGAGAGTAAAGGCGCCGGGCGGGACATTCTCTTGGTAGATAACATTGCCATTTTGCACGACTTTCACCAGGGCATTGGTCTGTGCCACACCGTGGACTACGGGCGCGAAGCCCTGTTGCGCATTGGGCAGCATGCTCATATCCGACGCCAGCGATACCCCCCGCAGGCGGATCGAGTCAAACAGGGTGCTGGGTGAATAGAAGTCGCCCCCGGTCAGTGTCGACGTCAGGGAGGAAAAGGCGCGTTGCACATAGCGGGTGTTGTTCCGCCAGTGGCTGTCGCGACCGGAATAATGTGAAAAAGTGCTGTTGTCACGAAACTGCCATCCTCCCAGATTCACGCCGGCGTTGAGTCCGGCATACAGGTCATCCTGCGTGCCCCGGCTGCCGGTCTGGAACCGGGAATGGTAGTAGGTGGTATTGTACGAGAACAGCAGGGCGGGCTCACCCTGTTGCCAAAACTGCGGGTCCACATAACCGCTTTCCGCGCGAAGGAGATGGGCTTGTGGCACAAACAGCCTGACGCTGAGGGTGTCGGTTTCCTGCCGGACACTGCCGCCCTGCACCAGGTCGCCCAAGGGGAGATTCGTCACGCGCGTCGGGCCCGTTTCCCACGCGGAGAGGTTTATTCCTAACGCTGCGGCGTCGCGCGCGCTGATGGTGGTCTGTTCAGGCGACTCGCCGAGGTGCAGGGTGAAGCGCCCTTTCCAGCTGTCATTCACATACACATCAAGTGTCTGGGGCCCGACCGGGAGGTCGGTGTGGCGATAAAAGCGTGACAGATCGGCCTGCGACGAGCTGCCGGCCAGTAAGCGGGTGTCAAACTCGACGGCCGCTGCCCGATTTACGAGCAGCAGGAACGCCAGCGCCAGCCGCGAAGCGAATGCGTGGGTGATAGTCATGATGGCTTCCCTTCATCAATGAGACGTGATGGCTTTTTCTTGATACGCACCCAGGTCGTCAACGTACTTCAGCGTCAGGTGCTCGTTGGCTTTGATCGGCTCACGCGTCGGGATGGTGGCGGTCGAAAACGGCGCGACCATGACGGCATCGGTGAGTAGATTCTGCTGTGTGCCACGGGTGAGGTTTGCCAGGGTGAAATGGTAGGGGGCGTCGTTTTTGATGACGAGCAGATCACCGCGCGGATACAACGCAATATTGTCGGCCACGGCATCGGGTTTTATTTTCAGATCGCGGGGACGATAAAACAGCTTTATTCGGGATTTGACGGCGAGTTGCAGTGTATTTTGCCCTTGCAGATTTTCCGGTACCGGCGGGATATCCAGTACGTTCAGATAAAATACCGATTCCCTGTCGGCCGCGAGGCGAGGGCCCGTTTTTTTTATCCGTAATTGTTGGCCACCCTGGGCGGCAACTTTTACCACGGGGGGGGACAATAAAAAAGGCACGTTGGCGGTTTCGGGGGTGGAGTTCATATCGCCGGCGTCGATCCAGGTTTGCACCAGGGACGGGGTATCACCGTTATTGATCAATTGTACGACAACGTCTTTATGGGCTTCCGGATAAATCACGCGGGTGGTATTGATCACGACATTGGCCGAGGCAGGGGCCGCCCCCAGGATACACCCGGCGAGGAGGATTTTTTTAATCATAAGGCTCCCGATAGCCAGGCTCATCCTTTGAGCCTGGCTGACAGTTCAATTACAGGTAAGAAATGGTGTAGGTCACGTTAGAGTGTAAAGCCCCGACTTTGGCTGCCTCGGCATTGGTTTTGTAATAATACGCATCCAGTGTCAGCGTTTCTGAATCCGGGCTGACGTTGCTGCCTTTCAGGTCAGTCACCAGCGGCTGATTCAGCGCCAGCGGGGCAGAGGAGGTGGTTTTTGCCAGAGAGAAACCGACATTTTTCGCGACGCTGGCGTCGTTTTCGTTCACGGTATCGTTCAGCAGGTACTTCCCGTCGGTGGAAATGGTATCCGCGGAGGAGAAGTAGATTTTGAGCGGGACACCGGCGGTTCCCGCAGCAGGTGCACAGTTGGAGAAGGTGAGTGAGAAGGTCTTCTTGTTTTTGGTGATGGGGCCCACGGTGGTCCCGGCATCGGTTACAGAAATCGGGCTGAGGGCGACGGTAAAGTCAGCGCTTTTGCCACCGTTAATGGTACAGGTGGTGTCCGTAATGGCACCCGAAAAAGAAATAACGCCACCGGCAGATTGATCTGCGGCAATAACACCGGTTGAGCCGAGTGTGGCCGCCAATAATGAGAGTGACAGGATTTTATTAACCATATTGACTCCAAATTCCATATAGTGAGTTATAGGTATCTATGAGGTATATATTGAGGCGCTCCGCCGTAAAGACAGTCTACGTTTCCCACGGGGAGCGTCAGACGGATATATCACTGTTCCTATATTACGTAAGGTGAATGACTGAGGCGCAACGCTATGCGGGCTCAGTAAAAACATGATAATTCATATGGGATAAAGAGTAACGAGAAATATAAATTTTTATAATGCATTCGAACGCGGATAAATATCATTTAAAAACAAGGCGTGACGAGAAGGTGTTTATTATAACTTTTCGTTTCTTGGGTGTGGCGGTTTAGCGTAAAACGAAGGAGTCACATTTTATATAAAATAATCTATCTCTTTTATTTCCTTTAATTGCTCCCACGGTGACCGTCATTACCTGGCTGGGGTGTCATCACCGCGGGGCAAGGTATTACCACAGCCAGATCAGGCTCGCGATGACCAGACTCCAAAACAACAGGCTGACACCGATAACCAGCAGGCAACCATCTCGGCGAGTATAAGGATGTGTGGCGACTTTTTCTTTCAGGGAGTGGTAATAGGTTTTCACAAAAAAATCCTTAGTGCAGTCACACAGGAAGGGCCTGGCCTCTTCCACAATAAATTGCCGTTTTATGAGATCATCGACGGCGCTAAAAAATAGCCGTTGACGGATAGGAGACGTCAACGGCTTAACACGGGTCTTCCTGGCAGCAGACGCTTACCTGGAAGGCGATGCGGCTTCAGGTGTCGCCTTTTTTTTCTGTGTGGCGGGGTACACTTCGGCAATGCGCAACGTATATACCATGGTCGCGTTAGGCGGCACGTTTGGTGGATAGCCTTTATCGCCGTACGCCAGCGCTGGTGGTACCACCAAGGTTAAAGAACCGTGGTTATTCAACTGACGCAGAGCATCGGCAAATAACGGCGGGAACTGTGCCAGGGACTGGGACAACACGCTGTCGTTGGCCTCCATATCCTGAATGACTGTGCCATCGGTCAGGGTTTCTTTCACGACCACATCCAGGGTGGCATCAGGGGGGATCGGGTTATCACCGGCATAATCAATGCGATACCAGGCCCCGCCGGCAGTGGTTTTCACCCGCTTGTCTTTTTTGAACGTGGCCAGATAAGCGTCACCCTGCTTTTTCTGGGTTGAGAAAACATTTTCTCTGGCCTTGGTCACTTGTTTTTCCGAGTCGGCCAGCGCCTGATTGAGGGCTGGCTCATCGAGTTGCCGTTGCCCATTGAAGGTGTCGATAAGCCCTGCCAGAAGCGTTTTTTTATCGACGTTTACCCCCCAACGCTGGCGCTCAGCATGCATTTGTAAAATTTCTTCACCCAGAGAGACACCGGCCGCGTAGTCTTGCCGCACCGAGGGCTGTTTCAGGCTCTCGGCCTGGATTTTGGCCGGTACCACCTTTTGCAACGCCGTGAGCTCCGCGGTCAAATCGGCCACGCGGGTAATATTTGCGTCCAGCTCGGTCTGTAGCGTTGTATGTTGTTGTTGCAGTTTGTTCTGCTGTTGTTGTTGTTGCGTTTGTGTTTGGCGTAGTTCTGCCTCGGTCGTTTTTGCCCTGGCCAACTGTGCCTTCAGGTTTTCAGTTGTTGCGTTCAGGCTCTGGGTGCTGTTTTGCGCTTCTGATAGATGGGTTTGCAACGTCGCCCTGTCTTGTTCAGCTGCTTGCAAGCGGTTTTTGAGGTCGGCCTGGGCATCGGTGACGGCGACCTGCTGCTGTGTTTTCAGGGTCGACAGTCGTGTTTTGAGGGCCTGATTTTCTGACTGCAGCCGATCTTGCAAGGTCTGGGCTTGCATCTGCTGTTGCTGAGCCAGTCGCAGACGTTCTCGGGCCTGGGTTTCATTGGGGGTCAATGCGAGTGCCTGGCGCAGGCCCTGGGCCAGTTTCCCCCATTGCTGCAGATCCACCGGCGGTTGAGGCGGGGAGGCGACGGTGGCCGCCGGGGCGGAGGCTCTGAGCGCCAGGGTCTTTTTCAGCGCCGCCACCTCACGCTCCAGGCGGTCAATGGTCCCTTGTTGGCGTTGGATCTCTGCTTCTTTGGTTTGCCAGCGGGTCGTTGTCGTGACGCTTTTTTTTAGCTGAGGATTCGTTCCGGAGACCTCGTGGCTATTTTGAGCCGGCGCTTTTTCTTTTTTCGGGGTGTTATCCACAGTGGATTGTTGCTGATATTGTTCTGCAAATTGCAAGATCGCCGGGATACCGGCCTTCGGCGTCGCCAGCGCAGAGCCCGACGTGGTCAGGCCAATCGCCATCATGAGTCCGAGCATCAGGGGGCTGCTGCGCAGCGGGAACGGGATGAGGCCAATAGTCATGGTGCCGTTCCACCTTGTTCCGCCAGGCGATTGAGCACGGCTTGATTGATTTGGGCGCACAGTAGGTTCACACGATACCGGTACAAGGCATCTACGGTGTCCTGCGTGCTTTCATTAACACTGGTGCGCAAGCCTGCATATTGCGCGGCACCACGCATCAGTCGATCAAACGCGCCTTGGGTGGCCGGGTAACTGGCGTCTTGCAGCGTGCTGAGCGCTTTTAATTGTTGCTGACATTGGCGCAGGCGTTGCACTTCCTGTCCTACCAGTGGTTCGGCTGATGTGGAAGCTGGCGTCGTCCCGGTTGCAGAAGGACGGGCAGGCGCTTTGCACCCACTCAGCAGTGTGGTGAAAATTAGCAGTGACACGGACAGGGCAGTGCAGTTAGGCATAGTCATTCTCTGATAAATACGTGTTTTACTCCGCCCGCAGTGGCGGCAGGGAAGGGATTAAATGAGGTTGCGAAGAAGAAAATGCTCGGTAAGCGAACATCGGTCGTACGCCGGGTGACGCTGTGTGGGCCAGTTGATTTATTCCACCATGCAACAGCCAGTAATTGAGATCTGACGAACGGCTGAGTCCCAGCTTCTCCATGGCGTTGCGCTTATGACCGCTCACTGTTTTTTGGCTGATGCGTAACCTGCGGCTGATATCACAGGAACGTTGCCCCTTGGATAAGTAGCTCAGGATCTCTCTTTCCCGTTCGGTCAGAGGAATTGCAGGTCTCGCCCGGCGATAACGCGTCTTGGTAACCGATATGTTCCGTAACGCTTGTGCCACAATCTGCACCGCCCAATCAAGACTTTGATAGCGATAAAATATGCCATTCAGCGCTTTGTATAGGACTTTATCTGCCTGAGCCGGCCTTTCCTTAAAAAGATAGATATGTTGATAGGGAGGGGCTGTTTCACGCTGAGCTAAATAACGCAGCTGCGCGCCCTCCAACTCGGCCGCCATAAACACCACATCAGCAATCGATTTATCCACAAGCGAGTGGGTAAACATGATCGGGATTT
Source organism: Serratia sp. NA_13 (assembly GCF_052691735.1). Lineage (NCBI taxonomy): Bacteria > Pseudomonadati > Pseudomonadota > Gammaproteobacteria > Enterobacterales > Yersiniaceae > Serratia > Serratia sp. NA_13. Next base: position 11,722 of record NZ_JBQZFV010000009.1, read on the forward strand.
CCAGGCTGTCAAAATGTTTCAAGAGCCCGTGCATAAATCCACGGGAAAAATACTGATTGGATTCGACAATCAAGATAGTCGCATAGGACTTCATGTTTGTTCTCCTTATTAAACACCAGGCAAGACTACACTGGTCAGTCATGCGGTTTTTAGGGGACATCAGGGTTGACTGTGGGAAGCCTGTTTTTCAGATGGCTTGCGAGGTCTTCCTCTTTTTTACCACAAAAGCCTTGGGTGTTTATTTCCGGGCAGATATACCAACGCAGCGTATTTTTTACCGGACGCGGGGTTACCTGGATCCATCCTTTAGCCACCATTTTCATCAATAAATAACGCGTCTTATAAATGCTGAAATCACAGTTTTCGGCAATATCACGTGTGCTGGGCCAGGTTTCCGGCGCGCAGGCGTTTCGCCCCTGTTGTGTGGCACACAATTGGGTGACGGCTTCAATCAGAAGCTCAACCGGCGACAAACCCTCTATTCTTTGCTCAAAGACCGTATTCATTCCATGGCTCCTTCTTTCATCGCCTGTATAGCTACAAGTTTAATTAGGCCATCACCCACAACGTGAATAATCCTTCCCACGCTAATAATATTCCGGTGATGGATTTTAATGAGGCTTATAAATCAATTGCTTTTCAGCAAGGCCCTTAATGGGTGCTCACAATCTCCTCTATTTAGATGATTATAACGCACATTTAGAAAGCGCGATCTATGATGTTGGTGTATGGATTTTTTTCAGAATATTATTCTTGTTGTTTTTGTTTTTTTGATATTAAAGATCGCAAAAATTAGAAATTTAATATAGTCGAAGAGTTATATCGTGTATTTTTTTGAATATAATTTTTTACGTTTTAAAATTAATTTTGTTTTGTAATAATTCTCTCAGTTGAGCTCATCGTGGTGGGCTCAATTGTGATGTGTAACTCGTTTTTTTTCGCAGTGTGTACCGCTAGAAATTAACGGACTATCTATTTGATTTTCTCGAAAGGTAGATTTTGGTTTTTCTTACTTTGAATTATATGAAATACACACACGGACTGATTTGATGCAATTCATTAATCTGCCAGATTTCTGGCAGAAAGGTTTTGCGTGAGATGCATTCATATTCTAATGAATGTAATAGAGCCCTGCTGCTATGGGAATAACAAAGTAGGCGGGGATTAGTGTCGATGTCTGAACGCCGGTTCATCATCGTTAATGAATTAAGGATAACAAAATGCAATTGAACAAAATTATGCTGGCAGCAGCACTGACTTTTGGTGCTGTATCTATGGCTAACGCAGCTAATCAGGGTGCTGGCACTGTGACTTTTAAAGGCTCTATCATTGATGCGCCATGTTCTATTGATCCGGGTACTCTGGACCAAACGGTAAAATTGGGTGACATTGCTACGGCTCAACTGAAAAATGGCGGGAAATCAACGCCACAAGATATCCTGATTAAGTTGGTTGGTTGTGACATTAGCACTGCCAAAAACGTGACTACGACCTTTAAAGGAACCGAGTCTAATGCTCAGCCTGGTATGCTCGCAATGAAGGGCAGCGCACGCGGGGCTAGTATTTCTATTAATGATGTTGATGGAAAAACGCTGGCATTAGGTAAAGCGAGTAAACCACAGGAGCTTGAAGATGGTCAGGCAACCTTGCGTTTCTCTGCTCACCTGCAGGGCGATGGCGCTTCTGCCGCTATCACTCCAGGTGAATTTAACTCTGTAGCTGATTTCACCCTGGCATACCAGTAAGTTAATAAGCTTTTGAATAAAGAGCCGCATGCGGGGTAACCCGCATGCTTCTTAGTTATGTGTTGGTGGCAATGAACGGATAATCAAGCATGTTTCGAATGACAATAAGCCTGACATTATTGCGTACACTGTGTGCCAGTATGCTGTTGTTTTCTAAATTGTTATTTGCAGCCAATCAAGGAAGCGGCGAAGTAAGCATGCAAGGGAGAATTATCGCGTCTGCCTGCGCCATTGATACCGAAAGCCGGGATCAGACTATTAATCTCGGTCATATGCCTATCAGCCGCATTATCCGCGACGGTCAGGGGGAGTCACACCCTTTTAGCATTAAGCTGGTCAATTGTGTTTTGGAACGATCTGCGACTGCACAAGCAGACTGGCGCTATTTTGAAATAACCTTTGACGGTGAAAATGATTCAGGTCTTTTTGGTCTGTATGGTGAAGCAAAAGGAATCGCCTTACAAATTACTGATGCACAAGGCCAGAGCGCGATACCAGGGAAACCGTTGTCAAAAAGTGAAATTGAACCCAAAGCAATGATGCTGAGCTATAGCATGCGTTTAGTTGGAAACAATCAGATTGTCGAATCAGGGAGATATTACTCCACTGTGCGTTACAAAATGGATTATTACTGACCGCTTGTTTTGTGAGGTTATCGGCATGAGATTTCAATGGCAGAAGATTAGTAATATTTTACTTTTTTATAATAGATAAAGGTCTGCGGATGTTAATTCTTTCATCGGGTTACCGTGCATGGAATGCACGACCGCGTATTTTAAGTGTATTCATTTGCCTGGCGATAATTAGTAACACATCGAGTGGTTTGGCCAGGGATATAGAGTTTAACACCGATGTGCTGGATGTTAACGACCGCGCCAATATCGATTTGGACCAATTCTCCCGCAATAATTTTATTATGCCTGGTGATTATCTTTTCACTGTGCATATCAATAAACAGATGCTTCAGGAACAACCGGTGGTGTTTTATCCACCAGATGACGATGCTAAAGGCAGCGAAGCCTGTATCTCCCCGAAATTGGTTGAACAGTTGGGGTTAAAAGAGGCTGTATTAGCGAAACTGAAATGGTGGCATCAGGAACAATGTCTGGATCCGCGTAGTTTAGACGGCATGGAAGTTCGTGGTGATTTAGGTGCAGCAGCGCTGTATCTGAATATTCCACAGGCTTATCTGGAGTATACCGCGGAAAACTGGGACCCACCTGCGCGTTGGGATAATGGGATTCCTGGAATTTTATTTGATTATAACCTGAACGCGCAGAGCCAGCGCCAGCAAAAACAAGGCACGCAAGCCTATAACCTGAGCGGCAATGGCACAGCAGGGGCTAACCTCGGTGCATGGCGTTTGCGGGCGGATTGGCAATCACGGCTGGAACACCAGGGCGGAGGGGGAGCGGCAAACCGCAATAAGTGGGAATGGAGCCGGTATTACGCTTATCGGGCCATTCCGCGCATCGGCGCCAAGCTGACCGTCGGTGAAAACTATTTATATTCCGACATTTTTGAGAGCTTCCGTTTTGCCGGTGCCAGTCTGGCGAGCGACGATAATATGTTGCCACCGAACCTGCGCGGTTACGCGCCTGAGGTGACCGGTATCGCCCGTACCAACGCCAAAGTGGTGATCCGCCAGCAAGGGCGAGTTTTGTATGAAGCCCAGGTAGCGGCGGGGCCGTTCCGTATCCAGGACATTAATGATGCGGTGAATGGTCAGCTTGACGTGCGGGTCGAAGAACAGGATGGCAGCGTGCAGGAGTTCCGTATGGACACTGCCAGTATTCCCTACCTGACGCGCCCAGGATCAGTACGTTACAAAGTGAGCGCCGGCCGCCCTTCAGATTATCAGCACCGTAGTAATGGGCCTATATTTGGCATCGGTGAATTCTCCTGGGGGGTGAGCAACGGATGGTCACTGTACGGCGGTGCGGTCGCTGGCGGGGATTACAACGCTCTGGCACTGGGCGTTGGCCGTGACCTTATGATGTTTGGTGCCTTGTCTTTTGACGCCACACAGTCACGGGCTAAGTTACAGGATAAAGACACATTGAGCGGCGGTTCCTACCGGTTGAGCTACTCCAAACGCTTTGACGATTACGATAGTCAGGTGACCTTCGCCGCTTATCGTTTCTCACAGCGCAATTATATGACGATGGGTGAGTATCTGGATGCGCAGGCGTTTGGCTCGCGGATCAACAGCAGCAAGGAAATGTACAACATCACCTTTAATCAGCAGTTCCGCGATCTGGGGTTGAGTGCATTCCTTGACTACCATCACCAGACCTATTGGGATCGCCCAGCGAATGATACGTACAAATTGACCCTGGCGCACTATTTCGATGTCGGGAGCTTCAGAAACCTGAGCCTGTCATTATCCGCTTATCGCAATAAGTATAACGGTGTGAACGACGATGGCATGTATTTATCGCTGTCCATGCCCTGGGGTGACAACGGCAGTCTGAGCTACAACGGTAGCGTCAACAGTAAGAACAACAGTAACCAAGTGAGTTATTACGATCGTGTGAACGAACGCGACAGCTATCAACTGAGCAGCGGTATGTCACGTAATGGAGCAATGGCGAGTGGTTATTACAGCCACGAGGGCGACATTAATCAAGTGAGTGCCAGTGCCAGTTACCAAGCGGGCCAGTACAGTTCACTGGGATTATCAATGCAGGGGGGGGCTACGGCGACCTTGCAAGGCGCGGCATTGCACCGCAACAGCACGGCAGGAGGTACGCGCATGATGCTGGACACAGACGGTGTCGAAGGGATCCCGATCCGTGGTTATAGCACCCCGACGAAGAGTAACAGGTTTGGTAAAGCAGTGATGGTGAACGTGAGCAATTACTACCGAAACCAGTTCAACATTGATTTGAATGGGTTGCCGGATACCGCCGAGGTGAACGGTTCGGTGACGCAGGCCACCCTGACCGAGGGGGCGATCGGCTATCGGCATTTTGAGGTGATCTCCGGTGAAAAAGCGATGGCTATTGTACGGTTGGCTGACGGCAGTGCACCGCCATTTGGCGCCACCGTGCTGAACCACAAAAGACAGGAAGTGGGCATCATCAACGACGGCGGCAACGTTTACCTCAGTGGCATCAATGCCGGTGAAACCATGAGTGTGAACTGGGGCGGTATTGCACAGTGTGGTTTTACGTTGCCCGAGCGGTTGCAGGCCAGCCAGTTGGCAAACCTGTTGTTGCCGTGTGGCCCGTTGGCCAAAACAGACCCTTAATTTATTTTTCGACGAGTCCTTAATGATGAAACTGAATTCAACAGTAACTTTAATCGCCGCTTTGTTACTGGCACAGCAGGCCAGTGCAGCGATTTCTCTGGATCGTACTCGGGTGATTTTCAACGGTGAAGATAAATCCGTCAGTCTGAGTATTAGCAATGAGAACAAGCAATTGCCTTATTTGGCACAGGGCTGGATTGAAGATGCCCAAGGCAACAAAATCAGCAGCCCGTTGACGGTGCTGCCGCCGGTGCAACGCCTGGAGCCGGGTGCGAAAAGCCAGGTGAAGGTGCAAGGGTTACCTGCGGCCAACCTGATGGCGCAGGATCGCGAGACGCTGTTTTACTTCAATTTACGCGAGATCCCACCGAAAAGCGACAAGCCCAATACGCTACAACTGGCGCTGCAAACCCGTATCAAGCTGTTTTATCGGCCAAAAGCCATTGCAGTAGTCAATGCCCAGACTACGGCGCCCTGGCAGGAACAACTGACCCTGACCAAGCAGGGCGATAAATACCAGGTAAATAACCCGACACCGTATTACGTCACGTTGGTGGATGCCGCCAGCCATAAAGGCGGTGCTAGTGCCAGTGGTTTTAACCCGCTGATGATCGCCCCGAAAAGTAGTGAAACGTTGGGCGTTGCGGCAGCCGCGTTGGGCAATGCGCCGGTGCTGACTTATGTCAATGATTTTGGCGGTCGTCCGGTACTGACCTTCCAGTGTAACGGTGCAAGCTGCAAGGTGATGCCGGGTAAGAGCGGCAACTAACCACAGGCTAACGGATAAGGAACGGCAGCATGCAAGGGGTATTTCGCTATATCAATAACCATCGCCATCAATGGCATGAATGGCTGTACGTGCTGGTCATCAGTGCCATGGTGATGATGATCCCACTGGTGGTATGCGCCATGGTGCTGTTGTTACCGGTGGCGGCAGCGGCAGACAACTGGCAGGTAGAAGGAGCCAACGGCCAACTGCATGTGCATGGTGCACTCAGTGAAAGTGCTTGCCGGCTGGACATGGAATCTGCCGACCAAGCGGTCTATCTGGGGCAAACAGGCACCGCTCAACTTGCCAGCGTGGGTGCACGTGGCAGACCGGTCACCGTACAGTTGCGGCTGCAAGATTGTCTGCGTAGCGCCGCGAATAACCGGGATACGCGCAGCGGTAACTTGTTATGGGATGCCCAGCAACCAGCGGTTTCGGTGAGCTTTATGGCCCCGGCGGATGCCGACAACCCACAGCTCGTTAGGGTTGCGGGGGCATCCGGGCTTGCGTTGCGTATTGCGGATGCACAAGGGCGGGATGTGCGTCTCGGGGGGCGTGGTGCACCGTTGCTGCTGGCCGTGGGGCAAAACACCCTGAACTACAGCGTGACCCCGGAGCGGACCCGCGCACCCTTGCAAGCCGGTGCGTATTCCGCCCATGTGGATTTCAGGCTCAGTTATGACTAAGGAAAGCACAACATGTATGGCGTGAATTGGCGATATCTCCCTTGGGCTGCGGGGCTGCTGATTATTAGCACGCCGTTAATGGCGGTGACGACCCTGACAGTAACCGTCACCATTGTGGCACCGCCGCCCTGTGTGATTAACGGCAATAATGTGATCGAAGTGAACTTTGGTAATGACGTTATGACCACCCGGGTGGATGGCAGCTACAAAAAAATGCCGGTGGCCTATCGTGTGGAATGCACAAACGCGCCGACCAACGCGATGAAAATGCAGGTTTCCGGCAACGGTGCCGGTTTTGACAGCGGCGTGTTGCAAACCAATCGCGCCGACCTGGGGGTGGCGTTTGTCAGGAACGGCAATCGTGTACCGTTAAATAGCTGGCTGAACTTTACTTATCCGAACACGCCGACGCTGGAGGCTGTGCTGGTCAAGCAGGCGGGCGCGACGTTGAGCGGCGGGGCGTTTTCCGCCGGGGCGACCATGAAGGTGGAATACCAGTGAATAGGGGCCTGGAAATGATGCAATACGCGGTATTTACCGGCCTGCTGCTCAGCGGGCTGCTCGCGGGCAAGGCGTCGGCTGCAGAGAACATGAAGTTCTACGGCACACTGATTGAACCGCCGCCTTGCACCATTAACGACGGTGGCGAAGTGGACGTTGATTTTGGCAGCCGGGTTGGGGTGACGAAAGTGAATGGCAACAACTATCTGCAGCCTGTGAATTACCAGATCACCTGCGACTCAGGGGCAAATGTCTGGCAGATGACGCTGACGCTGACGGTGATCGGGACGCCGACCACCTATGACACAGCGGCGCTGCAAACGAATGCAACCGACTTGGGGATTCGTTTGTTGCGTGACGGCAGTGCCTTTGAGCTGAACAAACCGGTTGCCATTACTCTTAATAGCCCACCACGGCTGGAGGCGGTGCCGGTAAAACGGCCAGGCTCAACCTTAAGCGAAGGGGTGTTTGAGGCTACGGCTACTTTATTGGCGGTGTATCAATGACGAGCTTATCCTCTTTGCTGGCCGGGAAGGCTTACAGCGCCCGTTGGCTGTATGGAGTGGCGGGAGTGCTGTTGTTGCTCAGTCAATCACTCCATAGTGCGGACAATATGCGTTTGCACGGGGCGCTGGTGGCGGAACCCTGTGTGATCCCTCCGGGAGATGAAACGGTGGTACTGGATTTTGACACGGTGATCGATAAATACCTGTATCTGAACACCCGCACACTGGGGAAGGCGTTTGCGCTGCACCTGGCGGAATGTGACTTGAGCCTGGGGAAAACGGTGAAAGTCACCTTTAGCGGCACCGAAAACGCCGCGCTACCGGGAATGCTGGCATTGGACGGCGGCAGCCAGGCCAACGGTATTGCCATTGGTATGGAAACCCCCGAAGGGCAGCCTTTGCCGGTGAATAAAAGCGGACAGGCGCAGGTGCTGGTGAGCGGCAGCAATACCCTGACGATTCATACCTATGTGCAGGGCGAGCCGAAGGCGTTAGCTCAAAAGGCGATTGTGCGCGGGCCCTTTAGTGCCACCGCCACCTTTAGTCTGGAATATGAATAGGGCAATAACCCAAGGGGAGTTTGCCTGCGGTTGGTTATGCCTCCCCGTCCAATGTCGATGTATCGTAGTGTGTTATCAATGGCAATAAGCGGACGCGCACAGCACGGTGAAAAAACGGGGTGAGGGTATGTTGAGGGCGGCACCGATTGCTGAGGGAAGCACCTAGAGTCCCTAACTAGTTATTTAGTGTTTTCCCAGATGCAAGGTTGGCGAATATTAGGACCGTATTATGAATTTTCTTTCTCTTTTTAGGTTATTCCTGCTTGTTGTATCTGCTCCAGTATATGCCAATTTTACCATATCTGTGGTGGAGGTCCCTATCAGTGTTAATGGTTTTTTTTCGGCCGCCGTTGTTGGTCCCCCTGGCCACATCCGTAACCCATGTTACGGCGAATCTAGGTGCAGGCTCCACTTCTATACGATCGACGAATCTTGGCTCCCTAACGGTGCACACTACTCTGCTACTGACGTAGATGATTGGATTCACCAATCGGGAAGGCACATATCAACCTTTGAATACCTTGATACATGGTGGGCGGGTGTACAGAATAAAGGGAGGGTTGGGCGAGATTACCTCGAACCGCTACTGGGGAATAAGCCTTGTGTCGTCATCGCTGCTGGCATTGATGGTTACCTGAAAGTTGGCACTCTCGTTTCGAACTGCGCCAAGGGTATTGTACAAGCTACCTCATGTAGCTTTTTCTCCAATAGCATGCAGCTGGATTTTGGTACAATCACTGCGGATAGAGTGAATGCTACGGCCTCTACGACTGTGAACGTGTCTTGTACAATAGGGGCCTCGGTTGATCTCGTCATTGAGACCAACTCTGGGGAACGGATTCCGCTGAGCATAACGGATGATATCTATGCTGAACTCGATTGGGGCGGCGGCTATGGGCGCCCCTATAAATTCCGTGGGGGGGGATGGAACACAGTAAATCTCAAAGGACGACTGGGGGGGCGTGACCTCGGTAAACCTGGCGCTTTTCGTGGAAGTGTCATCGTGAACCTTAGCTATGATTGATGGAGCTTGGCTACCTTTGCAAAATGCTTCCAAGTGATGACCACTTGCGGTGTATGCGGCAGGTGGTCAAGGCAGTTCTACTGGCGCTGGGTTAATGTACTTGTCCATCAGTGCGGCTTCAGGATTAGCCCGCAATCTATGACGTGTATAGTCGCCCCAGGAGCGGGGCAGGCTGAGTTGGCTCGTAGCAAACCGAAAAAATGGATTAAGGGTTGCGTGTGACCGCGGAAGTGAGTAACGGCTGAGCTTATTTGCGTTGTGGAATTTTTATTCGGTATAGCGAAAAATGAATAACCCCCAACCTGGATGAAAGCAGTTTAATATTCTGGTGAGGCTTATGTATGAGAACAAATAATATTACTTTCTTATGGATTTTTGCTGCACTTGGCGGGCTCTCTTTCTATATATCCAATCCCGGGGGCGTGGGGTTGGCCATGCCTAATAATATAATCACTTATTTATTAATGACAGGACTGATATTGTCGTGCTGGCTCAGGTTGCCTTTGCGTGCAATTAGGGTAACAGAAACCAGTCGGCTTATTATGTGTGCCATGGTCGTGTTGCTGGTACCGTTGTTTTATACACGCCCTGAATGGTTACAGAGCGCAGGCTGGCGTGCATTAGGTTTGTTTACGGGCGTATTTTTTTACTTTATGTGTTTACAATTGCGGTTGCAGGCGTGCTGGCAGCGGTGGGTCGTGTATTTGATAATCATCGCGGCTGGGATACAGGCGTTGTTGGCTCTATTACAACTCTTTCTCCCTGGGTTAGCGGATGCCTGGGCACCGCTTGCAACCCGTCGGGCAGTCGGTATTTTTCAGCAACCCAACCTGTTAGCCAGCTTTCTGGCTACCGGTTTGGCGTTAACGTTAATGGTGTTTTTATTGCCAGGCTTTGCTTTAAGGCAAAAATATTGGGAGTGCTGCCGCAGTGCTGCGTTGGGGGTCATGCTAGCGGTATTCCCGGCGACGCTCGTCTGGGGACAATCACGCACCGGCTGGCTGGCTGGTATCTTGCTGATTGGGTTGTTTTTACTGTACTACGGCCGGCGAATGCCATGGCGTTGTTGTTTGTCAACTTTGCCTATCGCAGCTGGTGTACTGATGGCCATCGGGGTAATGCAGTTCGACCAGAATATGGCCTATCAACCCCATGATGGTTCTGATCAGGCACGCTCTGCTATGTTGTTCTCCACGCTGCAAATGATAGCGGAGAAACCCTGGTTAGGTTGGGGCTACGGAGGCTTTGAATATAGCTTCCAGCATTTTCGTCTGGCGCAGGGCTTATCAACCGAAGGTGTAGGTATTGCCCGTCATCCGCACAATGAACTGCTATTGTGGTGGGTTGAGGGAGGAATGGTCGGTCTGACAGGTATGTTGCTGCTAATAGTTGCAGGGATTTTCTTACTTCTCAAGGCCTGGCGATATGATAGTGTGGCTTTTCATAATGGTAAGGACTCTGCCGGACAAGGAATGGCCTTATGTTTTTCGTTGCTGCCCATATTGTTACATACACAGACGGAATACCCATTTTATCTTTCTGCCATACACTGGATGGTATTCTTGCTGTTGCTAGCGATGCTGGATCGCCTGGTTTCTCCTACTGCTCATCGCTATTCGCTGCCAACATATTGGCAACCCCTGGTGGGGAGCGCTGTGTTTATATTATCTGCTGCTGGCATGGCCATCATGGTGATGGCGTTTTATACCGGTATGCTGTTAACCCAGTCCGAAAAACAGCGGTTCAACAATATGGACAAGGTGTTGGCATTGCCTGTGGTGCTGACCTGGGTGCACAAAGATCGTTGGCAGTTTGATCGTCATTTGTATGGGGTGTTGCGTTTTAACCAGACCGGAGATGAAAAATTACTGGAAGGGTATACCCAATGGGCGCAAGATTACTTGAAATATCGTATCGATAAAAACGTCTATGCAAATCTTCTGATAATTTTGCGTTATCAGAAAAAATTGGTTGAGGCGGATGCATTGCACCAAGAGGCCGAGTTACTATTCCCTTCTGATCCGCGATTTAAATAACCTCCAGAGTGGTTTATTGATTTTTATATTAATATAGGTATAAATCAATTATCACCCAGAATACTAAGCTAAGAGTGGGGCCATCTAGAGGTGCAGTTCATTCTCTGACTGAGCAATCAGCGCTGTGGATGATTAACGGGGCTGGCATATTCGCGCCCCGTTGTACAGGCATCTGCAGGACCTTTATGTGTCACGTTGACAAACGACTTCTCTGTGCTAAAGGATATACATCAACCCCTGGTCATGTAGGGGGTATGCGCCCTCATCAAACGCCGGGCCAAGGGGTTTCATCAAATTCACATTTAAGCCGATACCCCTCCCCGGGGAGAGGATTAGCGTGTCTTCAGGACAGCCATGGCGTTTCAAAGTCGTCCGGGTTTGAAACAGCAACTGTTTGTAGTTATTTCCTTTATCTTTCCAATGGGTGCTTGGCCATATTGCCTGAATAATGGCTTGCCTCTCCGTAATACCCCTGACTAAACACATGAGGAATGTGTTTTGCAGGACACTCAGTCGTACCGAGATATTTTCTTCTTTTAAGGTCAGGGTATTATTGATTAGGACTAGTCTGCTATTTTCAAAATAGGGCTCGTTACTTACAGTTTTCATTATTTTCTTCTGTATTTTTGGTTTGCAAAAAAATCTCTTGGAGAAAAAGTTTCCCCAACGTAATGGTGTTTTTAAGGCGTATTGTTATTGACTGCGTGACGCCCTGAGGGGCTGTCATGGTTCCGCAGCTCAGTGTTCAACGTGGACACGTCTGAGCGTCATCTCCCTGGGGTGTGCTGCTTGATGGGAATAATCCTAACACTCAGTAAAATCCTAACGGTCATATATATCATTGTTTTATTGAGCATAGATTTTAATTCTGATTATTAACATTAGTTAGATTTTTGTTCTGAATAAAAGGGGGGTTGGGCGATTCAGGCCGGAAGGCCAGTGCGCTGCTTTGGAATTTTCTTTTACAATACAAGGGGGGGGCGGAGCGAACTGCAAGGGAGAACAACCTCAGGGAGGACAGGACGGCAGGCTTGTGGAGATGTAGAAAATAAATACAATTACGGAGAGTTATTACCGGGGAGTTTTATGAAGTACATTATTAATGGAGTTGCAAAGTACAACTCTTCAGATGGCACGCTTTTTTGTCCTGAAAATAGTATAGATATGCTCACGCTGAGCAGTGTGGGTAATGAGCTCTTGTTGCTATTTGTGAAAAATAACGGGCTCCCCTTACGTAGAGAGGTTATTTTAAATGAAATTTGGGAGAGCAGAGGGCTTAATGCCTCCAGTAATAATTTGAACAATCACGTTTCCATGCTGAGAAAAGCATTTTCGCAGTGTGGGTTGACGGGCCTGATAACCACCCTTCCTAAACATGGTTTTGTGTTTGAGGCCGAGAGCCTCAGCGTCATTGACGACGAGGAGAAAAAGGCAGAGGCATCACCGGTTGTTGCGGCAGACTTGAGTCCACTCTCTGAATTGGTGGTGTCTGAAGAGCAGCTCCCGGTTGTCGGGATCAAAGGTTCCACTAAAAGAAAATGGCTCATAGTTGCCCTTTCGCTTTGCGCGGCCGTGATGGCGCTCGGTGTGTCTCTGAGTCTCTGGCGGCACCCGGTGAGAACGCAGGTGTTCACCCTTGACCAGTGTCGGTTTTATCTGGCAGGGGGCGGGGCCCAAGCCATGGCAAGGCCGGAAGCCATCAACGTTTTCAAAACGCGGCTCCGCCGTAAGCCGCTGGACTGTACCCGTAAAGCAAACGTGTATTTCTTCGTGGACAGTACGATAGATTCGGTGGGCAAAGCGTTTACCAATCATTTAGTGGTTTATTGTCCGTACGACAGTAAGCTGCCTTGCGATAATGACTATGTTTTTAACTATGAAAATAAAGACGAAAAGTAGCGTATTTTTGCTGATAATGGTGGGACTTCTCCTGGGGTATTTGGGGTGGAAAAGTGTAGGACAAGAACTTGATGGCGGATTTGAATGCCAGGCTCGCATACACACCCGGATGGCGGCGAATACCTGTCAGGGGGATAGCATTACCGAATTGTTTCTGGCCATGCACGGTAATGGGAAAGGCTATGTAGTTGTTTCGGGCAGTTATACCTGCCCCAATGCTCAGCCTCAGTTGGTCGAGAGAATTGTAGAGTTTACCTATAAAAAGGAAGGCAGCTATTACGCGGTCCGTTTTGGCGCACGCAATCCTGACCTGGCGGTTATTTTTAAATTGTTCAGATATGACGAGGTGAAGTTTAAAATTATCCCCCTGGGGGGACAGGAGTATCTGTTGTCATCTCCCTGGCAGACTCCCATGGTCTGCAAGCGAGAGTGAATCCGTGGCTTGGGGGCCGTCCGTCATTTTCTGCATGCCAACGATAGGCCCGCTGCTGCACGCACTGCGCAGCACGCGGTCAGTATGGCTAACCTCCACGGATAATCGCGTCATCGAGGGTAACACCTTGAGGGCAACAGCGCGGGTGACACACAGCAAGGCTGCGGGTGAGATTTTTCACACTGACAACGAACGAATTGACGCGTCGTTCGATGATAATGATCGCGAATTACTGCCTTTCTTTAAGAAAATAGGGTTAAAAACCGCTGTTTTATTTTCGACGAGGCGAGTCTGTGCAATATCCATTTTTTCACTTCATTTTCCTTTTTAGACCTGTTTTTATTGCCCCTGCCACTCAATCATCTCGGCTGGGTGTCTTTGTGTGCTGAATGGCATGGTATGTCGAACTACCCACGCTGGATTTTGTGCTCAGGCGCCAGGTGGTATTTAATACGGCAGCAACCAAATAGGTACCTGTTAGTTTTCAAACTATTAGTTTCTTGGCGAGGTGTTCTCTGAGACTTATCAATCAAGTACTTTTCGCGTCCAGCCTGAGATACGTGCTCACATTCCCTTCTAATTTTAGATGATTATAACGCACCTTTTAAATTAACGTTCGATAATGTTAAGCATTTTATTTCAATGGTTTTTTATTCTGATTTATTTTCTTTTTTGATATTAAAGGTCGTGAAAGTTGTAAAATTAATATTGGGAAAGAGTTATGTCTTTTATTTTTTTTAATCTCATTTTTTATATTTTCAAATTGCTTCTGTTTTGCAATAATTGTCTCGTTGAGTGGGGGGAGGGTAATAATCCCCGTCGTTTTTATATTTCTTGCTGGGGCTTTAATAGTGCTTGGTTTTATTTTAGGTGCTAGTTTGTTGAGGTGGTAAATCATGAGGTTTTTATTTTTTTCTTTATTTTTTTCTTTTTCGCCTATGGTTTATGCCGTGTTTGCTACGGAAAAAATTAACAATGGTTATATTGTTGTTGGATCGAGCACTCCTGCGGATATGATGTTTTTTCCAGCGATCTCTCAAAATGCTGGTACTCTGGGCTACATTGAATACAGCGATGAAAAAAAAGATGTTTATGCCAGACAGGAGCCTTCAGCTAGCTTGGATTGTCCGAATGAGAAGGCGGCATCTGATTTTGTAAATAGGTATTCTGGCGAGACTTTGACGTCGGTGATTTTTCCTGGAGGAGGGAAAAGAGAGAATACCCTTATCATTAAATGTTATCCAAAGGGCATGTACGGATATTATATTTATAATCAATACATCCCCCCGGTACCCACAAAATCCTGCTCTGCTGAAGTCTTGAACCATGTAAACTTAATCACTCAAGTGGGTAAGTCGACGCGGGGCACTGCGGCAGTACGTGTTATTTGTAATCCCCTTAGTGTACGGGTGCGTGTAAGTGTAACAACCTTGGACATGAAGGATACAATCGTGATGAATGGCGGTGTCCGGGTGAAAATATCTGCCTGTGATGGCTGCGGTTCTACGGCTGAACGGGATATCATTGGCCCCTATACGTTTAACCCGCTCTTTGTTGTTACCGATACAGGGACACTTGGGCAAACCGTGAGTGGGTTTGCGCTTTTCAAGGTTGATATTTTGTAAGATAAAATAAAATCAAGACGATTGCATTAATAAATAAGTATAACCCACTGTTGCGTTGATTTATTTTTATGGGTTTTAAACTTATTTTAGTGCTTGAGATTTTCAGGTCGGTTGGTTTTATTTTTTCCCTGTTGTGCCCTGCAAGAGATTTTCTTGTTAGAAAGATTTATCTCAAGAGTAAGGGGAAACCACAGCGCTACCGGGCCCGCTGCTGCACACACTGCGCAGCACGCGGTCAGTATGGCTAACCTCCACGGATAATCGCATCATCGAGGGTAACACCTTGAGGGCAACAGCGCGGGTGACACACAGCAAGGCCACGGGTGAGATTTTTCACACTGACAACGAACGAATTGACGCGTCGTTCGATGATAATGATCGCGAATTACTGCCTTTCTTTAAGAAAATAGGGTTAAAAACCGCTGTTTTATTTTCAACGAGGTTAATCAGCAGGCTGACGACTTGGTCGTCATCGCTTATGCATGATTGTCCAATTTTCCTGCACACTGTTTCTCTGGGCCGGGTTATTGTTTGTCTTCAGCCCCCTGCTACTATCAGCGCCTCAACAACGTCACAGTTCCATTATCAAATGAAAAAATAAGAAGGTACGAAAAAATGACACTTCATATCCTGCAGGTGGATTTCCCGTATGCGGGCCCCTGGCAGCATGCCATGACCGAGAATTTCCGCGACCTGGCTTCAACTATTGCTCAGGAGCCCGGCCTGTACTGGAAACTCTGGACCGAGAATGCCTTAACCTGCGAAGCAGGGGGGATCTATCTTTTTGACAACCGGGATGATGCCTTGCGTTACGGCCGGATGCATGCCGAAAGGCTGTCACTGGCGGGGATTTCCGGCATTGAGATGAACGTTTTTGAGGTTAATGAACCCCTTTCAGCCATCAACTCAGCACCTCTTCATACACGTCCGTTCAGTTGCGGCTCTGACAAAGAAGAGGCATTGTATCTTATACAAACCGACTTTTCTCATCAGGGCCCCTGGGGCCGTGAGATGTCGGCAACCTATGGCCCGCTTGCCCATGATTTTTCAGCGGAAGCAGGACTGATGTGGAAAATTTGGACGGAGAATGCTGAAGAACAGGCTGCCGGGGGGCTTTTTGTCTTCAGAGACGAAGAGAATGCCGGGCGTTTCCTTCATGAGCACCGCGTTCGCCTGGCGCGCGGCGGATTCTGTAATGCCACATGTAAGATGTACGCCATCAATATCCCGTTATCTGAGATCTCGCTACCGCCCCGTTGAAAACGTTATGCCGGCAAGCGCTTTTCATGGGGCCAAGCCTACTCCAGCGTCAGCGCTTTGCTGATGCTGTTAATCTCTTTTTCAGCCAGTGAAACGGTGCGACATACCCACTCAACAAAAAGACTGACTCTCTGCGGCAGATTCTTTCTGCTTGGATAAACGATGCTGACCGGCCTTGGGGCAAGGGTCCACCCAGGAAATACCTGCACCAGCCTGCCGGCAGAGACCAGTTCGCTCACCCCTGCACCGATCCCCGGACATATTCCTTTTCCTGCCGCACAATGTAGCAGTGCGGCATCATGATCGTTCATATAAAGATGAGCTTCCGAGCGAAGCGTGAGGGTTTCATTTTCCCGCTTCAGCGACCACACCAAATTGCGTTCATCGGCGCTGAGCCAGGTAATGAGATCGCGGTCAGACAATAATTTCGGACTTTCACTCAGCGTTGCCGCATATTCAGGTGAAGCATAAAGCGCCAGTTCTACGTTGCATAGGTGGCGAGATATCATGCCCGAATCTTTCAGTTCGCCGCCGCGAATGGCGCAGTCCACGTTGTCTTCGTAGAGTCTGGCGAAACTGTCGTTACTGATAATGCTCAGCGTGACGTCAGGATGAAGCGCCATGAACTCATGCAGGCGTGGTGCAATAACCCAACGTGCTATGGGGGACAGTATGTCAACGCGAATATGTCCCCGGGCCCCATAAACCTCCCCACGCACTTCGTGTTCAGCATTATCAAGGGCGCCAATAATATCCCTGCAGCGCGACAGATAGTTTTCCCCTGCGGGTGTCAGCTTGAGTGAGCGGGTATTTCTTTCAAGGAGCCTGACACCTAACTCTTTTTCCAGCTCAGAAATTCGCTGCGATACCCGCGTTTTGGGTGCATTCATCAGCCTAGCCGCCTGGCTGAAGCTGCCAGCCTCGGCCACGTTTATGAAGGTCTGCATCGCGGTGAGTTTGTCCATCGTTCAGGTTTTCTGCACACAGTTGTTGGGATACAGCGCATTGTACCTGACCGGGCGGTTGATAAGATACCCGCATACTAATTAACAGGAGACAACAATGAAATGCGAAAATGAAAAAGGTATTTGTTTGGCCGAGAGTGTGCCTGATATCAACGCCCATTTATTTTCGGATGTCGGGAATAAAGAGGATATTTCATTTTATTATTTCGGCGATCCAATGTGTTCGTGGTGCTGGGGTGGGTCTGATACGTTTTCTGCGCTGGAAAACCTGTGTGAAAAAAACGACATCGGCTTCAACGTGATAACAGGAGGATTGCGGGCCGGAGGGGGGGATCTGTGGGGGCCGGAATTTACGGAATTTCTCAGAAATGAATGGGCTTATATCGCGTTAAAAACAGGAAAGCCTTTCAGCTACACACTACTTGATAGGCATTCCTTCAATTATGACACAGAGCCGGCCTGCCGGGCCGTCATCACCGCCGGGATTTTTATTGGAGAAAGTAAGAAGCTATCTTTTTTTCGCAGCATTCAGGAAAAGTTTTATGTTTCTGGTGAGGATCCCAAGGAAAAAGAGTTCTACAGAAGTTTGTGTGAGTTACATTCCATTCCGGTTGAGGATTTTATTTCCTGGTTTGAAAGTAATGAAATCAAGTCTGCTACACAGGCACAGTTTAGGTTCTGCAGAATATCAGGCGTGCAATCATTTCCGACAGTCTGTTTCAGGAGAAATGGCAGATTAAGCACGTTCATCAATGGATATCTGCCGCCTGAAAATCTTGAAGGCCTGTTTAATAAAGTCGTCTATGGTCAGGACGGGGCAGGAAAAAGTGCCTGAATTGCCCGAGGTTGAATGCGTTAGCAAAAGTATGGCCAGCCTGCAATTTTTCTGTCAAACGGTTGGCATGGGCGGAAAAACCACATTTATCTGCACATTATTTCAGACATAGAGAGAAAACCATGAAAGTTGAAGATGTAAAATATACAGCAAAAGCCACTGCAACGGGGGGCCGCGATGGTCGCGCCTGGTCTGAAAGTAAAGTGCTGGACGTCAGCCTTTCCATCCCCAAACAGCTTGGTGGGGCAGGCGTACCGGGAACCAATCCCGAAGAGCTTTTTGCCGCGGGTTATTCAGCCTGCTTTCTTGGCGCGATGACGTATGTGGCAGCGCGGCAGAAAATAGCCTTACCGGCAGGTACTAATGTCGAGGGTCTTGTCGGTATAGGGCCGACACCCACCGGTTTTGGCATTGAAGCAGAACTGAGGGTGACATTACCCGGCATGTCTTCCGCACAGGCGGAAAAGCTGATCGAAGAAGCCCATGTCGTCTGCCCTTATTCCAATGCCGTCCGCGATAACATTAAGGTGCTCACTCACCTTGTGGCCTGACAGATGAGGTCACCCGTCTGATTATTTTTTACCGAAGACGGGTTGTACCATTGATGACGGGATAGCCTGGTCTCCTTCTCTGAGCCGTCGGGGAAGGCATCTGAACCGGTTCCCGCGAGTCGAGGGTGGGCCTGACGCGACTCACCCTGTTATTGGGGGCCGCTGATAGGCGCACAAAGGCTGCCGGGGACAGGCAACCACTGTGAGTAACCGTCGCCTTCCTCGCGACCCCAGTATAAACCGACTGTGCTGCAGGCCCCGGGCGCGGAAAGTCGCTCTGCCGGCTCGGGGTAGGTAAAGGCCATATCGGTCGTGTGCGTGTAAATCCACTGCGTGTAGGCCTTTTCCCAAGCCATCCCCCTCGCGACAGGGATAAACCCGTATCTTGGGTAGAATTTATCGCCGACGACGGTGCCGACTGCCAGCGCGCAGCCCAGCACGGCCGTGCAGCTCACCTGAATAGCTGCAGCGTCCTGCTGTCGCCAAAGCGCATGCCCGTTAACGTTATACCAATTTTTGCCCCCCCATGTGCCGGCCAACTCGCCGGTGTTATGGGCGGTGACTGATAATTCGGCCTGCGCGCTGCAGAAGGGCAGGGCTGCTAACAGTAATAATGCGAGTCTGTGCAATATCCATTTTTTCACTTCATTTTCCTTTTTAGACCTGTTTTATTGCCCCTGCCACTCAATCATCTCGGGTTAGGGTGCCTTTACTGAAAAAATAACGTCAGAGTAGACACCCAGTCTTTATCGGCTGGGTGTCCATGCGTGCTCACATCCGGTTCGTGGCAACGTCAATTTCGCATAATCAAACGGAGAAATCATGCCTTCTCTGTTGATCCCCAGAAAATCAGCCCACCATTGCTGTAGTTGATCAGCAATTCCGGACACCTCAATAGCCTGTTTGGACTGGCCCCACCCCGGTAGACGATCCTGCCCTATGGTTTGAGTAAAGGGCAGTCGTGAAATTTCCTTTCTTCTGACGAAAACAAATAAGCCTCGTTTAAGTGAATAATAAGAAATGATGATAACCCGAAGATGTCGTCAATTTTTCACATGCTCAGTCACGTCCTGCTTCTCATTTTTTGATAAAAGTACAAAATCAGATATTTCACGTGATTGGTGGTGTTTTGTACAAATATACTCCCTAAGCTCAATTGATCGTTTGCTGAACACCCTTATTCCACATGGATTGAAGTGGTTTTTAAGGAAAATTCTTATAAATCAGAAAGATGATCTGTTGGTGTTAAAGGTTGACTTTGTAAAATTTTGTTACATTTTTTCATTTCCGATCAGGCAGAGAACGTTCCTACACTCCGGCTACTGGGTCTTATCTGAAATTTCTTATTTCAGAGAAATACTCAAAAATACAGTGTCGGCATGCTGGTGGATGGAATACACCCGCTTTTTAGTTCCGGGATTTTGATTTACGTTGGATGACGTAAGCAGGGATGTTGTTCTGGCAGGGTAAGCCTTTCTTATTAATTTCTCACTGGCATTGACCGTTTCTATTACTCCATAGAACAGGGACAGCCATGTCTAACTCTTCCTTTCAGTCCGAAATCCCTAAAGCGCGCATTAATCTGAAACTCGATTTGCATACGGGGGGCGCGAGCAAGAAAACTGAGCTCCCTCTGAAATTACTGGTGGCGGGCGACTTCAGTAATGATCAGGAGTCTGCACCATTGTCTGAGCGCAAAAAAGTTAACTTGAACAAAAATAATTTTGATTCAGTTCTTTCCAAATATTCCCCAAAAGTCAATCTGACCGTTAAAAACACGCTTGCCGATGATGGTAGTGAAGACAATATCAGTCTGACCTTCCTGAGCATGAAGGATTTCACTCCTGAGCAGGTTTCCCGGCATTAAGTGCAGAACTCTGAGCCGAACTTTCAGCCTTGGCCCCAAGACAGCCATAACGGTCACGATGATTTAACGGATTAATAAGGAAGATGCTGATGTCTGTAAAAAATGAGAATGCGGCTGGTGGTGAGAGTGTGGTGCTGGAACGTCCTGCTGCGGGTGGCGTTTACGCGTCCCTGTTTGAAAAAATCAACCTGAACCCGGTCTCTGAGCTGAGTGCGCTGGACATCTGGCAGGACGCGCAGACGATGTCGGATGCGATCGCGGATGAACGTTTAACGGCGGGGATGCAGGTGTTCCTGGAGTGCCCGCCGTTTTTTCTGAGTGCCTGCACGGTGGGCATTGAGTAAAGAAAACCACAATCTGCCTGCCAGCCTGACCGCATGCGCTCTGGTCCCCTTCATGGGAAACAGCGATGGGCGGTAGCGTGTCCAGGAACCGACCTTAACCGGGTGGAAAACCCGGGCACTTACGATGAGCATACGGCAAGCATGCAGGACTTTATCGCTGAGCAGGGCGGTGTTTCGTTATCAGCCCTATACACGACGTGATGAAGCAGTGATCCGAGGCGGTTGAATGTTACCCTCGCTGCGGATTTAAGACGCTTCTTCAGGTGCTTCTCAGACAGGACCACGTTTGGAACCACAAGCGTGTACACCGAATTTACTGCCTGCTAAAGTTTGTCGAGATATAAATAATTAATGCCCAAGGCCTTTTATGGGGCCTTGGAGCAGAACGAAGGGAAGAGTCAACTTTCGACGCTGATTGGGGTTTCTACAGGGATAAAGCTGTTGATAATACGCACGTAATGCTTGCGTTGCGCTTCGGTAAAATCATTGTTTACCGCCAACGTAAACACCAACAGTTTGCGAGAGTCTGGGTTTATCTGTGGGTGCCAAGGCAGCGTAATGATGGACGAGACCTGCCGAACCCAGCCGCCGTCCTCCAGGAATTTATTGGCAGTCTGTAGGACGGGTAGTTTAGCCGGGCCAATTTCATGTTTCAGGTTTTTTCCTTCCACTTCAAATCCTGGGACGGAACGTTTCATTTTTTCCCATTGCTTTTCACAAAAATCATCTACGGTTTGACCTTCTTCCAATATGGCACGATTAATCAGAATATTGTAGGGGGTATTCTCGTCATCCATATAGCGTAGGATATTGATTGTCCTATCCTCTTGCGGATCCAGTGTTACGAAAGTGCCTTCATTAAGTGGGTAAGTCACAGGTTTTTTGCTCATAAGCGAATTTCTCTCAATCCTGATTGTTTTGCATAGATAGTGGAATAATCTCAACGCGGCGATTTTGCGCGCGTCCTTTTTGGGTGGCGTTGCTGGCGGCCGGACGTGAGTTCCCTGCACCTTCAATGAGGAATTGGTTGACAGATAACCCACTGTGTTCAACCAACCAGTCCCGAACGACACGCGCCCGTTCGGTTGACAACGCAAGGTTGGTAGCGGCGGAACCGGTATTGTCAGAATGACCGATGATGAGGAACATTTGGCCTGGGATGTGCGTCATTTTTGGTACGATTTCAGCGAGTTGTTTTTCGCTGCTGGGCATTAGGTTGCTGCTGCCGTTTTCGAATAACGGCGTGTTGCCGCTCAAAGTAAATAGCACAACGTCAGTGTTTAGGCTGGAGTCTCCGAACAGCGCGTTAAAAAATGCCGACTGTTTCAACTGCTCACGTATTTCACCGCCAGATTGCCAACTGTAATACCCCAAACCACCTGCCACACAAGCAAATAACACCAACAGTGTGAAGGCTGTTTTTCTGCGTCGTTGCGGAGGATGAGGTTTGGCGAGAGGCAAAACCGGCGTCGGTAGAAGAGGATCTTCTGTCATCACAGGCGGAAGGGGGACGGCAGGGAGTGGATGCATAGCTAAGGAGGCAGCAAGGCCTGGCAGAATGCCATACTTTTCCGCAAGCCAAAGGGACCATGCGCCGTGGCGGGTGAATCCTTGCCCGTGGTCGGCCAGCGTAACGCCGGCGAGATCGAGCTGTGTGCTGTCAAACAACGTTTGCAGGGCATTCAGTATCCGATTTTCGGCAAGCCAGACTACGCACATAGAGCCCAGCGCGTGTCGTTGAATGGTGTAAACATCGTTGCCATCATCGCTGGCATCAAGCTCGTCAATAAGCTCAATAAGGCGGGGTTCCAGTTTTAGCTCCCCGTAGGGAGGAGCCGCTAAACCTCCGGTCCAGATTGCTCTATCGGGATCGTGTGGATAACGCTGTTGGCTCAGGCGCGTATACAGCCCCAGCATGCAGGGCAAGTGATCGGGAAGTCGCGTAGATGAAAAGGCATACTGCCACGCAGTAATTTGTTCAATCATGATCCCGCTGTTTTGAAATCCGTCGGCAAGCAGCGGGAAAAAAGCGAGGGTAGCCATCGAACTGTAGCTTTCCTTCAAATGCTCGAGTCGTTTAACCAGTGACGTCGCGTGCTCAGCGACAACCCAAACAATCCCGCTGTCGTTGCTTGTGGAAAGATCAGATTGGCTAAACCATTTGCCGGCAAATGGCCCAATAACACACACCATCAGGCGCGGCGAATCTGAGAGCGTATCGTTTTGCGATCCCCAGAGGGTGGGTTCTGGTTCCGGTGGCGTTAAGTGGGGGCGAACACGGGAAAAGTAACGGGCACGGGAAGCTGAGCGTAGCGAAACCAAGGTTTCAGTTTGCCCTTCTTCCTTCATCAGGAGCAGCAGCAGTTTCCAGGCGTAGCGGAAAATCACGTCGCTGCCGGTCTTCAAGAGAACCTCCAACTGAGCGGGTAATGAAGGGGCCTCTTGACTTTCGTTGTAACCGTAAAAGTAGTGCATCAATGAATAACGTTGCCAGGATAAGGAGTTATTCTGCGGGGCGTTGGTGAGACGCATGTCGAAATAACCGCACAAGGCTTGGCAGAGCGCTTCGCTCTCTGCTGGCAGTTGGTTTTCCGCCAGCAAGGCTTTATTGAGCTGCTCTATCAACGAGGTTAGCTTGAGCTGAAAATCTGCAGCGGAAGGAATGATCCCGTCGAAAGAGAACAGGGTATCGATCCCAATAAGCCTGCAAAAAAAGGTTTCGCTTTTCACCAGGCTTTCTCCGTGATAGCACCCCAGCCTGACGCCGTAGACCACGGGCATAACCGTACGACGGCGGGGTGAACTGTGTTGGCAGTTTTGAATTCGATTGATAAGGTTAGCCCGTCATGTGGCGATTTTTTCCGTAACGTCTCAAATTCCTCGGTTCCCAGTGTGCGCTTATACAGCAGGACATTTTCCTTGTTATAAACGTTCAAGTGCAGGTCGCTCATGCCCGGTTCAATGGTGCTATATTCCGACGCATTCAGTGTGATGGTTTTCTTGTAGTAGGCGTATTGGCGGTTGAGCCATTCCTGCTCGTCAATGGGAGGATCAGCAAAAAAATTTATCAATGATGGGCCCATCACTTCAGGTAGGACTGTGCCGTTTTCCAGACAAATCCCTGCTTGATACTCGAATTGCCTTAGGGTTCGCTTACTGCCCAGTGTGTAGGGAGCCAGACTGGCAGCCCCATCACTTTCCAGCCCCAACAAGGTTCTGACGCGTTTTTTCGAGGCGTTGTCCCATTCCCACCACGCTTTTTCAACCATGCCATCATCCTTAGCCTGATTGGTGTGATCACCCCAGATCTTGTTGTGTTCCGCGCGTTGATAGTAGTGCCAGAGCAGCGGTTTATGCGGGTGATAGATATCGTACCCGTGAGTGAATGCACGCACGGCCATGGCAATTTCTTCACCAGCGAAGAATATCTGCGGGTCGTTAGGAACGGCCTTAACATAACTCCCGGTGGAAAAGGTGAATCCGCCTGCGAGATAGCTGCCTCGGAGCGGTTTGGTCGCTTCAAAAATCGTGGAACCTAACATCGGAATCCTGTCCTCGTAGGCGCGAAAAAGTAAGCGGGTGACACTAGATATCTTGCTCGCTTCTTCATTGTCTCCTGGCGTATAAGCAGGGGGATAAGAAGAAATAATGGGCAGAGGCGATGTTGCTTGTAATTGTCGTAACATGGCGATCATTTCTTCATCCCAGTTGGGTATGAAGCGGCAATGGGAGTCTATCTGCAGGAAGTAGCTTTCATTATCAAATAGCGTTTCCGCCAGGTTACGTGCCCAACAGGCTCCTTGGCTGGCGTAATAATGTATGCTAATAACATCGATGCGAGCCTGATGATAGCGATAAGCAAAGACCTCATTGCCCGCGACGAACCGCTTGCCTATCGGTTCCAGCCCAGTCTGTTCGAAAACATCCCGTTCTTCGTTATCCTGCCAGCAAATGGCGATATGCAGATTTTCAGGATGTGCGGCGTGCTGCAGCATATCCTGAAGCGTGGACTGCAATTCCGGATCACGGTAACTGGCTATGCTGATAAAAATTGTTGCTGGGTTATCCCTGTTTTCCCGAACCATATAAAAATCCCTATTACTGAATATCAAAAACGATTTCCGCTTTAGCGGAGAGAACTCCCCCTGTTGGGGCGGATTGACTGCTGGCGAACAGTGTGGCGTTCCAGGCAAACTCAGCGGGTCCAAGACTGGAGACACCGGTTTTTTGTTCCGACGTGCTGCCGTCGACTTTCATTGTCTTACCGGCACTATCAGTGATTTTTATTCCTAACCGGTCTTGTTTGCCTGCCGCATCTTTGGCACGGATATACGAGGCATCAGAGGAGGGGGTCGCTGTAATAATCGATGCTTTGGCCGAATAGGAGCCAAAGTCGCTTTTGCAGACAATGGCGAAATTCAGCTTGCGCGTAACGCCGTTTTTTAACTGTGAAGGGGTGATATCGTTAAAATTGACGGTTTTCGCTTTATCGGAGGTACAGGTACAGGCCGGCGTGCTGGTAATTTTCATTTCACCGATGGTCAGATCGGTGGTGAAATAGGCCGGATCCGCTATCCCCAGGTAGTTATAAGCAATGAGACCGGCTGGTAGGAAAGTATTCTCTCCATGCTGTAGAGAAAGTCGACTACCGGTTTTAAAAATTTGAATGCGATAACCAAGCCCTGCCTTGATATCGAATGTCCCTATCTGTTCGCCACCAGGAAATGTGACGGCACCGCTTGAGGGAAAGTCGCCGGTAGCGTCCCCAGCTCTCGCAAGCACTCTAATTCCGATGCCGGGAATATTGGTTGGGAAGATTTTTGTCGCCGGGTTCTGGTTTCGGAGATTTATCGTACGTTTACCGTATGGTGTCCCCGCTATGCAATCATCGAAGCCAATATCCTGCGATGTTGTCGGGCTATCGAACTGAGCCAGAGGATTTGAAGTACTGACCGGGGCATCAGCAGAAATGCGAATTACCTGCGAAGGAATGCTCAGCTTGGTGAGCGAGCCACGGGCAAGCTTACAGGCAGCCTCGGCATTGGGCGACAGAATAAGGGCGGAGAGCATAATGATAGAGATCTTTAACATCATTTATTCCTTTTCTTGATTCAGCACTGCAACGATTTCAGGAGGGTACATTTTTAAGAGGTCGGCAAAGTTTTTACCGATGCTATCCTCGGCGTACTTCAATACCTGAATCAGCGGGCTGCTGGGTTCGGTCATGGCAAACCAGCTGCGAACTTCCTGTAGGCGATGCAACGCATCAATACGGCTGCCAATGCCGCGTTGCACCTCTGGCACAGTGCATGTCGCAGCCTCAACCTGGGGAGATACGGTCTTCACAGCAGCGACGGGCGCTTCAACGGTGGGTGCCGGCAAGTCGTCTTGCCCGCCAACTGCGGCGGGAATGGAGTCAGGAAAGGGAGCCGCCGCAGCAGGCGGTTCGCTGCCGAATTCGCCGGAGAACAACTTCAGAATACTGACCAAAGCGTCAAACTCCGGCGCTTCTTGCGCCAGCATCTCCGAGAGCGCTTTTTTCATTTCAAGTATGAAATGATATGCCTGGCTCAAAGGACGAATCTCTTCGCGGGCGCTGCTGTGCCATTCATGGATCAGTGCGGCGACGGCAGTATCCGAAAGCGCTCCTTCTTCACGCGGAATCTGATGCGCTTTCTCGAATTCTTTGACGGTGACTTGCAGACCGGCAGCTTTTGGCAACAGTTGGTTACGCAAGTCTGCCAATAAACCATTGACGTCATTCAGTTCGGCCAGGGCATTAGCGCGCAGAACGGGGGTAAATTCGCCCTCGTCCAAAAGCTGCGGATGGAGATCGTCCGGCCAGGCGTGAAGCAAGGAATGCAGAGCTTCGAGCCCTTCCGCCAGAGCAGGGAGGCCAATCTTGCGTAGTTGACAGCGCATCAGGATGATAATCAGCCTGATGTCCTTGCTTTTTTGCAGCAAGGTCTGGCATTCACGCTCGGTTTCCGTCCAGTTAATCGGCTCCGCCGCTTCAAAAAAATTGCCGTACTCAACGCCAAGTTTGGGCTGCAGCTTGGATTGCAGCATGATAAAGGCAGGATCGTAATCGAGGTTCTCACCACAGGGGGCATCACCCTCAATGGGTTGCATAAGGTGCTGGTAATAATCTGAACAGTTCAGGCTGTGTGTCTGATTCATAGCGACTTCACTTTCATCCATGAGTGGCTGCGTAATCGGCCCGTAGGGAGCCGCTAGCGGTGATACATTTCCGGTTCGAAGCTCATGCCGGAGACTGGCGAATCGCAGGTGTTTCGCTCCAGCCAACTGGCGTAGCCCAGTTGATGGCTGCCATCCAGCGTGGCCTGCGGTACCTGATCGGCGGCCAGCACTAGCTCTACATCCCATGCATATTCAAAACCAATAAAACTGCGCACCAGTTCGCGCAGTACCGACAAATCGCGGCCCCACGGACTAAACTGGGTGTACTGGGCCAGCGTTAGCGGTCCCATCAGCAATTTGAATTTGCATTGCCTGTCCAGTACGGTGTTGCCGAGAATGGCACCGTCGCCTAACAATGTGGCGTAGTGATCGTCGCCTAGCGCGGTTTGATCTTTGCTTTCCAGAAAAATCCATTGCAGCTCGAATTCTTCCATACGGACCGGCACTTCGAAGTAATACTGCATTGCGCCCAGTAAGCCGTCCGGGTTGCGCGCTTCTCGAATCAGGTGTGCAGAAGAGGCCAGCCGGGTATGAATCGGAAGCGGCGCAGGGGGGAGTTCGGCAGGATCCAGCCCTATCAGACTACCGACATAAAACGAAAAACGTTCATCGTCTTTGCGGTCCAGCGAGGCGGTGTCCTGCGATAAAAACCACGCGCGATAAAACAGGCTGAGTGCCCGGTGGTGAAAAATATCCGCAAAATCGGTTAGCGTACGATCGTGCTGCTCGTAGCGGGAGTAGGCCAGTTCGGAAAGATGAAGCGGCATGGCGCCTTGTGCGCCCCAGATCCCTAAACCGAATAGCTGGAGCTTGATTTTTTCGTCCTGTTGGCTAATGGCGGAAATTTCACGTGGCGAGAATGCCATACTGGCAACCTGCCCAAGTCGAAAGCTTTCTTGTGAAGGCAGCGTTGCCTTGCCCGGCGGTGGAGAGTCTGGCGTGCGGGCCGCAATAGCCCGCATTATGCTGATAAAACCGGCTTCCCAGGGTTTATCGATGTCGTACCAGTTGTCCAGATTTGCAGGTTGCCGGGAGGCGTCGCGATGATTCATAGCGCACCTCGCCTGCCTGGCCGCGCTTTCCAGCGCGCGATTAAACCACGCTGCATTGAATGCAGTTCAGTCTCCGTAAAGATGTTGATGGCGGCGTGGCGCGCCAGATAGTTTTCCATTATCAGGCCAAAGAGATAGGGGCTGACTCCGGAAAAACCCTCTTCGTCTACGGTCAAGCTGCAGCAAACTCCGCGTCCGTAAACCAGCAGCCCTTCATTCGACAGACGGCGAACCACGGGTTCGGTTTTGCACCCTACCAGGCTGTTAATCTGCGCTACGGAATCCAGATCGGCTGCGGTAGTGAAAAGCCGCAACATATTACGCAGCGACTCGCCCCCCTGAGCATGGTCCATGTCAGATAATGGCAGGTAGTTAAAGCTAAGCTGGCGAATTAGCCGCCATGCCGACTCGCCTAAGGCGAACGGCGCGCGCGGGGCGCTTGGCGAGCTTACGAATCGGGCGCCATGGATGGGAACGGAATCTGACATAGTGAGATCAAAGCTGCCGGTGCTGGTTAGCAAACGGGGTAAATCACGATTAGTAACCACCGCGTCGACCAATAGATAGCGAATCTGCTCCCCGTAGGGCGCTTCTTGTTGATCGACCAGCGAGATAAAAATTTCGGTGCCGCTGTAAGGCGTGCGGGTATCGTATTTACGACTGAGGCTTTCTTTTGTTCTGACTTCACGCTTTACCGAGAAGTAGCGCCCGAAATTGCCGGTGTCGCTGTGCCGGGTCTGATAAAGCGGGTTAAATGTCAGCTCCTCACTGGTTTCTGCCTGCAAACCAAGGACCTTATTAACGGAAAAAATCTCGTAATCGAGCGGGCGGCTACGGTCCGGGACAATATGAAAGTGGTTCAGCGCCCGATTGACTTCGATGCGGTCTACCCTCTTCGGGAAAAGATTAATCACCGGCGTACAAAACAGCAAAAAACGTGAGCTGTCCAGATGGGCGATTAAATCCTGCGGTAATCTATTCAGGAGAATAATAATCTCCACTTCATTTGTATTATTTTCTTCCAATGCCGTGCCCAACTGCGTGAGAGAGAAAAAGTAAAATCTTTCGCGGCAGGCAATATATTCCTGAATCAGAGTGTGACCATGGAACATATTCCACTGCAGGGGCAAAAGGCTCTGATCCGGATCCAGGCCTTCGAATTTCAGAGGTTGATTGTTGATGACATGATGCTGAGGTTTTTCTCTATTCTCACTGCGGATCACTGTCGCAACATGGCTGCCGTGCAGAAGCTCAAAGGTATGAGACACAACGCGTTCATCACCTTGAATATAAAAAGGAAGATTATCCAGCCCTTTTAGCGCAGAAAAAACAAGGTCGCCCTGCAGTTTTAGTTTTATCCGCAGTGCGCCTTTCAACTGATGATGATTGAGACGATAACTTTCCAAATTAGGAATATCCGGTGGTACGGACGTCAGTCTTACCTCTGCTATCTCCAGCGGCCATAAGGTAACGTCTTGGTTATTTCTGAATTCACAGCGGGTCATTTCACCAGGCAAGATCCTGCTATAGAAAGCGCTTTGTTTGGGGATTTTATAGCCATGCGTTAAATCCCCCTCGCTCAAATTAGGTTTCAGCTGGACAACACCCATAGAGGGGGTGGGGGAATTATAGTTTGGATAGATAAGATCCAGTAACCGCTGGGTGAATTTAGGGAATTCAGCGTCAAGTTTTATTTGCGTTCTGGCAGATAAAAAGCAAAATGCCTCAATCAAACGCTCCACGTAAGGGTCCGCAACCTCGATGCCGTGCATCCCTAAACGCCCGGCAATTTTAGGATGTCGTTCGGCAAATTCTTGCGCCATTTCCCTGACGAATGTCAGCTCTCGATTGTAGTAGTCTAGGAAGTTGTGTTCCACTTAGCACCCTGTCAATTTATAACGGCAAAAAGAACTTTTCTTGTTGGTCAGGAGAACAATACCCGAAATTAAATCAAAAGTGTCCCGCTGGCCTTCTGCTGAACTTTTCTCTTTAACGGTAGCGATTCTATAAATTTAATTTTTTTTTACGATGGTATTATTAATCCCAGTTGCTATTTTAAGAATGCGCCTCGGGCTTTATTCTTAAAAAATAAAGATTAATGATTAAGACTAAGAATAACTTCCGGGCTTAATTCTCAAAATTGTTATGCGTCGCGTTTTAGGGTTTTTATTTCAATTTTTTTAATTAGAATTCTTACAAAGCAGCGTACCGTTACGCCGGATTTTTGTAACCAAAACGGTTCTCAGATCCACTATGGAAGAATTAAAACAGGGTGAGTTTTATCGTGGCGATAACCAGAAAAAACCTATTCGGCAAGCTAAATACTAGTTTGTTTAAAAGCGTAGAGAGTGCGACTACGTTGTGCAAACTGCGTGGTAATCCTTACGTTGAGTTGGTGCACTGGCTAAATCAGATATATCAACAGCAAGATAGTGATATCAAGCATATCATTCGGCACTTTGAAGTGGACGCCGAAATGCTGGAGCGTGATTTCGCGCAGGCATTAACGCGTCTACCGGCAGGTGCGAGCTCTATCTCCGATTTCTCATACCATATCGAACTGGCCATCGAGCGTTCGTGGGTATTTGCCAGTCTGGAATGCCACAATAATTGCATCCGCAGTGGTCACTTGCTTATTGCGTTGCTCACCACCATGGAATTACGCCGTGCGCTGTTTGCCATTTCCCCGGCGTTCGAAAAGATCCCGCTGGAGCATTTAAGCAAAGATCTCGGTTATATCATTCGCGATTCGGCCGAAGAAGGCGATTTGACCGGCGGCGCGGTTATTCCAGGCGAAGCTGGCGTTCCTGGCGAAGCCAGTAATGCATTGGGATCA
Source organism: Serratia sp. NA_13 (assembly GCF_052691735.1). Classification (NCBI taxonomy): domain Bacteria; kingdom Pseudomonadati; phylum Pseudomonadota; class Gammaproteobacteria; order Enterobacterales; family Yersiniaceae; genus Serratia; species Serratia sp. NA_13. The sequence continues at coordinate 42,670 of NZ_JBQZFV010000009.1, forward strand.
GCACAGGGGGGCGGCCTGTCGCAGTATTCGACGGATCTGACGGCACTGGCGCGTGAGGGAAAAATTGATCCGGTTTTGGGGCGCGATAAAGAGATAAATACCCTGGTAGATATCTTGCTGCGCCGTCGGCAGAACAATCCATTGCTGACCGGTGAGGCCGGTGTAGGTAAGACTGCCGTGGTGGAAGGCCTGGCGTTGGCTATCGTTGCCGGTGAAGTGCCGCCTTCGCTTGAGAACGTCCGCCTATTGGCGCTGGATGTCGTTGCGCTTTCTGCGGGTGCCAGCATGAAAGGCGAATTCGAAGCGCGTTTAAAAGCGGTCCTGGAAGAAGCCGTCAATTCCGCCGAGCCGGTGATTTTGTTTATTGATGAAGTACATACGCTGGTTGGTGCGGGCGGTAATGCCGGTACGGGCGATGCCGCCAATCTAATGAAACCCATGTTGGCGCGTGGTCAGTTGCGTACGATCGGTGCCACTACGTGGAGCGAATTCAAGCGCCACATTGAAAAAGATCCGGCTCTGACGCGTCGCTTCCAGGTGCTTCAAGTTGAAGAGCCTTCCGAAGAGCTGGCTATCGCCATGCTGCGCGGGCTACTGCCGGTGCTGGAGAAGCATCATGGCGTCTGGATCATGGACGAGGCGATACGAGCGGCTGTGCGCCTTTCTCATCGTTATATTCCTGCCCGTCAATTGCCTGATAAGGCGATTAGCCTGCTGGATACCGCTTGTGCCAGGGTTGCCGTTGCGCAGCATGCTCCGCCGGAAGAATTGCAAATACTGAAATTCCGCAGCCAGTCGGCGCAGACGGAATTGTCTTTGCTCGAAAAAGCGATCGGTTTTGGTAAAGAAGACGGTGAACGCGTCCAGTCTATTCAGAATTCCATCGCTGAGCATGCTGAAGGGGCGAAGCTTCTCGATCGCCGTTGGGCGCAGGAATGCGAGCTGGTTGCCAGCATCATCGATACGCGTCAGCAACTTTTGGCCGCTGCGGTGGAAGAATCTCAGGTCCCGAAAGCAGAAAAAGTCGAGTATTTACAGGCGCGTTTGAATGAATTAGAGGAAACGCTGAGAAAAATTCGCGGTGAGCAGCCGCTTGTGCAGGCTGAAGTGAATGCCGGTGTGGTTGCCTCTATCGTAGCGAACTGGACCGGAATACCGGTAGGGCAGGTACTTAAGGATGATGTTAGTGCAGTAATGGAGCTGCCGCAGCGCCTCTCTGAAAGAGTGATTGGTCAGCAATATGCGCTGACTTGCCTAAGCCAGAGCATTCAGACTGCGCGTGCTGGCCTGGCTGACCCGCAAAAACCGTTTGGCGTCTTTATGCTGGTGGGGCCTTCTGGTGTCGGCAAAACAGAAACCGCATTGGCGATCGCCAGCCAGCTTTATGGCGGCGAGCAGAATCTTATCACCATCAATATGAGCGAATATCAGGAAGCGCATACTGTTTCTTCGCTGAAGGGGTCTCCGCCAGGCTATGTGGGCTACGGGGAAGGCGGCGTATTAACCGAAGCGGTTCGGCGTAAACCTTATAGCGTTATTCTGCTCGATGAAGTGGAAAAAGCGCATTCGGATGTGCACGAGCTGTTCTTCCAGGTCTTCGATAAAGGCTCGATGGAGGACGGTGAAGGTCGCCATATCGATTTCCGCAATACCGTTATTTTACTTACCAGCAATACAGGTAGTGAAATAATCAGCAGCGCCTGCGCGGATCCGGAAACGATGCCGGATGAAGACCGCTTATTAACGTTATTGCAGCCGGCATTGCTGAAAGTATTCCCCGCCGCTTTCTTGGGGCGGGTCACTGTCATACCGTATTTCCCGTTGGAGACTGCCTCGTTGCGGCAGATTGTCAACATTCACCTGAACCGTATCGCTGAGCGGGCAAAAGCGAATTATGGTATTGCGCTGACCTTCAGCGAAGAATTGGTTCAGCACGTGGTTGAGCAATGTCCGGTAGCTGAAACTGGGGCCAGGATGTTAATCCGTTTTATCGAGAAAAATATTCTGCCAAAAATTGGCGTTACCGTTTTAAACCTGACAGGTGCTGATGCAGAAAAGAATAAAACAATAATTATTCGTGTCATTTATTCACAAGAGAAAGCAATTGAGGTTGTTATGTCAATGGAGGATCTGCCGATAGAGTGATTAAAATTAAAATCAGAAAGCATCAAATGATATGTTAATCGATGAATTTAATTTAAAAACATAAATATAGGGAATTATTAATGCGTAAATTAACGTTAACGCTGTGCGCGCTGGCTGCGGTATCGACTTCCGTCTTGGCTGCGGATGAAGTTACTCAGGGGACCGTAACCTTTAATGGTGAGTTGACTGCTGAGACCTGTTCTATTGAGAATGGCTCTCAAAACCGCATAGTTACTTTGCCAAAAGTTGCTATTCAGACTCTTAATGCTAATGGGAAAGAAGCCGGTTCAAAAATGTTCCAACTGACGGCTGAAAACTGCCCGAAGGGTCTTACTCAAGTTGCTGCACATTTTGAAGCTATTGGCAGTAGCGGCCTGGATGGCGCAACAGGGAACCTAAAAAACGAGTATCAGGGCGCGGAAACCAAAGCCACGGAGGTTCAGGTTCGCCTGTACAACACCGATGGGACGACACAACTGAAACTGGGTGACACGGGCACCGCGGCGAAAGTCGACGATAAAGGTAGTGCCACCATGACCTACTATGGTGGTTATTACGCAACGGCAGCCACTGGTGCTGGTATGGTTTATGCGCAAGCGCGTTATACCTTAGCTTACCCGTAATAAATCAGCCTCAAGGTTGGCATTGGGGCGAATTATCGCCCCTTATTAAGAAACGTTCCTGTTTTACCTTTTATAAGGTGGGATGCAACGCGCACAGGGTAGTGTTATGAAATATCAAAGTGGAATTTTTTCAACGTTAACCAAGGCTTTTTTCTGCCTGATATTAACGACCCAGATGTCTTTTGCCGGCATGACCATTTCTGGGACTCGAATTATTTTTCCGGGAGCTGAGCGCGAGCAAACCGTGAGAACTACCAATAAGGGAAGTATACCTTTGCTGGCGCAGGTTTGGGTTGACGATGGTAATGCTAATGATGATATTAATAGCGTCAAAGTTCCGTTTACCGTGACGCCGCCTATTTATCGTGTTGAACCAGGAAAAGGGCAAAGCATACGCCTTATTTACAACGGTATGGCTTTACCGCAGGATCGAGAGTCCGTATTTTGGTTTAATTTGCTGGAAGTACCGCCGATGCAAGAGACGGCGAAGGAAACCGATCACCTTGAGCTGGCATTCAGAACGCGTATTAAAATTTTTTATCGGCCAAGCGTGCTAAAAAGCAGCAGTACGAATGAAGTTGGCAAGTTACACTGGGAAATTATCAGCCCGGCGAAAGGCATTAAAGTAACCAATCCTACGCCGTATTATTACTCGTTCGATTCGGCATCAATAATCTCTGGTGCTATTAAATATCCTCTGAACGTTGATATGATTCCACCTTTTGGCAGTAAAGATTTTTTACTGGAAAATAAAAATAATGCACCAGTGACTGCGAATGGTGTGAATATTAATATGCTTAGCGATTATGGCAGTGTGGTTGAGTATCAATTAATTCCTGCATCAGGAAAGAGATTAACCATAAAAGAAGAATAGTGTGCAAAATAGTGGTGATTCTTCGTTCAGGTAGGAACGGTTTTTGATTATCGCTCTGGCATTCACACCTTGTGTTCAGGAGACATGGACGTGCAACCGAAAGAAATAAAAAAATATGCGCGACAAGCAATGTGTGTATCTAAGTTAACGCATGCGATCCGACGTGTCCTTATTACTTCTTTAGGGATCAGTTTTTCTGTATTTGCTCAGGGTAATTCCGCTAATGTACCGGAAATACTTGAAAATAATACGCAACCTGAAAATGTGAAGTTTAATGGTGCGTTTATCCACGGCCTCAGCGTCGACATTTCTCAATATTATCAGGGGAATCCAAGTTTAGCCGGTGAATATACGGTCTCGGTTGCCGTCAATGGTGAAAATCGGGGGCAGCGTAAAGTGGTATTCAGGCAAGTTGAAGGTCAAATTGGTGCCCAGCCTTGCTTTAATCAACACGAACTGACCAGTCTGGGCCTCAAGGTAACAGATGTTTCAATGGCAAAGAGGACGGATAAAAGCGGAATTAAGGAAAAAGCGCAGTGTGCCATGATTGGTAAGTGGATTGCTGGTGCTAAGGCCAATTATGACTCTGGGGATTTTTATCTCGACCTGGTGGTCCCCCAGGCTTATGTGGTGCAGTATCCGCGTGGTTATATCGATCCGAGTTCTTGGGACTCTGGTGTGACGATAGGGCTGTTAGATTATAACTCTAACTTTTACGTTCAGCAGTCAACCAGTAGTTTCTTTAAAGGCAATGATGAACATGCTGTTAGCGGTAGTTTAGGGGCGATGGCGGGTCTGAACTTTTCTGCTTGGCGTTTGCGCAAACGCATCAACACCAATTGGAGCAGCGGTTCTTCGGCCCATACTCAATCCTTGTTCACCTACCTGCAGAGAGACGTACCGGTACTGAAAAGCCGGTTAACACTTGGTGACAGCACGACCAGCGGTAATCTGTTTGACAGTATGACCGTACGGGGCATTCAATTGCAGTCTGACGAACTCATGCTGCCGGAAGGGCTGCGGTACTACACGCCTTTAGTGCGCGGTGTGGCCGACAGCAACGCGAAAGTGTTGGTAACTCAGCGTGGCCGAACCCTTTATGAAACTACGGTGCCACCGGGGCCCTTTGAAATCAGCGATATTGGCGCAATGGGTTACGGTGGCGATCTGCTGGTAACGGTGACAGAAGCTGATGGCCGGCAGAAAACTCAGGTGGTGCCTTTCTCGGCTCCCCCCATGTTGCTGCATGCTGGTGTTTCCCGTTTTGGCATTACGGTAGGCAAGCTGCAGGATGATTCGTTATTGGAAAAACCTGGGCTGGCGGAGGGCTTTTATCAGTACGGCATCGGCAATATGTATACGCTGTATGGCGGTGGCCAGCTTTCTGACAATTACGCCGCGTTGGGGTTGGGGAATGCGTTTAATACGCCACTAGGCGGCGTATCGGTAGATGTTACCAGGGCGCGCAGCGAACTGAAAAATGGCAAGGTTTCTACAGGTAATAGTTTCAATGTCGGGTTTAGCAAATATGTGGATTCAACCTCAACGGACGTCACTTTGGCGGCTTATCGCTATTCATCGAGCGGGTTTTACAGCCTGCGAGATGCGGCGTTGGACAGGTATGGCGAAAAGAACGATCGCTATATGGTGGATTATCGTACCCGGCAGCGTTTTACCATTAATGTCGGTCAGCCGCTATGGAATGGTGGAAGGCTAAATTTAACCGGCAATTTTTACAATTACTGGGGGGGCCGCTCATCGACCAGCCAGTACCAGCTTTCGTATAACAAGTCCGAGCGCTATTTCTCTTGGGGAATTTCGGCCTCGCGATCCTATAGCAGCGAAGAACGGAATGTGAATAGCGTTATGCTGTCCTTTAGCGTTCCTCTGGGGCAAAACAACATTACGGAGAAACCTGTATTTAGCTCGCTTTATTCTTCCGTCTCCCACGACAACGATGGCGCCGGTTCGATTCAAGCAAACGCTATTGGTAGCCAAGGCGAGCAAAACGAGCTGAACTATGGTATCGGGACTTCGGTTTCCAGAGCGAAGAATGATTCTTCCCAAACCGTTTTTAACGGCAACATACACTACAACTCCCCGATGGGAGAGTTTGGCTCTACCGCTTCGGTAGGTAATAAATCGCGTCAGCTTTCATTCTCGGCGAACGGGAGCTTGGTGGCGCATGGTGGTGGCATAACCGCAGGACCGCGTTTGGGTGACTATCCATTTGCGCTGGTCAATGCGCCGGGTGCTGAAGGTGCCAGAATACTCAACGGTTATGGTGCAAGAATTGATTCGAATGGTTATGCCATCGTGCCATCCCTGACGCCTTATCGCGAGAATACCGTCGCGGTGAACACCCAGGGGCTGCCAGATACTGTTGATGTATTGGAAAGCGAAAGTATCGTCATTCCGCGCCTGGGAGCGGCACTAAAAATCGATGTGAAAACAATGGTTGGCGATCCTGTCGTGCTGGTGGTGCATGACAAGCAAGGTAAACCGTTGCCGATTGGTATGAATATGGTTGATGAAGGCAACAACAATATTGGCATTATCGGGCAAGGGGGGATGGCATTTGTTCGCGGTTGGCAAGCACAGAATAATAACCTGTACGTGAAAGATTCATCTGGAGTACGCCTTTGTACCATTTATTCGGATGACGATATTTCCCATAAAATCAAGAGCGCTTCTGGTGCTATTACCCAGGTAGAGGTTTTATGTCATTAACTATTATTATCACTCCGGGTATGAAGTCTATCCGTATTGCTTTATATACGGTGTTTATTGCGATTCAATCGATGTTAACGGCGATGGCCTGCTCGACAAATTGCTCAATAGACGTTTACTTTACAGGTAAATATATCGACGAAACTTGTAACGTGGTAATTAATAACGCCGGCATTAATGAGGTTGTTACCTTACCCCGGATAGCGGTAGGGGCTCTCAAAAAAAATGGCAGTGAAGCGGGAAGTGTGCCTTTTGATATTACATTGAAAGATTGTCCTGCCAGCCGAACCGTGACGGTATTTTTTAACAGCAGCGTTTCTGGTTCAGATACGGAAACGGGAAATTTAGTTAATGATGCAGGTGTTCTTTTCAGTCGCAACGTGCAAATTCGGTTACGAAAAGAAAATAACTCTCAAGTTATTATTGATAATGCTACAACAGGGCAGGATTATGTTATTTCTTCTGCTGCTGAATCATTAAGTCACAGATTTACAGCGAGTTATTATGCAAAGGGGGACTCAGCCGTTACTGCTGGGAAAGTTCATTCTGTAGCAAGGGTTGAGCTTGTTTATAAATAACAGGGAGGCAAGGCTGCCTAATTATCTGAACGTTAACCATCAGGCGAACGACGGTTTATCCATAAACGGTTATTAAAGAGTGTTGACTACTATGAGCAAAAGCAATTCGCAAAAATTTATCGCACGTAACCGTGCGCCACGTGTACAGATTGAGTATGACGTGGAGATTTATGGCAGTGAAAAGAAAATAGAACTGCCGTTTGTTATGGGCGTGCTGGCCGACTTGTCCGGTAAACCGTTGGAGCCATTGCCTCCCGTTACCGACAGGAAGTTCCTGAGCATCGATATCGATAACTTCGACGAACGTATGAAGGGAATGCGGCCGCGCGTGGCGTTTGCAGTACCTAACACCTTGACGGGAGAAGGGCAACTGATGGTCGATATGACCTTCGAGAGCATGGATGATTTTGCTCCCGACGCTATTGCCCGCAAAGTCGATTCATTATCGCAGTTACTTGAGGCACGGACCCAGCTTGCCAACCTGCAAACCTATATGGATGGCAAAGCAGGCGCGGAAAGTCTGGTTATGAAAGTGCTTAACGACAAGTCGCTGCTGAATACTCTGGCTTCAGCTCCCAAGCCAAAACAGGCTGATGAAGCCGCGTCCCAAAAGTGATGTAGAGAGAGAACTATGGCAACTCAAGCAGAATCAAATAAACAGGCTATGACTCAGGCCGGAACGCAAAATGATTTTAATGCTTTGCTGACCCGTGAGTTTAAGCCGAAATCAGATCAGGCGAAAACGGCGGTTGAAATCGCGGTGAAGACCCTTGCCGAACAGGCATTGAACTCCTCGATCACGATGGCCGATGACGCATATAAAAACATCGCGGCGATCATTGCGGAAATTGATCTCAAGCTTTCCGAACAAATAAACCTGATCCTTCATCACGAAGAATTTCAGCGTCTGGAAAGTGCGTGGCGTGGTTTGCACTATCTGGTCTATAACACTGAAACCGATGAAAAGCTGAAGCTGCGTTTTATGGACATTTCAAAAAATGACCTGCGACGCAACATGAAACGTTACAAAGGCATCGCCTGGGATCAGAGCCCGCTATTTAAGCAAATCTATGAAGAGGAGTATGGTCAGCTCGGCGGTGAACCTTATGGCTGTCTGGTGGCAGATTATCACTTCGATCACAGTGCACAGGATGTGGATCTGCTGTCTTCGATGGGTAAGGTTGCGGCTTCTGCTCATATGCCATTTATCACTGGTGCCGCGCCGTCCGTAATGCAGATGGATTCTTGGCAAGAGTTGGCCAACCCGCGTGATTTGACGAAAATCTTTACTCAAAACCTGGAATATGCGGCTTGGAATTCGCTGCGTCAGTCTGAGGATTCTCGTTATATCGGTTTGGCGATGCCGCGTTTCCTCGCTCGCCTGCCGTATGGAATCAAGCATAATCCTGTTGATGACTTCAATTTTGAAGAAACGACTGACGGCGCGGATCACAGCAAATATGTTTGGTCTAATGCGGCATATGCAATGGCGGTAAACATCAACCGTTCATTCAAAAATTACGGCTGGTGCACCATGATTCGCGGCGTTGAGAGCGGCGGTGTGGTGGAAGACCTTCCCTGCCATACTTTCCCGACCGATGATGGCGGCGTGGATATGAAGTGCCCGACTGAAATCGCGATTTCTGACCGTCGGGAAGCGGAACTGGCCAAGAATGGCTTTATTCCCCTGGTCCATCGTAAAAATACAGACTATGCGGCATTTATTGGTGCCCAGTCTTTGCAAAAGCCTGCCGAGTATTACGACCCGGACGCTACGGCAAACGCCAATCTTTCCGCTCGTTTACCGTACCTGTTTGCCTGCTCGCGCTTTGCTCATTATCTGAAATGCATTGTGCGTGACAAGATCGGTTCTTTCAAAGAGCGTGAAGATATGCAGCGCTGGTTGAATAACTGGGTGATGAATTACGTTGACGGGGATCCGGCAAACTCTTCTCAGGAAACTAAGGCTCGTCGTCCATTGGCTGCGGCAGAAGTGGTGGTGGAAGACGTTGAGGGCAACCCGGGGTATTACCAAGCGAAGTTCTTCCTGCGTCCGCATTTCCAACTGGAAGGGTTGACCGTTTCTCTGCGTATGGTTGCCAAATTACCTTCGCTCAAAAATGTTGCCTGATTCTGATAAGTAAACCGGAAGAATATTCATTTTATTCTTCTTAATAGATACGGCTGCGCTGGGATTTCTTGCGCGCTGTAAAAGGCCAGAGATTTTTTTTCATGATGAGAACTTTTCTCTGTCTTAGTTTGGTCTGTTGCACTCTGTGTGACATTTTTAATGAAAGTAAATAAGGAAATATTATGGCTCAAGATATGTTTATTAAAATTGATGGCATCGAAGGTGAATCTCTGGATGCTACTCATAAAAATGAGATCGAGGTGCTTTCATGGCGTTGGGCCAGCGCTCAGCATTCAAATATGCACAGTGGTTCCGGTGGTGGTTCCGGCAAAGCGACGGTAGAAGATTTTTGCTTCGAGCACTATGTCGATAAAGCCAGTACCAATCTGCTGAGCTACTGTCTGTCTGGTAAACACATTAAGGACATTCAGTTCGTAGTACGTAAAGCGGGCGGTGATCCTCTTGAATATCTGACTATTAAATTCACTGATGTAATTATTACTTGCGTTGAAACGGCCGGTTCCGTAGAGGATGAAACTCGTCCGCGTGAAAGAGTTACCTTTGCCTTCACTAAGATGACTCAAGATTATGTGATGCAAAATGCTGAAGGCGCCAAATCTGGCGTTATTTCTACCAGCTACGATGTTAAAGCTAACCTGCGCAGCTAATATCGCCAGGCAAGCTAAAAGAGTTTTGCCGCTTCGGCGGCAAAACTCCCATTAGGTAGTTAGATACGGAAAGCCGCAGGTTTCCCTATCCTCTGTTTAAGTCGTCAATTCAGAATACACAGTTCAGAAAAAATAGGTTGCGTGGTTAGGGATATGTTTTTCAGCACAGAAATAAAAAAATACCGGCTGGATCCGCTGAAGGGATTGGTAGCAATATTACTGGCAGTCGTTTTGACGTCCTGTGGCAGCAATCGGTCTGAACCAGTTGGCGGTGAAATTAAAATCAATCTGATTGCAGATAAAGATATCAACCCCAATGGAAAGGGTGAGCCGGCACCACTAAATATTTTTATCTTCAACGTAAAGGAAGCCGATGTTTTCGTGAATGCCGATTTTTTTGAAATTGTTGATGGTGGCAGTAAGCCTCTGCAAGTCGCGGCGTCAAAGATTTATGAAGCGATACTCCAACCTGGAGAGTCGCGTGTTGTTTTCATCAAGCCGGACAGCGATACCAGAACTTTGGGTTTTATTGGTGCATATCGCGATCTTAACGATTCTATCTGGCTGGTGAGTTGGGATTTACCAGAAAAGAAAAAATCGTGGTGGCGGGGATTTTTTGGCAATGATTCGCTTGAATTGAATGCGCATTTCCAAAAATCAGCAATTACAATTAAAAAAATGGATTAAATCGTGAAAACGAATAAAGTCGTCTGGAGTGAAGGGTTGTTTTTGCGCCCGCAACTTTTTCAACAGCAAGAGCGTTATTTTGAATATTACGCTCATAAACGCGCCTCGACGCTGAGTCCCTTCTTCTGGGGGTTCTCGCAATACGAAATCGACCGTGAGGCGCTGAGCTATGGGAAACTGGTCTTGCGTTCCGCGCGCGGCGTATTGCCGGATGGCACGCCTTTCGACATTCCCGATCACGCGGACCTGCCGGAACCGCTAACGATTTTGCCTGAGCATCTGGGCAAGAGCCTCTATCTGGCTGTGCCGCTGCGCCTTGATAACAGCGATGAAACCATTTTTAGCCAACATGACGCCAGTTCACTGGCGCGTTTTCGCGCGGAGGAAGCTGAACTCTGCGACACCAATTCTATCCGTCAGGGGCCAAAGCCGGTGCAACTTGCCAAGCTCAGGTTAAAGCTGGTTTCACAAGCGGAAATGACCGAATCGTGGATAGGTCTGGAATTGACCAAGGTGAAGGCCATTCAGCCGGACGGTAGCGTTTTGTTGCATCTGGACGATTATATTCCGCCGGTAACCGGCTATGCGGCCAATCCCCTGCTTAGTGAGTGGCTGACGCACCTGAATGGCCTGGTGAAAATGCGCGCCGAAATGTTGGCGAACCGTCTGTCCTCTTCGGATGGCAAAGCCAGTGCCAGCGCGGAGATTGTCGATTACCTGCTGCTGCAAATTTTCAACAAATATGAGCCGATCCTCGATCATCTGCGTCATATCCCCGAGCTGCCGCCAATTGTGCTGTATGAAGAGTTGTCAAAATTGGCGGGTGAGCTTTCGACCTTTGTTCGCACCAAAACTCGCCGTCCGAAAAGTGCGCCAGGGTATGACCATGCCAGGCTTTATCCTTCAATTCGTCCGCTGGTGGACGATGTGCATGACTTGCTTAATCAGATTCTGGTGCGGGCAGGCCAACTCATCGAATTGCACGCTAAGGGCAACGGCGTCTGGTCGGCATCGATGCTGCCTAATGAACTGCGTTCGTTCTCTCACCTGGTGCTGGCGGTGCACGCGCAACTGCCAATGGATGTTCTGCAGCAACAGTTCCAGGCGCAAGCCAAAATCAGCGCCCCGCAGCAGTTGCACGAGCTGGTTCGTTCGCACTTGCCGGGGTTGGTACTACAAGGCTTGCCGGTTCCGCCGCGTCAAATTCCTTACAGCACAGGCTATGTCTATTTCGAATTGCTTAAAAATGGACCTTTCTGGGAGCGGATCTCGGTTACCGGCGCATTGGCGCTGCACGTTGCCGGTGAGTTTCCTGGCTTGAAAATGGATCTCTGGGGAATCAGGGGCTGATGAAAGACGATATTAGCCAGCAAACAGCGGCTTCTTCCGAGCCTGTTCTCAATGAGGAAAGCTCTCCGCAAGCGCAGGGGAAGTTCCTTCTTGATGAGCAGGGCGACTGGATTCAGGAGTCAGGTACAGCACAATCCGGCCAGAATACGGCATCCGGCGCTGACGATAAAGGGCTCAGAAATGAAAGGGTGGTGAAAAGCGAAAGCGTACAGCAGCGTATGCTGAAAGTGAGTAAGGCCGAGAATCCGCTACTGGAGGCGGCTCAACCTTTGCTACGTGCGCTTAGCGATATGCCGGAGCGGATTGCCGACATCGCTCATGTCGAGATCTTAAAGAATACGCTCAAAAGCGAGGTCAATCTGTTCAGCATTGTTTGCGACGAAGTGAATATTCCTTGGAAAAAGATGGCGATAGTTCGTTATTGCCTCTGCACCGCGCTTGACGAGGCGGCGCATACCGCGCCGTGGGGGCTCGAGTCTGGCTGGTCGCAGAGCAATTTGTTGAACCACTTTGAGGGGGACAACGATGGTGGGAACAAATACTTCCTGCTTATAGGCCGTCTCTCCATGAATCCCAATGAATTTGCCGATGTGCTCGAAGTGCTGCTGCTCATTCTTGGGCTGGGCTTTGAAGGGCGCTACAGCATTATTGAAGATGGCGACCGCCAACTGACAAAAATCCGCCAACGTCTGCTGACCCTGATCCAAAGTACTCGCAATACTACCCAGCCAGCGTTGTCGCCGCATGGGCTCCAGCCGCAGGGACCGGCGCGTCGGGAGAAGACGATCATTCCTGTAAGGCTGACCGCGCTGTGTGCAGGTGTATTGGTGGCTTCGGCCTTTATCTGGTGCAAATACTGGCTGTCGGTGCGCGGCGATCGCATTACCAATAATATTTATGCTATGCAAAATATTAAGGTGGCCACGATGCCAGTGAAAATGCGTCTGAGATTGGCCGTTTTGCTCCGTAACGAAATCCAGCAACAGTTACTTAGCGTTGATGAAACGCAGAGGCAGAGCAAAGTGGTGCTGAAGGGGGATTCGCTGTTTTTATCCGGTTCGACCAAAGTTCAGCCTGAAATGGTGAAGGTCATCGAGCGTGTGGCGCACGAAGTGCGCCGCGTCAACGGGGATATCATTATTGTTGGCCATACAGACTCAACGCCCATTAATCGGCCGGGATTGCCTAATAACATTGTGCTGTCGGAAAAACGTGCAGCGGAAGTGGCTCGTTATTTCATTGCTGCAGGGTTGCCTGAAAGCAAGGTGAAAGTGGAAGGGGTTGGGAATAACAAGCCGCTGGCCTCCGATGCTACTCCTCAGGGGCGCGCGAAGAATCGCCGCGTAGAGTTTTTTGTCACGTATTAACGAGAATGACAATGTCTTATTTTAATAGAGTCTTCGCGGCGCGGTTTCTGAAGACGCTGCTGATTGTGTGTTGCATCGCGCTACTGGTTGCCGCCATCTGGTTCCTTGGGCCGTTTTTCGGATTTGGTGAATCACGTCCCCTGCTTAGTGTAGAGTCGCGAGTTATTTTCATCCTGCTGGCGGCGTTTTGCCTGGTGAGTTTCTGGCTGCGCTGGCCTATTTTCATTGTCGTTGCCGCCGTACTTTGCGTGCTGGTCTGGGTTCTGGGCCCCTTCCTGCTGGTGGGGGAAAAATACCCGGTAGAACCGGTCAGCGTCAGATTGGCGATTATTGCGGCTATCTTGCTGATTACACTGTTGTATGGCCTGTGGTTGCTGTTGTTGGCATTAAAAGATAATCCGACGCTGCTCGATAAATTTGCCCGTAATAAAGTGTCTGCGGAGGAAAATGACACCTCTGAAGTTGCCTCCGTTATCGGTAATGCGGTCGATTACGTTAATAAGAATCGCAGCAACCTCTCCTTCTTCCAGCGCGTGATTCTGGCACGTAAGCCGCTTGATATTTTGCCCTGGTACATGATGCTCGGCACCGAAGATGCCGGGAAGACCTCCGCTATCCTGGCCTCAGGGCAGAACTTCCCGTTGCCGGAACAGCTTAACCGGATAGGCAAATCTGCGCCGTTGACACGTAATTGTGAATGCTGGTTTGCCAATGACGCCATTTATATCGATACCGCCGGGAAATATGTCAGCCAACCGGAAAAGTACCTCAACGAATGGCGCGCAATGCTCAAAGCGCTTAAAAAGTATCGTCCGGTCAAAGCGCTGAACGGCGCGGTACTCACGTTCTCCGCCGCCGATGTCATGGGGCGTAGCAAGGCGGAGTTATTTGAGTTGGCGGCCAGTTTGAGAGCTAGAGTAGACGATTTACGTCAGACGCTGGGCGTGCGTTTCCCGGTTTATGTCTTGGTCACTAAACTGGACCAACTGCCCGGCTTTGCGGAATATTTCAGGATCCTGACCGAGCAGGAGCGGGAGCAGGTTTGGGGAGTGACTTTCCCGTATGGCGATGCCAGAACCGATTCCGTATCGGAATTGCACGACCAGATAAAAGCAGAGTTCTCTCTGCTTGAGGAGCGTATCGAACGGGATATGATCGTGCGTCAGCAGGAAGAATATGACAATCGGGATCGCAAGAAAATGTACGCGCTGCCTCAGGATTTCCATCTGCTTTCCAGCATGGTGGCCGAGGTGGTGCACAACATCTTTTTTGCATCCCGCTATGATGAAACGCTGAGCTTTACCCTGTTGCGTGGCATCTATTTCTCAAGTAGCCATCAGCCGGTTGATTTTAGCCTGTTGAATAATCAAAGCATCATTCGCAAATGGTCCAATTACGTCGAGAATAAAGCCCCGGTGGTAACAGCCTCTTTGACCGAGCAGCCTGGCGAGCGTGATTTTCTCATCAACGATGTGTCCTATGGGCGACAGTATTTTCTCAAGCAACTGTTCAGTGACGTCATTGTAAAAGATGTTGATTTGGCACGTCATAATCTGGCTAACGAATCGAAGTATCGCCTGCAACGTTTTCTGGGGCATTCGGTGTGTATTTTGATGGCCGTTATCCTGCTGAACGGCTTTTATAACAGCTACCGTCACAATACTGAGTATCTGAACACTGTTGAGACAAAAGTCGACGGGCTGCGCACCGAAGTTAATCGTTTTGTCAAAACGTCAAATGACAAGTTGCTTCCTCGTTTGTTGACGCTTTCACAATATTTGCCGGAGTATGGCGTGTTGGATATTTTCAACCCGGGGTTGGAATGGCGCTACGGTTTATATACCGGTACGGATGTGATGAATGCTTCGGACTCGCTGTACCAATTCTTCCTTCATCGACTGCTGCTGCCGCAGATTGAGCAGCAGGTTACCCTGGCACTGCAAGAGGCGATTGATAAAGGTCATTCAGAGCAGATTTATGCACGGTTGAAGCTTTATCTGCAAGTGTTTGGTCAGGGAAAATTCGAACGTCAGTCGATGACTGACAATATCACCCGCCTGTGGGAGACAAGTGGCAAGCTCGAGCCTTACGAAGAGCGCCACATTTTTGTCTCTCATCTGACCAAGCTCTTCGCTTCGCCCGAATGGCGACGCTATGGCCAGAAGATGGATGATGGCTTGGTGAAATATGCGCGTGCGATGCTGGGTCGCGAAGATCTGACCAGCCGCCTTTACGGACGCATTAAAGACTCGCTATCACAGGATGTACCCGCCGATTTAACGCTTGGCGAAATGGCAAAATCGCGAGGCGGCGAGTTTTTTTCATTGGCGGACGCAAGCGGCGAGACGGTCATTCCCGGCTTATTTACCCGTGCGGGCTATTACGACCTGTTTAAAAAAAAAATGGATCCGGGCCTGATGTGGCTGGAGCATGAGGACGCTTGGGTCATGGGAAAGGGGAGCGATAGCGCCCCACGGCCCCAAATGAAAGTTGCGGACAATGGCGTATTGGTTAATCCGATACAGCAGCAGATTCTGGCGCTCTATCTGGATGAATACACTCGGCATTGGCAGGACTTTCTGAGCAACATCCGCATTAAATCGGATGTTCTGCAACTGAACTACGGCACTGCCGGCGTGGCGGCGGATATTTACATATTGCGAACGCTAAGCTCGGCGGATTCTCCGCTTGCTAATCTGGTACGTCGTGCCGTGGTGGAAACTACGTTAGTGAGAAAGGAGGGGAAATCGCTGCTCGATAACGTCAGTAATAAGGGGCAGCTTTTAAATGCGGTAACTAAAGTGAATCTCGCCTGGGCTGCGGTGGAAAATAAGTTGTTGAGAGAGCGGGTAGATAATCATTTTGCGCCGTTACGTGAGTTTGTCACCGGCAGCAATGAGGCGACAGCGGACGAACGCCCCGCTGTGGGGGGCTCGGGGCTGAGTAAGCTGATGGGGGCGCTCAGCGAGCAGTATACGTTGTTCGTTATCTATGACGATGCGCTGAAAAACGGCAACTCAATGGCGCTCTCCAACACGGCATTGAATATGAGTGCGGAATCGCAAACCTGGCCCGATCCGTTGCGCAACCTGATTAGCCCGCTGCTGAATGATGCCTACCGTCGGGCCAGCCGTGAAGCCATCGCCATAAGTAATGAAGGCATCGAAGACAATCTTGGCAGGGTGTGCCGCTCTGCGCTTGCGGGGCGCTATCCTTTCGCTGAGAGTCGGCGAGAGGTGAAGCTGGCGGACTTTGAACGTTTCTTTGCTGCGGGCGGAGTGGCAGATGAATACTTCAAGAAAAATCTGGCGGACAAAGTGGATACCTCCACTCATCCGTGGCGTTACAAGGGCGATGCTGATGGAGATTCTGCGGACATACTGGCTGTTTTCGAGCGCGTGGTAGAAATTCGCGATGCTTTTTTTCAGGAAGACGGGGGGCGGAAAATGTCGCTCGCTTTCGAGATTTCGGTGCCTTATCTCGATCCGGCGATCACTCAACTGAATATGAATTTCGACGGGAAGCAGGTGAATTATGCCCATTGGCCGGTGTCGCCCGTACCGATAATCTGGCCTGCATCGCGCAGGGCATCGAGAATTATGCTTAATGTTACCCCACGCGCCGCGTTAGGTGCCTCATCACTGGCGTTTAGTGGCCCATGGTCATTATTCCGCTGGTTGGAGGGGGCCAGTGATGTTGTCAAAAACGATTCGGGTGAAACTGTCTTGGTTTACGAGCTGGATTCACGTCGAGTGAATATTGAAGTTTCCGGGTTGACTTATAAAGGCAGGCTTGTCGTGGATTTACTGAAGGATTTTCGTTGTCCCGGCGGTTATTAAAAAAGTGGCAACCATACGTTAGAGGGAACTATGTCGCTACGTCTGTATTTACTTGTTGATGAATCGCGCGTGGGTCCATTTCACCGGTTGGGTAAACGGCAGCGGGAAATACGCTCCATTATTACCCAGCAGATTCTGCCAAACATAGGTTCCTCAATGCTGGAGGGGTATTTATCGGAGAGTTATCCGTGGTGTTTTGTTATTTCCTCCACCGCACGGCGGGGGAAATATCACTACGTCGGTGCATTTATGGTGCTTCGTGGTGAGCAGGGAAAAACGTCACTTGTTGTCGTGCATAGCGTGGTGTCTTATCGGTGGTTGCAGAAAAATATGCACACTGATTTTCCGCTGACGTTCTGGGCAGCAAGGATTTTAAATAACGTGCAGAAAAGTGATTTTGCCGAAAATAACTGGCGGCCGCTGTGGCAATGGGTCAAATCGTTAAAACGATCGTATTCCCCTTTCTGGGAATCCTTTGTTTTGACACCTGCCTGGCGCTTTAAAAATCATTCGCAGGTGTTACTCAGGGAGGGGACTCAGGAAGACTATCACATTCGGAGTATTGATGGTGTTGAGGTGATGCCGTGGAAAAACTGGCCCGACTGTATTCAGCAGGAGGAGAGCATCTGGATTTGGCGGCAAAGCCGGCACGGGAACATATTAGATTCGCAGAGAATTTCGTTACGAAGCGCTGAGGCTAAACCGCCTAACGCATCATTTTAAGATATTCACAACGCAGTAGGTGATCATATGCCACGTACTATAAAATTAAGCAGCTCGGCGATGCCGTTTTTGCTTGGAGAACCGGCGTTGGTAATCTCAAAGCTGGAGGGTGAAGAGTCGCTTTCTTCACTCTATTCCTATGCGATTACCGCTAAAACGCCCGCTAATCCGCTTATTCCATGGCAGGCGGCGTCGAATGTCGATCTGAAATCGTTGATCGGCAAAGAAATGACCGTTGAAATTGAACTCGATGGCAACGGGTTGGGCGAGATTATCGGTATTGGCAAAGACGTACGCGAAATTTCTGGCATAGTACAGAAAGCTCGCTATGTGGGGCGTGATGGCAATCAGGCACTTTATGAGCTGATAATTCGGCCCTGGCTTCATCTCGCGGAATTAACCGCAGATTTCAAAATATTCCAACAGAAAACGGTAGTGAATATTATTGAAGAAGTGCTGAGTGATTATAATTTCCCCGTTGAAAAGCGTTTGGCGGGGAACTACCCTCAGCTCGATTTTCAGGTTCAATATGGGGAAACAGATTTCGAATTTATTGAACGCCTGATGGAAGAGTGGGGTATTTACTGGTTTTTCGAGCATAGCGGAAGGAATCATAAACTGATTTTAGTTGATAACGTCGGCGCGCATAAGCGCTTCCCTAGCGGGGCCTACCACGTTATTCAGTATGCTCCCGATCTTCCTAAGATGGATCAGGAATATATCAACCAGTTTCATTTCCAGGAAACGATTACCTCCGGGAAATGGGTTACCAATGACTATGATTTTACCAAGTCGCGCGCGGATATTATGGCACTGGATAGCAAGCCGCGTAAGACCAGCTTTAACCAGATGGAGATCTTCCACTGGCCCGGCGATTATGAACAGCCGGATATCGGCGAGCAGCTGGCGCGCGTTCGTATGGAAGAACGGGGAGCTTTAGGTTCGCGTTGCGAAGGTTCCGGCGAATTGCGCGGCATTGCCTGCGGTTGCGATTTCGAATTGACGAATTATCCCGTCGAAAAAGCGAATCGTGAATACATGGTACTGCGCAGCCACCTGTTGATTGAGGAAATAGACCAGTTAGCCTCGAAGGACGAATTCCGCTACAGCTGCGATTTTACCGTTCAGCCAACCACTAAAATTTACCGTCATCCGATGACCGTGGACAGACCTAAAACCAGTGGGCCACAAACGGCCATTGTCGTAGGGCCCCCGGGCGAGGAGATATGGACGGATGAATATGGTCGGGTAAAAGTGCGTTTTCTCTGGGATCGTTATGGCCAAAACCGTGAGTCTGATTCCTGTTGGCTACGTGTTAGTCAGGCCTGGGCAGGCAATAATTTTGGCGGGATTTACATTCCGCGTATTGGGCATGAAGTTATCGTCGATTTTATCAATGGCGATCCGGATAGGCCTCTGATTACTGGCAGCCTTTACAACAACGTCACGAGGCCGCCTTGGGATTTACCCGCTAATGCGACCCAGAGTGGGTTTATTAGCCGCACCGTCGGTGGTGGCCGCAGCAATTTTAATGGCATTCGTTTTGAGGATAAACCAGGTCGTGAGCAGTACTGGGAACAAGCCGAACGTAATATGAACCGCTTGACTAAAAAAAATGAGGTTCAGACTATTGGTCTGAGTTCTAATGTCAATGTGGGGGTATCAAGAAATCTGTTTGTCGGCGCGAACTATATGTCTGATGTGATTGGGAGCAGCAGTTCGTTAGTCGGAGGGGCTCTGGCCATTCAAGTCGGTGGGTGCCAGAGCGACAACGTTGCTGGAGCTAAAGGGATCAATGTAGGAGGAGCGTTTACAACTGCAGTCGGGGGATATCACTCTCTTTCTGTTGGTGGCGTTCATCAAGTCAATGTTGGAGGCTGTCACTCACTTGCGGTTGGAGGGCTGAGCACCATGATAGCGGGTGGGATAATGACTCTCACTGCAGGGGGTGAGTTGATCATCGCGGCCCATAAAATCAAAATTATTGGTTCCAGCAAAGTCGTTATTCAGGGAGGGGAGGTCGATATCAATCCCGGTGATTGTTGTGGCCACCATTGCGGTTGTGGCGGTGGCCTTTTTGCATGCTTCGGGTTGATTGGGTTGCCGGGATTACCGCCGATTTGCTCGCTCTTCGGCGTGGTGCTTCCTTTGCCACCATTACTTGTTCTGAAGCCGAAGCCGAATCCGAAGCCGCCACAAACGTCGACACCGCCACAAACGTCGACACCGCCACAAACGCAGACACCATCGCCGACGCAAACACAGACACAGACACAGACACAGACGCAGACACAAACGCAGACGGAAACGGAAACAGAAGAACCGAAACCGACACAGACACAAACGCAGACGGAAACAGAAGAACCGACACCGACACCGACACAAACGCAAACGCAAACGCAGACGCAGACGCAGACGCAAACGCAAACGCAGACGCAGACGCAAACGCAAACGCAAACGCAAACGCAGACGCAGACGCAGACGCAGACGGAAACAGAAGAACCGAAACCGACACCGACACAAACGCAGACACAAACGCAGACACAAACGCAGACACAAACGCAGACGGAAACAGAAGAACCGAAACCGACACCGACACCGACACAAACGCAGACACAAACGCAGACGCAAACGCAGACGCAAACACAAACGCAGACTGGCAGTGCCACAGCCACTGTGCGTTAACGGTTCATTTATACAGACGGCGGAGTGCATCCGCTGTCGTTCTTAGTGTTTTATCAAGGAGGGAGTTTATGCAAAATGCAGGACGAGTCGGAGATGTTACCGCCCACGGCGGTGTAATATGTTCTGGTTCCGGGGATGTCTATATTAATTGTCAGCCTGCGGCAATGGTCTGCGCAAGTGTTGCGCTTTGTGCATTCCACTGCGCTGCTCCTGTTGTGACGGGGTCTTGCTCGGTTTTCATTAATGGTTTTTCGGCAGCGCGGCTTGGTGATGTGACGGGGTGCGGAGCTATCGTGGTCACGGGGTCTTGTGATGTATACATAGGCGGCTGACGACATGAACATTCAATTTGAGTGGCCGTCATCGTGCCACTCTGTTGCATTGTCAGGTGATTTCACAGTGGATAATGCTATTTTTTTAGATGTCTCCAGTGGGAGGTTTCATAGTCAAGATCGGGAACAGGATACTGTTGCTTTTTACTGGGATATGGTCCGGCCTGTGATGCTGAATTTATGCGCCAACCACGTTTGTCGACTCGATGGCCTTGAACTTCAGTATGGAAGCGTTCACCCGCTAAGAGATAAAAGTAAAATACAGGTTGGCCATTTTAAGTTGGTAACGACGACTGGCTCTGACGAAGTGGATGAGGCGGGGTTCTATGAGCTTATTTATCCGAATGGCGCATGGCTGGCGGCAAACAAGATCCCTGAAGTTGAGGACATTCTCCCCAATGGGGGGAATTATATTAATGATCTGCGTTATTTCGACGACGTGGTACTGGCCCAGGACAAAGGAAATGATGTTCTAAAGACATTGGAGGTGGAATATAAACGTTTCCTTATCTGGAGGGAGTTGGATGGTGGGCGTTACGATGGGAGCAGCGATCATTCTGAGCATATAATCAAAACGGATCACCGTTTTGACAGTATCAGGGAGAAAATTAAAGAAAAAACCTTAACCGAATGCATTGTCGCAAAGGATTTTTTGATGGAAAAAGTATGGCCTGAACTTGAGGTGGGGGAGTATTCGGATGATATCTTCAATGAAGAAGATAAAGTGGAGCTTCTCAAAGCCCTTTCTCCCGAACATATCGTCGCCAAAGGAAAATATAAAGTTCCTGAACTGGTATTTCAGGACTTTTACAAAGTTGGTTTGGATTCTTATTACTAATCAAAGGAGATATCATTATGCAGGATTTAACTTTTCTCACCCAGGCATTAAAAATCTCCTCGCTGGATGAAATTTTTGCACAGGTACTGGCTCAGGTAAAAGAGCACCCGCAGGACCTAAAAGCGAGGGAAGTACTGTTTAAATTATATTGCATTCAAGGACTGTGGGATAAGGCATTGTTGCAGCTTCAGACGTTGATGCTACTGGATGAAGGCGCACAAAAGCGGATCGAGCTGTATAAGAATTTGGTGTTCAGTGAAATGCAGCGTATGCAGGTATTAACCGGAGAGCGTCAGGCGGCCACTTTGCAAGGGGATACTCTGCAATGGATGGAGAAATTACAGCAAGCAAATGTGGAACACTATACGGGGAAAGCAGAACAGGCGAGGGTATCTCGCCAGGAAGCATTTGAACTTGCGCCGGAAAGTGTCGGAAAAAGCGATACATTGGGAGAATTTTCTTGGATCGCGGATAGCGACAGCCGCCTTGGACCGGTTTGCGAGTTTATTTGTGCCGGGGGATATCGCTGGTTGCCTTTTGCTTCTCTACAGCAGTTGAGCGTCTCAAAGCCTGTAGATTTACTCGATCTCCTGTGGGTACCTTCGACCATTAAAGTCGATGGGGAAATTTATTATGGGTTTATTCCGGCGCGTTACCCTGTTAATCAAAGTGATTCACAAGATTGTAAGCTGGGGTTAAAAACTGAATGGGCGACGTTGTCCGATATTCTCTTCACCGGCAGTGGGCGCAAGGTTCTGACTACTAACCTCAGTGAACAATCAATTATGGAAGTTGGCGACATTGCATTCGGATAATTTTTTTGAAAAGAATCGACAATATCTTCCGACCTTGTTGGAACGTTTACTGGACTATACCCCTAAAATTCCTGATGACCGTGAAAAACCTATTGATATAAAAAGGATTCGCAGTTTGGTTCAGAAGGATATTGTCGATCTTATTAATCATACCAATATCGAAGATACCCTGGATAAAGAACGACATAAAAACATAATAGAGTCTGTGCTTAATTATGGTGTTCCTGCGCTGATTGGTATTCAGGAAAATCACTCAAACTGGAATTTTACAGAAAAAATAATTCGTAACACAATACTACGTTTTGAGCCACGTATTATCCCTGAAACGCTACTCGTGCGCTCATTGCAGGAAAAGGATACTTTACCTAGACATGCTGTCATTCTATTCGAAATTAGGGGATTGATTTACTGGAAACCCCATCCGGTTGATTTATGCATGAGTGGCCGTTATGACTTTGAGTCGGAAAAAGTAGATTTAAAGTTGCTATAGCCCTCTTAAAGCCCTTTTAATATCTTCACCAGGTTGGGATATTTGGCTGGGCTATTTTCCTAGCCGTTTTTCCTAAATTCAGAATGTTCTAAAATTCATTAGTTATAAAGTATAGAAAAATCCCAGTGATTATTGTCTTATTAACTATGTGGCTTAATGATGTTGGTTTTTTGTTCTAAATTTTAATTATTAACGATATGTTATTCTGGTTTTAATGGAATTTAAATATATTTGATCGTTATGGGGGTTGGATATAGAATGAGGAAAATCTCATAGGAGGAGATAGGTTAATAAATATTGTGATTCTATTATCATAGTAAATTAAAATAAATTTGCCATCTCAAATAAGGGGGCGTAATTAAAAATAGTAATAATAAGGATGTCTAAGTAGGACTGTGTTGAGCTTCCATCTCAATGAGAACATGCTTTTAAGGCGCGGTAGACAGTATGGGAAGTTGGCTTATCCTACTTCACACCAGGCGAACTAATCAGGCAGCGTCATCACGTCTGAGCAAGGCCGTATTCTGGTGCCGGAGCAGAATACCAGGCAACTAAAAAGTCACAATGAATTGTTAAGAAATCGGCGGTATTAATTTTTTCTGAAAATTAATACCGTTAGAAAGTAATAATAATGCGGAGAAAACAGGGCGCATTAGTGAAAAAAAACTGCCGCTGTATCGAGCTTGCCCTAAGTGTGTTTTATGACCGAAAAGTGTTATCGGAACGTATCTGGTCTTATGTTGCGGTCTGCCATGCCCGCGTGTAACCGGATGCTACAGGGAGGCGGATGTAGCTGATCGTTACATATCGAATGGAGAACATAACACATGGGGGTGGAGCATGTTAAAGATATTATTAATGGATTATAATTTTTACCAAACTTCGGGACTGAGTCTTTTAATATTAAAATATCTCCCAGGCTATCGTTTATTAGATGAGGTCCTTTTCTTATTGCCATCGCAGGAGAATAATAAGGATATCGCTAACGTTATCTTCCATGATGAACTGGTAACGATCAATGTTTTTAATAAAAATCATACTAATCACAATGAGGCTGTATGTAAAAGGTCAGAGAAAATAACCATTCATGTCCCTTTCTTGCCAAAAAGTAAAACTCTAAATGATATCTCAATGAAAATATGCAAGATACTTGAGATAGCCCATGCTGATTATAATGATTTTATCAATAAGGAAGAGGTTTATTGGAAGTTTGGGTTGAAAAAGTACGCTCAACTTTCTGATACCGAAAATGACGTAATGATATTTATAGGACAGGGATATAACAGTGCTGAAATATCAAGAATACTTAATCGTTCGCGCAAAACGATACGTACCCATTATAGAAGCGCCTTTCGAAAAATGGGCGCGGAAAATCAAGCTGAATTCTATAGATATGCTTCGTTTATTGCGAAGTGTGGATGTGGTGAACGAAATACCTTGTGCTTATAATTACTAAATTGGAAAAAGGAGTTGACGATGCATTATAATACCAATAACAAATGGAATTTTGGCTTGTTATTATTCAGCTCGCTGTATATTTCACCCGTATTGGTTTCACCCTGTTCTTATGTGCGGGCGGCCAACAACGACACTATTATTGCTGATGGTACAGTACGTTCTCTGAATGATCTGACGCTTGAAAACGGTACTAATGGAGCCTTCATTATTCAGGCGAAAAATGGCGCTAATTTTACAGGTACCCGGCTACAGTTGAATAGCTCAGGGATTCGCGGCGTTGGGGTCTGGAACAACGACAGTAAATTTATCGGACGAGATTTACAAATTAACGTTAGTGGGAGTTCCGGCACCGGGATTTACCTGGCGAACAACGGTGAAGCTGTGTTGAGCAAGATAGATATTCAGGCTCAAAATAATGCGCTGGGGCTGGCCTTGGATGGTAGTTGGTCCACGCCTCAGGGCATCGCAAACGCTCACATTACCGACAGTATTATTGCAACCGCTGGAGGGGATGCCATCAGGGTGATGGCGGGGAGATTGGCGCTGGATAATGTTGCCGTCAGTACTACGGGTAACCAGAGCTATGCATTGAATGCCAATATGGCTGCAGGCATTAATGTTGAGGGAGGGCAGTTTACCACTCAGGGGGCTTACAGTGATGCAGTGTGGATCGCCTCAAAGGGCTCTTCGTTATTGATGAATAAAGCAAATATCACTACTGTCGGTGAGAGAGCTATCGCAGTAAATGCGCAAAAAGGGACTGCCGAGCTCACAAACAGTACTCTCGAAACGCAGGGAGACAATGCCTACGGCATATATACCGAAAATCAGGCGCGGGGTGATGGCCTGTCTATTACTACCTCAGGAGCAAGAAGCGCGGGCTTTTTCACGGCGCTTGGCGGTGTGGGAAGCCTGACTGACAGCAACATTGTTACACATGGCGAGCTTGCGCCGGGTTTATCAGCCTACCCTGGATCGCAAATAACCGCAAGCAAGGTGCTGATCGATACCTCCGGTAAGGAGGGGTTTGGGCTGTGGAGTCGCGCGGGGTCGCTGAACATTAGCGACAGCCATATTACCACTTCAGGTGAGGAGGCATATGGACTATATGTCAATGGCTACTCCTCAACCTCTCCGCTCAGCAATAAAGTATCACTCGATAATGTGACGCTTAAAAGCGAGCTGGCGCAGGCGATAGCTGTCGAGACGACCGATTTTGCGCTGGAGGTGAAAGATACCGTTCTTAGCGGCGGAAATGGTCAGCTTATGACCGTCAGCAACTATGAAGATGCTCTTAATCCGACAAATAACATATACAGTAACGTAGTTTTCAATGCGACAAACAGTAAGTTAAATGGCGATATTGTGGTGTCGGATCCGGGAAATACCGCCGTAATTAATCTTACCTCAGGTTCCGTACTGAATGGCGCGGTAAATAACGCCACCTCATTGGCGCTGGATAGTAGCAGTAACTGGAATATGACAAGCAATTCTGTCGTTGGGCAACTCAGTAATAACGGTACCGTTGTCTTTTCCGCGCCTAACAAATTCGACACTTTGACAGTGACGGGAAATTATACCGGCGACGGCGGGACGCTGATAATGAACAGTGTGCTGGGAAGCGACGATTCGTCGACGAATAAACTGATTGTCGGCGGAGATGTGCAGCAGGGAACCACTAACGTTTTCATCAATAATCTTGGCGGCCAAGGTGCACAGACTGTTGAGGGAATAAAAATCGTTGATGTCGGCGGTACTTCTTGGGGACGTTTTGTCAAAATGGATCGTATCGTTGCCGGCGCTTATGATTACGATCTCGTCAAAAAAGGAGAAAGTTGGTATCTGAGCAGTAACGTGATCAATCCCGAGCCAACACCAGATCCGCAACCGGAAACAGCTTCAGTCATTCGCCCGGAAGGAGGAAGCTACACGGCTAACCTGGCCGCGGCTAATAACCTGTTTATGATGACTCTGCACGATCGTCTGGGGGAAACCCAGTATATCGATGCGCTGACTGGCCAACAGGAGGTGACCAGCCTGTGGCTGCGTCAGGTCGGCGGGCATAATGCCTGGCGTGATGGTAGTGGGCAGATGAAAACCCAAAGTAACCGGTATATGGTTCAGATTGGCGGCGATGTAAGTCGTTGGAGCACTGATGGGCTGAATCGCGGGCACGTTGGCCTTATGGCGGGTTATGGCAACAACCACAGCACTTCCCGGAATCAGGTCAGCAGTTACAGATCGAAAGGCTCAGTGGATGGTTACAGCATAGGGAGTTATGCCACCTGGTATGCCAACAATGAAAATCGTACCGGTGCCTATTTGGATGGCTGGCTACAGTACAGCTGGTTCAATAACGAAGTGAGCGGCGATAAGTTGACGACTGAAAGATATAAATCTCATGGGATTACCGCTTCGCTGGAAGGAGGTTATACATGGAAACTTGGGCAATTCCTGGGTAGTCAGGGCACGCTTAATCAGTGGTTTGTTCAGCCACAGGCCCAGTTAGTATGGATGGGCGTAAGGGCGGATAGCCATCAGGAAGCCAACGGAACTCAGGTCAGCGGCGAGGGGGATGGGAACATCATGACTCGGCTTGGCATTAAAACTTACCTTAAAGGTCACCATGCACGTGATAACGGCAAGGAGCGTCAATTCCAACCTTATTTAGAACTGAACTGGTTGCACAATACGCGCGATTTTGCGACCAAAATGGATGACAATACCGTTAGCCAAAACGGGGCAGGCAATCTCGCCGAAGCTAAAGTTGGGCTTGAAGGGCAAATTAACCCGCGCCTGAATCTTTGGGGTAACGTTGGTGTGCAGATGGGGGATGCAGGTTATAACGACAGTGCCGCGATGGTTGGGGTGAAGTACAACTTTTAAACGAGTTTTTGTCAGGCAGGCTGCGCCCTGCCTGATATTTATAGCATCTTATGGCATTACAAAATGGCAAATTTCTTGCGTGCTCAATTATCCATTCGATATGGCAAGAAAATAATGTAAAGCTGAAATAATACCATTGTAAAATTATGGTCGTAAATTTTCGATTGGATTTTTTAATAACAACGTAGTGCTGTAATAGAAAATGTGCGTGGCGGGGTGTTGGTTTATTACTGTTTCAATGGGATTAATGAAGTTAATAATATGTTTGGAAATTAACGTTTTTAAGAATCAAGCTCGGAATGTATTCTTAAAATTTAAGTTTGATTTAATAATGTCAGCCGTGAAAATTTTTTTATTTTAAAATCCCCATTGAAAATAATGGGAGGCAATGGCAGGTCATTGTTAATGACGTTGTTCATATTATTTCCCAAAAAGCGGTAAAAAAGTGCTACCCATGACGGCCAACGAACAAGCGTGCGGTATGGGTGACAGGCGCGGGAGATGGGATAGAGGTGTGTTATTCGGGGCATGGAGTGTTGACAGGCCACTCTCGGTTTTTCCTGCTTGTTGCGTGTCTGGGTGGCGAACATTGTTATCTCAGGAGGGGCCGCTCATTGTAATGGACAGGAGGTTGCATGAATACATTTTATCCGCAGACGAGCAGGGGGGTTGGTTTGCCGACGGATGCGGCGGAGCACTTTGATACGCCGGCTGGTACGCATCTCGCCAAAATGTGCTGGCAGGTGACCCTTGTCGATGACTGTTGTTACGGGCGAATTGGGTTGCTGGCGGCACTGCAGCAGTATTTTTCAAACTCAGGCAACCGGAGTGTCATGGCCGTCGACTCGTTGACGAGACTGCTGTCGAGCATTTCCCCATACATAATGACAAGCTATCGCAAAAGGGGAGAACTGGCACAGGCTCTTCTGGTTGTACGCTTGCCGATGGCGCCTCAGGCCGCGTTGGCTTTGTTGCTGGAATTGGGGGAGGTTACCGTGGCGAGTTACCCACGCATCGTGGTGTTATCGCATATTGAACCCGAGGTTGTTCGTCGCATTCTTCGAAGTGTGGGGCCAAGCAGCGCAGTACGCGTCGTGGATGCCCGGCAGGCACCAGCGAAATTATGTCAGCTCATTATGTCCTCGACGGAAGAAGGGTTTAACGAAATATCGCCTGGTAAACCCACACGGGTATTTACCCGAGGCGAACTACGAGTGTTGGCGCAAACGTTGCGTGAAATATCCGTTCGCGCACAAGCGCACGTTCACTGTGTCAGTACGAAAACAATTTATAACCATAGGTCCGGCGCTCTATTTAAGCTCGGAGCCAAGAACGTGTTGGCGTTGTTGCGGTGGTTTGCGCCGATGTCCCGCTCTTTTATTACTGATTCGGCGAGAAGGGACGATGAAAAACCATAGAGCCTTTTTCAGAACCCGGAGCGAGAGACGTAAAGTGCGACTCCCTGAATCAAACATACTCTGATGAAATCGGTACCGTGCCGTATTTTTTCCGACCAATTCTCTTCAAGAGCAAACAGATGAAGGCACGGAGAGCGTGGGTCTGCTTAAGTGCAGGCGTATATGGCGTCCTTGTGTTTTGGCCTACAAGAGAAGTGGGCAAATGGTTGTCGGTTTCGGGGCAGGGTTTGTTAAATTTGTCGGCGTGAAAATGAGGCTATTGCCGGATTTACTGAGCATTTGGTTTACGCCAATTATGCAAGATGACATATCTCAGGAGGAGAAGAATGATATGGGTTCGTGTCTGTCGATGCTGGAGTACATTGAATGCTCGATGGTTGAGCCAGGATTGGTGGCTCAGTTGTAGGAGTATCTGGATCGGCACCCTGTTGCTTTGTGCGATGTTCTGGGGGGCGGCTCTGAGGCTGACTATGTGGATACTGTCATCATAGGACGGAGTTCGTTTGTCAAAACTATTCTCGGCGAACTAGAGGGCAGTGTCGTCTACCGGGGGGGGGTCAGTCCAACTCCCGGATTAATGCAGTCAGTAAAAGTATGGCACTGACAACCTTAGGGAGGGGCATCCATCACATCACTACATGCTGAATTTCGCGTTGTTCAGGTGTGATAGCATTACCAGCTGGCTCAATCCCCTGAAGTTCCTGCTTATACAGCCGTATCCATTTACGCAGATGCTCAGGATTGAGTTCGAGTGCCTGCGCGACTTCCCGTACATCTCGCTGATATTTAATAACCTGTTCGATAGCTTCGAGCTTGAACTCAGGGGAAAAGGTGCGTTTAGTCCGACGAGTTTTGATCATGCATCACCTCATTTTCACTGTTTTAACATTAACAGGATTCCGAGGTGTCCTGAATGACTGATCAACTACACTTAGTTGTACCCTCGCAAGGGACCTGATGCGGGTTGAAGTTGATTGCGTTGGGTGGCGCTAAGGGATTGTAGAAGTGTTGATTTTGGCGGGCTTAGAATGCAAAAACGGACCTCCGTGGAGGTCCGTTGATATGAATTTGGTGCCCGGACTCGGAATCGAACCAAGGACACGGGGATTTTCAATCCCCTGCTCTACCGACTGAGCTATCCGGGCAACGGGGCGCATTTAACCCTATTGGCCGGAAATCGTCAATCGCTTTCTGTCACAAAGCCGATCGGTTGCTCTATTTTCATGCAATGGAAACTGGGGCAGGTGAGAGTCAGTGGCGTTGTTTGGTAATAGATATGCAAAAAAATCGTCTATTTATACCATTTTGATTTTTCTGTTTTTTATTTTTATTTTTTAATTAACAATGCGTTACGCTTTATCTCCTCGTAATTAAATCAGCATCATTGTCACTTGAACCTCATAAAAAAACATGCAATCATTGCGCAAATTTTAGCACTCTACGTCCCCTAACGGCGCTCCCGCTCATTTAAGTCAGAGGTTGCAGTCATGACTGGTTTTGTTACTCAAGCGTCACTGCGTACCAGACATCTGAGGATGCCGCCATTCCGTCGTTACCTTTCCCGAACGCAATCGGTCAAAAACGTCCAGCTTGCCATGCGGTAAGGCTAACGGATGCTCGCTGTTAGGCATTGTTAAAAATAGAGCTGCGGCTCTGCTTTTACTGATGTCTATCGGACGCTGCCGATACCAGTCCCCGATAGTTACCTGATAATCTTAAGAGAGTCAGCCGGTCACGCTTGCGCTTTATGCGCTCACGCCGGACATCAATTTGCCGAGATAACCTTTGTTATCTCATCATCGTGCCTCGTGGCACACCCTCATCCTTAACCGTTTGAGAGTTAGCACAATGAAAGAATTGAAAATAGCCACCAGCGCCAGTTTGGTTGCCACCATTGAAACACTGCGCCAGGTCGTCCGCATCGAGCAAACGGACTACACCGACGTGGCCGCGTTAGTGGTGTCGGTGGATGACGTTAACGCAGGTCATCTGGCGCAGCTCAAAGCGACCGGGTTCGAGATCCCGACCTTTGTGGCGGTGGCAGGGGACGAGCATCTCTCTCCGGACTACCTGCCGTTGATCAGCGGTGTTTTTGCATTGGAAGGCGCCAGCAAGGCGTTCTATATGGCTCAGCTTGAAGCTGCCGCCGATGCCTATGAACAGGCGCTGTTGCCGCCGTTTTTCAAAACGCTGAAAACCTATGTGGAAATGGAAAACTCAACCTTTGCCTGCCCGGGCCATCAGGGCGGCGAGTTTTTCCGTAAGCATCCGGCCGGCCGGAAGTTTTTCGAGTTCTACGGTGAAACGCTTTTTCGTTCCGACATGTGCAACGCCGACGTTAAGCTCGGCGATTTGTTGATCCACGAAGGTTCGGCCAAGGATGCGCAAAAGCATGCTGCACGGGTATTCAACGCCGATAAAACCTATTTCGTGCTTAATGGTACCTCTGCCGCCAATAAGGTCGTGACCAATGCTTTGCTGACCCGTGGTGATTTGGTGTTGTTCGATCGCAACAACCATAAATCCAACCACCACGGTGCGTTGATCCAGGCTGGGGCAACGCCGGTATACCTGGAAACCGCGCGTAATCCGTTTGGTTTTATTGGCGGTATTGATTCACGTTGCTTTGATGAGCGTTACCTGCGCGAGCAAATCCGCGAAGTGGCACCAGAAAAGGCCAATATGGCACGTCCATTCCGTCTGGCGATTATTCAACTCGGTACCTATGACGGCACCATCTATAACGCCCGCCAGGTGATCGACACCATCGGCCACCTGTGTGACTACATTCTGTTTGACTCGGCCTGGGTGGGTTACGAAGGCTTTATCCCGATGCTGAAAGAGTGCTCGCCGCTGTTGCTGGAGCTCGATGAACTGGATCCGGGTATCTTTGTCACCCAGTCGGTACACAAGCAGCAGGCCGGTTTCTCGCAGACCTCGCAAATCCACAAGAAAGACGACCACATTAAGGGCCAGAAGCGCCATTGCAACCACAAGCACCTCAACAATGCTTTCATGCTGCACGCCTCTACCAGCCCGTTTTACCCACTGTTCGCCGCGCTGGACGTTAACGCCAAGATGCATGCCGGGGCCGCCGGTCGCCGCATGTGGCTGGATTGCGTGAAGCTGGGTATCGAAACGCGTAAACAACTGCTGGAACGCTGCTCGCAGCTCAGGCCGTTTATTCCGCCGCAGGTGGCGGGTAAAAACTGGCAGGATTACGACACCGATCTCATCGCCAACGATGCGCGTTTCTTCAACTTTGTGCCGGATGAAAAATGGCACGGTTTTGAAGGTTACGCGCAGGATCAGTATTTGGTCGATCCGTGCAAGCTGCTGCTGACTACGCCGGGTATTGATGCGGCTACCGGCCAGTACACCGAGTTTGGCGTACCGGCGACCATTTTGGCCAACTTCCTGCGTGAGAACGGCATAGTGCCGGAGAAGTGCGATCTTAACTCGATCCTGTTCCTGCTGACTCCGGCGGAAAACCCGGCCAAGATGGAGCAACTGGTGGAGATGCTGGTGCAGTTCGAACGCTATGTGGAAGAAGACGCGCCGCTGAGCGTGGTGCTGCCAACGGTGTATCGCAAGAATGAACAGCGCTATCGCGGCTATACCCTTCGCCAGCTGTGTCAGGAAATGCATGACCTGTACGTCAGCTTTGACGTTAAACAGTTGCAGAAAGAAATGTTCCGCCAGCGTCATTTCCCGCAGGTGATGATGAACCCGCAGGATGCCAACGTGGAGTTTATCCGCGACAACGTCGAACTGGTGCCGATTGGCCAGGCGGAAGGTCGCATTGCGGCGGAAGGCGCGCTGCCATACCCACCGGGCGTGCTGTGCGTGGTGCCGGGGGAAGTGTGGGGCGGGGCGGTGCAGCGTTACTTCCTGGCGCTGGAAGATGGTATCAACCGGCTGCCCGGTTTTTCACCGGAGCTACAGGGCGTGTATATCGAGAAAAAGGATCACGGCTGGAAACGTATCTTCGGTTATATGATCAAGCAATAGGCTTTGTACCGCGCCAAGGAGCTTGGTCGTAATGGTTACAGTATCGCTTAGGGATATTGGTGGTCAGGGCGACGCGAGAGACCGCCCTGACCGGGGTGATTAACGGCGTCGATAGCTCTTCTGCGCGTTGTTCACTTTCACCAGATAGCGGCGCGATTCACTGGCCGGATGCTTGGTGGTCAGCGTCTGATAGACATCGCCCGGCTGCATGCCGTTGATGATGCCCACCGCGCGGGTTCTGTCACTGGAGAACACTCTCAGCACGCTGCCCGCCCCGCCGTTATAGGCGGTGATCACCGCATAGCGACGCGAGGTTGGGTTCTGGATGCCGCCCAAATAGTTGTTCTGCAAAATGGCCAGATAGGCGGTACCGGTGTCGATATTGTTCTCCGGATCGAACAGATAACTGCGGCTTGGTTTACCCCATTTGCCACGCATCTGGAATACGTCCTTACCGGCGGTGTGTTGTACCACCTGCATCAGGCCCAACGCATCCGAACCGCTCACCGCATACGGGTTAAAGCTCGATTCGGTCTGCATAATCGCCAGGATCAGCGACTCTTCAACCCCGTACTTCTCCGATGCCTTGCGGACCATCGGCAGGTATTTATGCGCACGCTTGTCCAGGTGGTTTGGTACCAGTTGAATGGTGACCGAGTAAATCACGTGCAGGCCGGAGGTGCGTTTTTGCAGCTTGGTTTGTACCAGATAGTCGGCGAAGTGCGCCGCACGCCATTCCCAACGGATCGGCGCGCCTTTGTTATCCAGCACCTGGCCGTACAGGAACGGCTCTTTACTGATCTGGATATCGTTGACGTCGGAATACAGATCGATAGAACCCGGATCGTCCCCCATCAGCAAGGTGCTGATAATCGCCTGGCGCAGGTGGGCGGCAGGATCGGTAGTGGCGATGGTTTCAATGGTGATGGCGCCAGAATCAAAGTTGATGTGGCTACGGGTTTGATACTGGTCGGTGTATTTAACGTAATCTTTTGGCCCGGCGATCAGAACTTCGTTCAGACCCCAGATATTCTCGATGTTGTGGGCGAATTGGCCCATCAGGATCTCAAAGCCGTTGGTGTCTTTGACCAGGGCTTCGTTAACTTCTTCACTTTTTTTGCCGGAACAGGAAATCAGCAAAGGCGCTATCACTAGCAAAGCTAAAATTTTCTTCATCTTAAAGCCGTATACGGGAAGTATTGAAGAGGGCCAGCGCCTGGCCCCAACAGCGTTATTCGCTCGGTGGCGTATAGCCTTCGATGTGCACGTCGTGCCCTTCGAACAGGAACTTGATCATTTCCGCTTCCAGCAGTTTGCGGTCATCCACGTTCATCATGTTCAGTTTTTTCTCGTTGATCAGCATGGTCTGTTTTTTCATCCATTCTGCCCAGGCTTCCTTCGAGATCTCGTTATAGATGCGTTTGCCAACGTCCCCTGGGTAAAGCTGAAAATCCTGCCCTTCGGCATCGCGCTGCAGGAAGGTACAAAAAATGGTTCTGCTCATGCTAATTCCTCATCAATGGCGCTATCGCCAAATAAACCCTGCGGGCGTGGTGACTGTTTTGCCAACTGTTGTAACAGGCGGTCAACCGGCGCTGCCAGCCCGACCGATGGCGGCTGCGCCAAGTTATACCAGAGACCGGCACCCTCATCCATGCTGGCAGCCGCGTCGTTCATCTCCAACCATATCGGCACGATATCGAGATGGAAATGACTGAAAGTATGACGAAATGCGGTCAACTGCTGCTGACGATTGTTTTTCAGACCGCGTTGTTGCAGCCAGAGTTCCATCTCTTCGCGTTCGCCGAACTGCGGGAAACAAAACAGGCCGCCCCATAGGCCGACGGCCGGGCGTTGTTCCAGCCAGGCTCGTTCGCCGTGTTGCAGCAATAAAAAGTAGGCGGTTTTTTCCGGCAGAGTCTGCTTGGGTTTTTTACCGGGGTATTTCGCCCAGCTGTGATGGGCATAGGCGATGCAGCCCAGGTTGAGTGGACACAGCTCGCACTTGGGTTTGGAGCGGGTACAGACCATCGCCCCCAGGTCCATCATCGCCTGATTGAACTGGCCGACGCCCTGTGCCGGGGTGACGTCTTCACTGATCTGCCACAGCCGGTTTTCGACATCTTTTTTGCCCGGCCAGCCTTCGACTGCATAGCAGCGAGCCAACACGCGTTTCACGTTACCGTCGAGGATCGGGTAATGCTGGCCGAGTGCCAATGACAGTACTGCACCGGCCGTTGAGCGGCCAATGCCGGGCAGAGCGTGGATTTCTTCAAAGGTTGTCGGGAACTCGCCGCCGTGCTGTGCGACAATAGCCTGCGCGGCCTTGTGCAGGTTGCGAGCTCGGGCGTAGTAACCCAAGCCGGTCCACAGGTGCAGCACTTCGTCCAACGGCGCTTCTGCCAGTGTACGCACGTTGGGAAAACGTTCCATAAAGCGCTCGAAGTAAGGGATCACGGTGGCAACCTGAGTTTGTTGCAACATGACCTCAGAGAGCCATACTTTATAGGCGTTTTTATCAAGCTGCCACGGCAGGGTTTTGCGGCCGTAACGTTGGTACCAGTCAAGCACCACCTGTGCGAACTGTTGTGCTTGCATCATAAGCAGATTCAATATCCAGCAGTAAATGAAGCGCGATTGCAGCATAGAGTCATGATGCTGTAAACCGGAACTTTCCGACGCAGCACGGCAGGTACACAAGATGAACACTTGCTAAACCAATGTATCTTTGCATAATGCGCGTTTCCCTAATTGGCAGCCAAACAGACAGAAAGCACTATGATTAATGACGTCATCTCCCCAGAATTTGATGAGAACGGCCGCGCGATGCGCCGTATCCGCAGTTTTGTCCGCCGCCAAGGGCGGTTGACCAAAGGTCAGCAGCACGCGCTGGACAATTATTGGCCGGTGATGGGCGTGGAGTATCAGGCTGAACCTGTCGATATCACCGCACTTTTTGGGCGCGATGCGCCGACCGTGCTGGAGATCGGTTTTGGCATGGGCGCCTCGCTGGTGACCATGGCGGGCAATAACCCGCAGCAGAATTTCTTGGGGATTGAAGTACACTCGCCGGGCGTGGGCGCCTGCCTGGCCGACGCTACCGAAGCGGAACTGAGCAACCTGCGCGTGATGTGTCACGACGCGGTTGAGGTACTGGAGAATATGATCCCGGACGGTTCGCTGGACATGGTGCAGCTGTTCTTCCCCGATCCGTGGCATAAAGCGCGCCACAACAAACGTCGCATTGTACAGACGCCGTTTGTGGAACTGGTGCGGCGCAAATTGAAAGTCGGCGGCGTATTCCATATGGCCACCGACTGGCAGCCTTACGCAGAACATATGTTAGAGGTTATGAACGGGATCTCAGGCTATCGTAATCTTTCCAGCGATAATGATTACGTGCCGCGCCCGGATTCACGCCCACTGACAAAATTTGAATTACGCGGCCAGCGTCTGGGACATGGCGTTTGGGATTTGATGTTTGAGAGGAAAGAATAATGGCTAAGAACCGCAGTCGTCGTTTACGTAAAAAGTTACACATTGAAGAGTTTCAGGAGCTGGGTTTCTCCGTAGCATGGCGTTTTGCCGAAGGCACCGCAGTTGAAGATATCGACGGCACGCTGGACGCTTTCATCGACGAAGTGATTGAGCCAAACGGTATGGCGTTTGACGGCAGTGGCTACCTGCAGTGGGAAGGTTTGATCTGCCTGCAGACTATCGGTCATTGCACCGACGAACAGCGCGAACTGGTCAAAAAATGGCTGGAAGCGCGCAAGCTGAGCGACGTTAAGGTTAGCGATCTGTTCGATATCTGGTGGGACTGATTTTCGGTTGATTACCACAAAGAGGGGGGAAACCACGTTTTTCCCCCCTCTTTGTCAATAGTCTCAGGTGCCTTAACGGCACCTTTATTTTGTCCGGAGTGTGACCGCGGTGGTAACTACATTGGATAACGCGTTGCTGGAAGATATCCTGCAACAGGTGCGCCCGCTGATTGGCCAGGGCAAGGTGGCGGACTATATTCCGGCGTTGGCGGAAGTGGCGTCCGATCGTCTGGCGATCGCCGTTTGCACCGTCGATGGCGAAATGTTCCAGGCCGGTAACGCCACCGAGCGCTTCTCTATTCAGTCAATCTCCAAGGTGCTGAGCCTGACGCTGGCGCTGACGCGCTATCAGGAGCACGAGATCTGGCAACGGGTCGGCAAAGAGCCTTCCGGTCTGCCGTTCAACTCATTGCTGCAGTTGGAGATGGAGCAGGGCAAGCCGCGCAATCCGTTTATCAACCCCGGTGCGCTGGTGGTGTGCGACATGCTGCAAACGCGGCTCAGCGCCCCCAAACAGCGCATGCTGGAAGTGGTGCGCCAACTGGCGGGTGAAGAAGACCTGGCCTATGATTCGCGAGTCGCCCGTTCCGAGTTTGAACACTCCGATCGCAATGCGGCCATCGCCTATCTGATGAAGTCGTTCGGTAACTTTGAAAACGACGTGCTCACCGTGCTGCAAACCTATTTCCACTACTGTGCGCTGCGGATGAGCAGTCTGGAGCTGGCACGCAGCTTTGTTTACCTGGCCAATCAGGGACGTGACCTTAACGGGAGTGAAGTGATCAGCCCGCTGCAGGCGCGCCAGATTAATGCGTTGATGATGACCAGCGGCATGTACGATGGCGCGGGGGAATTTGCCTATCGCGTGGGCATGCCGGGCAAGTCCGGTGTCGGCGGCGGCATTGTCGCCATCGTTCCCGATGAGCTGTCGATCGCCGTCTGGTCGCCGGAACTGGATGCCTCAGGTAACTCACTGGCGGGAACTGCGGCGCTGGAACTGTTGTCTCAACGGATCAGCCGTTCGATTTTTTAATCCCACCACGGAAGGGAGTCAGGAGAAAATATGTTAAAGAAAACCGGGTTAGCCTTACTGCTGTTGACTGCTTCACAGGCACATGCCGAATATCAGTGCAGCGTTAAACCCCAGGACGACGTGATTATCAGCCCGCAGAACGTGCAGGTGACGGGAGCCAGCGGCAACCTGCAAATTTCAGCGGATGGCGATGTGACCCGCAACGGTCAGGCCCTGAGCCTGAATGACAGCCAGCGGCAGAAGGCCTTTAGCTACCAGAGCGCATTGCGTAAGGAACTGCCGTGGATCGACAAGGGCGCGCAGCAGCACCTGGAAAAAGCGCGCGTGGCGTTGGACAAGGTGATCGTCAAGGAGTTGGGCAGCGACAGCAACGTGCGCAACCGCCTGACTACGCTCAATGACCAGCTTAAACAGCAGATGAACCGCATTATCGAACACCGCAGCGACGGCCTGACCTTCCACCACAAGGCGATTGATCAGGTTGAGCAGGATGGCCGTAACCTGGTGCAGCAGAGCATGGGCGGCGTGTTGCAGGACAGCCTGAACGAGATGGGCGTCAAGCAGGCGGCCAACAGCGGCGGCAATCCGTTGCAGGCGATCATGGGCAATCTGGGTGGCTTGCAAAAAGCGATTCAGAACGAATGGAACAATCAGGAGCAGGACTTCCAGAACTTCGGCCACGACGTGTGTAACCGTGTTACCGGTCTGGAAGCCCAGCGTAAAGACCTGCTTAATGCTTTGAAGTAACATCAAATCAGCGCGGGTAGTTTGTTTTCGATTATCTCAGATTAAAACCCAAAAAAAGCGCTGAATTGTCAGCGCTTTTTGTTATTCATCCGCCAGAAACAGTTCCAGCAGCGAGTTAAGGAACAGCTTGCCTTTCTCGGTGATCTGCCAATATTCCGGCGTTTCTTCCAGATAGCCTTTCGCCAGTGCTTCGTCCAGCTGTGCACGGATAGTGCTTTCATCCAGTCCGGTGTAGCTGACGAACTCGGCGCGCGGCGCAGCCTCCAGCAGGCGGAAACGGTTCATAAAGAACTCGAATGGCCGATCTGCCGTCGTCACCTCATGCTGTTTGTCCATATACTTGCCCTGCATAAAACCGCGCGGATGCTTGGTTTTCGCGGTGCGTAGAATGCGGCCGTCGCTAAAGGTCAGTTTGCCATGTGCGCCACAGCCAATCCCCAGATAGTCGCCAAAGCGCCAGTAGTTGAGGTTGTGCTGGCACTGATAGCCCGGCTTGGCATAGGCCGAGGTTTCATACTGCTGATAACCGGCGGCGCTCAGCAACTCATGACCTCGCTCGAAAATATCCCACAGTGCGTCGTCGTCCGGCAGCACCGGTGGGCGTGAGCTGAACAGGGTATTGGGCTCGATGGTCAACTGATACCACGACAGGTGCGGCGGGTTTAGGGCAATCGCCTGGCGTAAATCGTCCAGCGCTTCTTCCAGCGACTGGTCCGGCAGACCGTGCATCAGATCGAGGTTAAAACTGCGCAGGCCGAGACCTGTGGCCAGATGCGCTGCGCGTTTGGCCTCTTCCGGGCCGTGTATACGCCCCAGACGGGTTAACTTCTCGGCGCTGAAGCTCTGGACCCCGATAGAAATGCGGTTCACACCGGCACGCTGGTAGCCGCTGAAGCGATCGGCCTCCACGGTGCCGGGGTTAGCCTCCATGGTGATCTCGGCGCCATCAACCACATGAATACGCGCCCGCACGCCGTCCAGCAGCGATTGCATGGCTTCGGCACTCAGCAGGCTGGGGGTGCCGCCGCCGATAAAAATGGTACTGATTTCACGGCCGGCGACCAGCGGCAGATCGGCATCCAGATCCGCCAGCAGGTGATCGACATACTCCTGATGCGGAACTTCGCCCTTTAACGCATGCGAGTTGAAATCACAGTAAGGGCATTTCTGCACGCACCACGGGATATGGATGTACAAACTCAGCGGAGGCAGCTTAAGCATTGCGCATGGCTTCCAGCATCAGTTTCAGCGCCTTGCCACGGTGCGATATCGCGCGCTTCTCGTCGCGGCTCAGTTCGGCGGCGGTACGGCCGAGTTCCGGGACGTAGAAGATCGGATCGTAGCCGAAACCGCCTTCACCTGCCGCGCTGTCGGTGATTTCACCGGCCCAGCTGCCGTGGAACACCAGCGGTGTTGGGTCTTCGGCGTGGCGCAGATACACCAGCACGCAGTGGAACTGAGCGCCACGACTGCCTTGCGGTACGTCTTTCAGTGCCACCAGCAGTTTGTCGAGGTTTTGCCGGTCAGAAGCGTCAACGCCCGCGTAGCGTGCAGAATAGATGCCCGGCGCACCACCCAGAGCGTCTACCGCCAGACCCGAGTCGTCGGCGATCGCCGGCAGGCCGGTGATTTGCGCCGCGTGACGGGCTTTGAGGATGGCGTTTTCGATAAACGTCAAGCCGGTTTCCTCGGCAGACTCTACGCCCAGTTCGGTTTGCGCGACCACATTCAGCCCGAAATCGGCCAACAGGTCGGCGAGTTCGCGCACTTTGCCCGGGTTACCGGTGGCAAGAACGACTTTTTGCATGATGACTACCTTGAAATTTATTCGATTAGCGCCGCGACCACGGCGGGGATCTGTTGCGGATTAACGATGCGTAACTGTTTATGCCGCCCCAGTTCGCCTTTCTCTATGGTGACGTTGCCTTTCGCCACTTTGAACTGTTTGGCGAGAAACTTGATCAGATGAGCGTTGGCCTGGCCGTCTACCGGCGGGGCGGTAATGGCGACTTTAAGTTCGTCGCCATGCAAACCGACAATCTGGTCGCGGCTGGCTTTCGGCTGAATATATAGCCTGATCGCCAGCCCGTCCAGCACTGGGGTTACTGCACTCACAGCAGGAACCAGATCTCACCGAACAGATCCATGCCCAGGTAGTTGATCAGATACAGGATCAGGATCACCACCATCGCCGAAAAATCAATGCCGCCCATGGCCGGCAGAATGCGGCGGATGGGGGACATCAAGGGCTCGGTCAGTTGGTACATCAACTGATCGATTGGGCTGCGGCCCTGGCTTATCCAACTCATCAGCGCGCGGATAATCATTACCCAGAAGATCAGGTAGCCGGCCGACTTCACCAGCGAGATCAGGCCAAACAGCAGGTTATATGGGCTGAGTGACATTGCGCCGCCCTGGATCAGCAGCAGCAGCGGGTACTTAATGGTCATCAGCAGGAACGCCAGCAGCAGTGATGCGCTGTCGATAGGCCCCATGGATGGAATAATGCGGCGCAGCGGGCCGATCACCGGTTGGGTGATTTTCACGACAAACTGTGCGAATGGGTTGTAAAAGTCAGCGCGCGTCCACTGCATCCAGATACGCAGCAGCAGTATCATGACGTACAGATCAATAACGGTTTTGACCAAAAAAGTCAGCGTTAGCATGTAGTAGCCCTTCTCCTTAACTCTCGATTATTTAAAATGATTTTTCCATTTCCTGCGCGCGGGATACTGCCGCCTGCATGGCTTTGGCCACGGTTGCCGGCAGCTGTTGCTCGTTGAAAACGCGTAGTGCTTCGGCGGTGGTGCCGCCTTTGGAGGTGACCTGCTCACGCAAGGTCGATAATGGCGTATCCGGGTTGGCTTCCACCAGTGCAGCCGCGCCGGAGGCCGCCTGCTGCACCAGATCACGGGCGGTCTGGCTGTCGAAGCCCATACGTTCGGCTTCCTGTTGCATGGCTTCCATAAACAGGAAGAAATAGGCCGGTGCGCTGCCTGCTGCGGCGATCACGCTATTAATGCCATTTTCGTTATCCACCCAACAGACTTTGCCGACTGACGCCATCAAATCGCTGGTGTAGTCGCGGTCCTGCTGGCTGACCTGCTGCGGTGCATACAGACCGCTCATGCCTTTGCCCACCAGCGATGGGGTATTGGGCATGATGCGCACGATGTTCAGCTTGTCACCCAGCAGTTGATAAAAACGGTTGACCTGGATACCGGCGGCGATCGACAGTACCAGCTTGGCGTTGAAATCGACCCCTTCGCGCAACGGCTGGCAGACGTCGGCCATCATTTGCGGTTTGACTGCCAGCACCACCACATCGGCGGCCTGGGCGCAGGCCTGGTTGTCGCTGCTGCTGGTGACGCCGTAGTCCGCTGCCAGCGCATCACGGTTTTTGGCCGAAGGTGCACAGACGCTGATGGATTCCGCCGGATAACCGCCCGCCACCAGGCCGGCGATGATAGCGCGCGCCATGTTGCCGGCGCCAATAAAGGTAATCTTACGGTGTTGCATTAAAATTCCTCGTCAGTGTGTCAGGACTGCGAATAATCTCGCGCGCCAAAAATGGCGGTGCCAATACGCACCAGGGTGCTGCCTGCGGCAATCGCCGCCGTCATGTCATCGGTCATGCCCATCGACAGCGTGTCTACCTGCGGATATTGCTGCTGCAGCGCCAGGAAGGCGTCGCGCATTTGGCCGAACACCGCCAACTGGCTCTGATAATCCTCCTGCGGGGCTGGAATAGCCATCAGCCCGCGCAGTCTGAGGTTGGGCAGGGCGGCAACCGCCTCCGCCAGCGCCGGCAATTCAGCCAGTACAATGCCAGATTTACTCTGCTCATCGCTGATATTTATTTGGATCAGAACGTTAAGCGGCGGCATCTCCGCCGGGCGCTGTTCATTCAGGCGCGAGGCGATACGCAGCCGATCGACGGTGTGGCACCAGGCAAAGTGCTCTGCCACCAGCCGGCTCTTATTGGATTGCAACGGGCCGATAAAGTGCCAAGCCAGCGTTGCGCCTTCCGGCAGTGTGGCGAAATGCTGAACCTTATCCACCCCTTCCTGAACATAGTTCTCGCCGAAGGCACGCTGGCCCGCTGCGATGGCTGCTGCGATCGCCGCCACAGGTTTGGTTTTACTCACTGCAAGCAGCGTCACTTCTTCTGGAGCGCGAGCGCAGCCTTGAGCGGCCGCGGCAATGCGGTTTCTGACATCCTGCAGATTCTGTTGGATAGTGCTCATTATTGACCCAGGAGATTGATATGGATATCGATGAATTCGTGGCCCTTAGTGTAAAGCATAATGCTTCCGATCTGCACCTTTGTACGGGGCATCGGCCGATGTTGCGCATCGATGGTGAATTACAGCCGCTGGCAGGTGCGGAAAAACTGACCGAGACCAAGATGCATCGCTTGTGCAACGCGTTGCTGCAACCCCAGCAGCGGCAGCAATTGCAACAGCAGCGGCAGCTTGATCTGGCGCTGACGCTTGCGGACGATATTCGGCTACGCGCCAATTTCTTTCTGCAAAGCCTCGGGGTTTCGCTTGCCTTGCGGCTGATTGCCGGCGAGTGCCCGACGCTGGCGGGGTTGGCAGCACCAGACATCATTCCAGCCCTGGTGCGCAGGGAAGATGGCCTGATTTTGGTGACCGGCGCGACCGGTAGCGGTAAATCCACCACCCTAGCGGCAATGATTGACGACATCAATCAGCACCAGCGGCGGCATATCCTCACGCTGGAAGATCCGATTGAGTTTATCCACCGCAGCCGGCAGTGTTTGATTCAGCAGCGGGAGTTGGGGCGCGACAGCCATAGCTTTGACGATGCGCTGCGGGCCGCACTGCGTGAGGATCCTGATGTGATCCTGCTGGGGGAGCTGCGTGACACCACCACCATCAGGCTTGCGCTTACCGCTGCGGAAACCGGCCATCTGGTACTGGCGACGCTGCATACCCGTAGCGCGACGCAGGCGGTCGATCGGCTGGTGGATGTTTTCCCAGCGGAAGAAAAGCCCTACGTGCGTGCCCAGTTAGCCGGTAGCCTGCAGGCGGTGATTGCACAGAAGCTGTTGAGTCGGCCCGGGGGCGGCAGGGTGGCGATTTTTGAGGTGCTGACGGCGACGGCAGCGGTCAGCAGCATGATCCGCGAGGGCAAAACCCATCAGCTTGCCAGCGTGCTGCAAACCGGTGGGCAGTCCGGCATGCAGACCTTTGAGCAAGGTCTGCAACAGCGGATCGGTGCGGGATTACTGGGCGGTGTGGAGGGGACTTTGCCAAGGGATTAACCCAATTGCCGTTCGAACCAGCTTTCCAGAATTACTACCGCTGAGGCGGAATCCACGCTGCCCTTGTCCAGCGCACGGAAGCCGCCGCGATCGAACAGGTTGGCGCGGGCTTCGACGGTACTCAAGCGCTCATCATGCAGCGCGATCTGCACGCCAAAGCGGCCGTGCAGGCGGTTGGCGAACTTGCGTGCTTGCTCGGTGACCGGCTGCTCGGTGCCGTCCATGTTCAGCGGCAGACCGACTACCACCAGATCCGGTTGCCACTCTTTCAGCAACTTCTCGATCTTCTGCCAGTCCGGCGAACCGTCCTGCGCTTTGAAGGCCGCTAGTGCACGGGCGCTGCCGGTAAGCTCCTGGCCAATGGCCGCACCGATGCTTTTGGTGCCGAAGTCGAAGGCGATAATGGTGCGGTTGGTCATCAGGCGTGTCCTG
The DNA here is from genome assembly GCF_052691735.1 of Serratia sp. NA_13. Classification (NCBI taxonomy): domain Bacteria; kingdom Pseudomonadati; phylum Pseudomonadota; class Gammaproteobacteria; order Enterobacterales; family Yersiniaceae; genus Serratia; species Serratia sp. NA_13. Next base: position 86,644 of record NZ_JBQZFV010000009.1, read on the forward strand.
CATGGTTGGCAATACTGCGGATATCGATGCCCAGGCGGTTGGCGGCCTCGCGCCAGCGGCTGGCGATCGGCGTATGGAACAAAATGTCGGTGTCGGCTTCAATGGTCAGCCAGGCGTTTTCCAGCACTTCCTGCTCCAACTGGCCTTTTTCCCAGCCGGCATAACCGAGCGCGACCAGCACGTCATCCGGCTGCTCCGGGGTGCCCAGCGTTTCCAGCACGTCTTTCGAGGTGGTGATCATGGTATCCGGCGAGATCTGAATGCTGGAGCCAAAGCCCTTGCGCGGCGTATGCAGGATAAAGCCGCGATCGTCTGCTAACGGGCCGCCGGCAAACACCGGTTTATCGAGGCTGATCGCCGGATCACGCGCCTGTGGCATGATCTTCAGTTTGCTCAGCACTGTTTCCACCGTGAACTGTTCCACCGGTTTATTGATCACCAGGCCCATGGCGCCCTCTTCATTGTGCTCGCAGACATAAATCACCGAGCGTTTGAAGCGAGGATCCTGAAGTGATGGCATAGCGATAAGAAAATGGTGCTGTAAATTCATGGTGTTATTTAAGGTATTTGATTGGTGAGAAGTTAAACAGCCGCCAGTATGCGGCCATCCCTGTCGCCTTTCAAGTTGCAGCGTTGTTAGCCGCACTCGCTCAGCCGAGGCCGGTAGCGTCAGTAGGGAGGTCAGGATAGCGGGCGACAACGCCGCCCGCACTGCGGATTACTTCGCTGCCAGACGCTTTTCGATCGCGTCCATCAGCATACCGGTGATGGACACCGGGAAGGCCGCTTCGATTTCGCGTGCACAGGTTGGGCTGGTGACGTTGATTTCGGTCAGTCGATCGCCAATCACGTCAAGGCCAACGAAAATCAGCCCTTTTTCTTTCAGCGTCGGCGCTACCGCACGCGCAATTTTCCAGTCGCTTTCGCTCAGCGGACGCGCTTCACCCCGGCCACCGGCCGCCAGGTTACCACGGGTTTCGCCCTGCGCCGGAATACGCGCCAGGCAATAAGGCACCGGCTCACCGTCCACCACCAGAATGCGTTTATCGCCTTCCTTGATCGCCGGAATGAAGTTCTGCGCCATGCAGAAACGACTGCCGTGTTCGGTCAGGGTTTCGATAATCACCGACAGGTTAGGGTCATCCTGCTTCACACGGAAAATCGACGCGCCGCCCATGCCGTCCAGCGGCTTGAGGATGATGTCGCCATGCTGCTGGTGGAATTTACGGATGTGCGCCGCACTGCGGCTGACCAGAGTGTCCGGCGTCAGTTCCGGGAACCAGGCGGTGAACAGCTTTTCGTTGCAGTCACGCAGGCTCTGCGGCTTGTTGACCACCAGCGTGCCCTTGACCTCTGCGCGCTCGAGAATATAGGTCGCGTAGATGTATTCGGTATCGAACGGCGGATCTTTACGCATCAGGATCACGTCCAGATCCTGCAGCGCCAGATCCTGCTCGCGGCCAAAGCTGAACCAGCTCTCTTTATCTTCTTTCACGCTGAGCAGGCGGGTGCGGGCGCGGCCGTCACCGGCGTGCAGATAGAGATCGTCCATCTCCATATAATGCAGTTCCCAGCCACGGCGCTGCGCTTCGAGCAGCATGGCGAAGCTGGTGTCTTTCTTGATATTGATGGAGGCGATAGGATCCATCACGATGCCGAGCTTAATCATCTTTTCTCCTTTAACCCAGATCGCCGAAACGTACCTGTAAAGCGGTAATTGCGGTGAGCGCTGTGGTTTCTGTACGCAGAACGCGTGGCCCCAGCAGGATATCAGTAAATCCGTGGCCTGTGGTCATCGCAATTTCGTCTGTAGATAAACCGCCTTCTGGCCCAATCAGCAACCGGACATGCTCCACTGGCAGCGGCAGGGTATTGATGCTGTGGCTGGCACGTGGGTGCAGGTTCAGCTTCAGGCTGCCATCCTGCTCGGCACACCAGGCTTCCAACTGCATGGCCTCGCGGATTTCCGGGATGCGGTTGCGGCCGCACTGTTCACAGGCGGCGATGGCAATTTTCTGCCACTGCTGAATTTTTTTCGCCAGGCGTTCGCCGGAAAGCGCGACGCCGCAGCGCTCGGAAAACAGCGGGGTAATAACGTTAACCCCCAGTTCGATGGATTTCTGAATGGTGAACTCCATTTTCTCACCGCGAGAAATCACCTGGCCCAGATGCAGATCGAGCGGTGATTCACGGTCTTCCAACTGGCCGGCGCTGAGCTGCACCTGAACGCTTTTCTTGTCGACCTGGGTGATCACGGCGTCAAACACCTGATTGCTGCCGTCGAATAACTGCAGCGCCTTTCCGGCGTTCATGCGCAGTACACGCCCGATATGGTTGGCGGCGTCTTCGCTTAAGAAGATTTCCGCGTTGTCGATCAACGGCTGCGGGTGATAAATACGGGGTATACGCATATGAATATTCGATCCTGACTAATATGCAGTCATCAGTGCTGCAGCTTGAAAAAAAAAGAGTATATACCCAAAGTAATTGAAGCTGCAGCAAGGCGGCAAGTGAGTGCATCCCGATGAGCTTACTTAAGTAAGTGATTCGGGGGCGCTCACGCAGTCAACACCGCTGCAGTTTTAAGTACGAAGGGGATTTAGCCCTTTCGTTGCTGGCAAGCCTGTTGAATATAAGGATTATGGTTGCCCTGTACCTTAGCGATGCGTGCTTCGCGCAGGCATTCCCATTCGTTGACCGGGTATTGGCGATTCCATACCTCAAAAAGCTGGGTTTGCTGGCGGGAAAGCCGCAGTTGATAACGGTCGCGCATATAGAAGTAGGTGCGGGCGATCGTACCGCGGGCGCGGGCGGGCGGTTCGGCCTGCTTATTTTTGAAGTCCACTTTCATCGGACACTGGCCGTACTGGCCCTCACCGCCTTTCCATTGGTTGTACATAAAGTTATTGCGATCGCCGTTCACTTCACCTATCGCCGGCTGCAGGTTGTGCAAATCGGTTTCGATTTGGCGGTAAGCGGCGTCTTTATTGCAATTTTTGCGCCCGCCCTGTTGCCAACACTGCAATTGATGACCGAACTGCCAGGCCGGTACCACGTGTTCCCATTCGATACGTTGCGCACGTTGGGCGTTTTTACGCGCCTGATAGCCACAACTGTTCAGATCGGGAATGCCCTTTTTGCCCTGCCAGTCTATCCGGCAACCGCAGTAGAAGGAGCCGGGGGCGTCCTGATTGATTTTGGCTGCGGCCGCCTTGGCCTGAGAAAAGTTATTGATACCGTGCGCCTGTGCGGCACCGGCAGTGAGAACCACCATAAATAAAATTTTGCGAAGCATATTCCAAAACAGCTCAAAATTGGAAAAGCAGGCAGGGTAATGGAAGTTTACAGCAGTGGCAAACGTCCCCGTCGCCTTTCAAGCTACAGCGTTTTTACCTGCTTACAAGACCCATATCTGGGCCTTGCCCCTTCGGGGCCGCTGATCGCGCGTTCAAATCTGTTCCCGACAGATTTGTCACCCACCCCAGTCACTTACAAAAGTAAGCTCCTGGGGATGAACGAGCTGGGCGCCTAGCTGTAACTCGAAATTCATAGGGGGGTACGCGTGATTATCTCGATTAAACAGGCTCGCCGGCGAAAAATTTCAGTTTGTCGCCACACTGACGGCAGCGATATTCACTTTCTCCGCGCATCACGCGATTGTGGCGGCGCACGGTCAACTGGTGTAACTGGCAACTGCAGCGGTAGGGGTAGGTTTTGCTCTGCACCGAGGCAATCTCAAACTGATGGGTACGGCTGGCCGGTACCTGCAACACGCCTTCCATCATCCAGCGCCATTCGTTGCCGTGGGGGGGCACGCGGCCAAACTGGCGGAATACCAGCAGGTGCGCCAGTTCATGCGGCACTACTTCATCGATAAACGGCTGTTGGTTTTCCATCAGCAGCACCGGATTCAGTCGGATTTCCCAGGCTTGCAGCCAGGCGGTGCCCGCGCTGGTTCCGCGTTGCTGGTAAACGACTTTGGGCTCGGGGAACTCGACGGAAAAGTGCTGACGGGCCAGCTGCAATTTTTCTCGCAGACAGCGCATCACCGCCTGTTGCAGTGCAATGGGGATTCTTACTTTGTTCATTGCGGCTAGCTTAAGCAAAGGCGCGCCGGCTGGCAATAAGCGTTACCCATCATACTTGAAGCTGCCTCTGTGTTGGCTGCGCTTACTCACCCGAATCACTTACTTGAGTAAGCTCATCGGGATGAGCACCCTTGCCGCCTTGATGCTGCTCCAATTATTTTGGGTATGGATAGGGAAGAATGGCAGTTTTTCACCGCATTGATAACCCGATCGACGCTGATGGATTGTAATCATTGTGTTAACTGCGGGATAATAAACCGTATATGCCGAGTCCCTGCCTGTAGGGGGTGAATATATTGGCCCCGAGTAATGCGGGTGTAGCCAACAACACCCTTAAAAATCAGAGGGAATTATGCGATTTAGCGCAATAACTGACTGATTAAAAGTACGTAAGGTGTGGGGAGTTTTTTGACGCGGCCTGCCCCGAGCTGGCTGAGTAAGTGTGAATTTAACGCAGCTGATGTTGCAAGTGAGAGATTAATGTCGAATAAACCGTTCCATTATCAAGATCCGTTCCCGCTGAAAAAAGACGATACCGAATACTATCTGTTGAGCCGTGACCACGTTTGTGTGAGTGAGTTTGAAGGCCAGGAAGTGCTGAAAGTAGCCCCCGAAGCGTTAACCCTCCTTGCTCAACATGCATTCCATGACGCCTCATTCATGCTGCGCCCGGCGCATCAGCAACAGGTGGCCGATATTCTCAAGGATCCGGACGCCAGCGAAAACGACAAGTACGTTGCGCTGCAATTTTTACGTAACTCAGAAATCGCCGCCAAGGGTATTTTACCGACCTGTCAGGATACCGGTACCGCCATCATCGTCGGCAAAAAAGGCCAGCGCGTCTGGACCGGCGGCGGTGACGAAGCGGCATTGTCTCGTGGGGTGTACAACACCTTTATCGAAGACAACCTGCGCTACTCGCAAAACGCCGCGTTGGATATGTACAACGAGGTCAACACCGGTAGCAACCTGCCGGCGCAGATCGATCTCTACAGCGTTGACGGCGAAGAATACAAGTTCCTGTGTATCGCCAAGGGCGGCGGTTCAGCCAATAAAACCTATCTTTACCAGGAAACCAAGGCGCTGCTGTCTCCGGGTAAGCTGAAGGATTATCTGGTCGAGAAAATGCGCACGCTGGGTACCGCAGCCTGTCCGCCTTACCACGTGGCGTTTGTTATCGGCGGGACCTCGGCCGAAGCGACGTTGAAAACCGTCAAGCTGGCCTCGACCAAGTACTATGACGGCCTGCCGACCGAAGGCAATGAACACGGCCAGGCATTCCGCGACGTAGCGCTGGAAGAAGAGTTACTGAAAGAAGCGCAGAATCTGGGGTTGGGCGCGCAGTTTGGCGGCAAATACTTTGCGCACGATATCCGCGTGGTGCGTCTGCCGCGCCATGGCGCTTCCTGCCCGGTAGGCATGGGGGTTTCCTGCTCCGCTGATCGTAATATCAAGGGCAAGATTAACCGTGACGGCATCTGGCTGGAGAAGCTGGAGCACAACCCGGGCAAGTTCATTCCGCAAGAACTGCGTCAGGCTGGGGAAGGCGAGGCCGTCAAGATTGACCTCAACCGCCCAATGGCCGATATCCTCAAGCAGCTGTCGCAATTCCCGGTGTCCACCCGCCTGTCGCTGAGCGGCACCATTATCGTGGGGCGTGACATCGCACACGCCAAGCTGAAAGAGCGGCTGGACAACGGCGAAGGCCTGCCGCAGTACGTTAAAGATCACCCGATTTACTACGCCGGCCCGGCCAAAACGCCAGACGGTTACGCCTCCGGCTCTCTGGGGCCAACCACTGCTGGGCGCATGGACTCTTACGTTGATCTGCTGCAGTCCCACGGCGGCAGCATGATCATGCTGGCCAAAGGCAACCGCAGCCAGCAAGTGACCGATGCCTGCCACAAACACGGCGGTTTCTATCTCGGCAGCATCGGTGGCCCGGCGGCGGTACTGGCGCAACAAAGCATCAAGAGCCTGACCTGTGTCGAATACCCTGAACTGGGGATGGAGGCCATCTGGAAAATCGAAGTGGAAGATTTCCCGGCGTTCATTCTGGTGGATGATAAAGGCAATGACTTCTTCCAGAAGATCCAGGCAGGTCAGTGTTCGCGCTGTGTGAAATAACTTTCGTCAATACTTGCCGTCCGCGGTCGGGCGGCAATTTTTCAGGTTTGCTCAGGCCTGTGTAAAGTCCTGTAGCCCGCTGGACGCCGCGTTTTAACCTGTATACCCTACGTGCGCAGTAGTAATACACGCATAAAGGCATATTTGGCACAGAAGGCTCGGCAACTACATGGAAACGCAAGAAAATCATATCAGGGAATTATTGGTCTGGATTGAAGACAACCTGACCAACCCGCTATCATTGGATATCGTTTCTGCCAAATCAGGCTACTCGAAATGGTATCTGCAGCGAATGTTCAAGACGCAGACCGGTCTGTCGCTGGCCTCCTATATTCGCGCCCGCCGCCTGTATCTCGCCGCTTTTGCCTTGCGCTTCACGCAAAAAACCATTCTTGATATTTCCATTGAATATCAATTTGATAACCAACAAACCTTTTCCCGCTGCTTCAAAAAGCACTTTGCCGAATCCCCCAGCGTTTATCGCCATGCCCGCAAGCAGGACTTCAGTCATCTGGTTCGTTCGCTGTCAGTCAACCATCCCGGCGATATTCAGGTTGACCGCATCAAGGTAGTCAAAGGGCAGTATGCCATCAAAGGGAAAAGTTACGCTTATCACCTCGATATTGCCGATTTGGATAAGTCGCACCTGCACATTCGCAGCAAAATCAGAGAGCAGTTTTATCAATCGGTGGACAGCCGACCGACGTTAACCTTTTCGCTTACTGAGTTTATACCCGATGGAGAGCAGGTCAGGGTAGAATACGCACTCGGTGTTGCGGCGGATAGTCCTGTCAGTGATGAGGCCGGGCTTGAGCCATGGCCGGAAATTCACGGCGATTTTTGCCGTTTTTGTTATTCCGGCAAGCAGGTGGCCTTGCACGAGCATGTGGTGCAGATTTACACCCAGGCATTACCTGAACTTGGCCTGGCCCGTAGAGAGGGGCCTGATCTGACCATGTTCAACTCTTCGCTGAACGAGCGGGAGGAGTTGCAGCTTGAGCTCCAGCATCTGGTGCCAGTGACTCCGCTTGGTTGACAGACAGGGCGGCGGTAGTGCGGTTTTTCTGCTGCACGATATCCGCCATTACCGCCAGCGCGATTTCCGCCGGGGTTTTGCTGCCGAGTGGCAACCCGATTGGGGCATGAATACGTTCCAGCTCCTGTGGGCTGAATTCGGCAATTTGTTGCAGACGCTGGCGGCGACGTGCGCTGTTGCGCAATGACCCCATGGCTCCGATGTAAAATGCCGGGGTGTGGATCGCCTCCATCAGCGTCAAATCGTCCATGCGCGGATCGTGGGTCAGCGCCACAATCGCCGTATTGGCGTGGCAGCCACCGTCTTCAATAAACTTGGCCGGGAACTGGCGCAACAAGGTGACGTTGGCTCTGAGCTGCGGGGCGAAATTATCCAGCGCCTCCGGCCGATTCTCACAGACCAACACTTCAAACCCCAGTGAGCTGGCGAAATCGGCGCAGTACAGCGCCACGCTGGATAACCCGGCGATCAGCAAACGCGGTGCCGCGGCGATATGCAAAGTGACCTGTGGGCCACGACGTTCCACCTGGGTGGCGCTGGCGAAATCGGTCAATGTCAGGCTGGTACAGGCATCGGGCAGGGTCAGGCGTTTGACCAGCGCGTGGTGCCCGTTCAGTGCACCGGCAATTTTTGTCAGATAGGCAATACTGTCGTCACCGGCAGGCAGGGATTCTATTAGTACTTCCAGTACGCCGCCGCACGGCAGCGCCACGTTCGGCTCCAGACCCCCTTCACCATAACGGATCACCTGGCTGGCCGCCTGATATTCTCCGACCGCCACGCGTCGCAGAAAATCCTCTTCCACGCAGCCCCCTGACAGCGACCCGCAGTAATGCCCGTCTTGGGTGGCCACCAACATGGCCCCCGGCGATCGCGGTGAGGAGCCGTAGGTGCTCAGTACGGTGCACAGCCATACCGGTTGTTGCTTCAGCCAGCTTATCGCCTGGTTGACCACGGTGATATCGAGATGTTGCATAGAGGATTTACTCGCTGACCGGTAGCTGTGACGGAAGATCAATATCCTGCACCACCTCGGACGTTTCAAGAGGAAGCAGGAACACCGACTGCCCTTTAAGCAGTTCACGTGCGCCATTATCACCGCGCAATTGGCCCAGTTGTTTGCGCAAAATGGCGGAAAACCCGACCGGATGGCCCGGCTGCTGCTGGAAAACGGGGCGAACGATGGCATGTTGCTGTAGAGCGGCCGCTACCTGCTGGAAAACCGTCGGTGTAACGAAGGGCATATCCGCTAAGTGGATCAGCCAGCCTTGCCAGTGCGGGGTGGCGTTAACGCCGACGGCGATGGATTCCCCGAGGCCAGAGCTTGCCAGCAGTGTGACCGGAACCTGATAGGCCGTGCAGACCTGCTGCACCTGGAGATTATCCGGCCGGGTGACTACCCATACCGGCAAACCAGAGGCCAGTACCTGACGCAGCGTTTGTTCAAATACGGAACGTTGCTGGCCGGAGTCGTCTGCAAACCCGGCATTTAATTTATTGCCTTCGCCACCGGCCTGAGAGAAACGCTCCCCACGTCCGGCAGCGGCGATCACTATGCCCGCTGTCATGTTACCCGCCCGAATTTGTGCAACTTATTATTACCTTACTAAAAATATGTGTTCTTGAAATGTGTTTTTCTTGAAAACAGCATGTTAATAATCACATAATTTTGGTTATAAGCATATGTTTATGACGTCTACGGCAAGGTCGTCAGCGTTTGCGCAACACCACCGCTGAATACAAAAATACAATAAGAAGCAAAGGACTTTTTATGAGCAACTTTAACCCCCGTCGCGGCGCCGCTTTATCAAAAGCGCCGTGATTGCGGGGGGCTCCGTATACCTCGCGCCACTGTACAGTCGTGCCTACGCCGCGCTGTTTGAGCAAAGAATCCTTCAGTCTCCTAACTGGGATGCCCATGAAAAGCGTATTCGCTTTCGCATCGATGGCCGCGCCAAGGTGATGGGGCAGAAGGTGTTCGCCCGTGATATGCCGCACTGGCCGTAACAGCAGACGCACGCTTTTATTAACGATTATCTGCCGGGGGCTCACCCAATACCGGCATTCCTTCCTCATCCCATTCCAGCGGTTTAATTCGTGTATGACGATTCGGGTCATAGAGCGGATCCCCCTCGATCTCCGTGTAATTGCGCGCATGGTAAACCAAGATATCTCGCCCCTGTTCATCCAGGGTAAAGCTGTTGTGCCCAGGGCCGAACTGGCGGTTTTTTACACTGGTGCGAAACACGGGCTGGTCGAGCTTATGCCATTGGGCGGCATCGGTAATGTCGCTGTCGATATCGGCCCACAGCAGACCGAGGCAATAATTCTCGTCGGTCGCGCTGGCGGAGTAGCTGATAAATATTCTTTGGCCATGGGTGATCACCGCCGGCCCTTCATTGACCGAGAACCCGACGGTTTCCCAAGGGAGTTCCGGTTGGCTGAGCATCACCGGTCGGCCCTTCAGCGTCCAGGGATCCTCCATCTCGGCCAGATACAGGTTGGAGTTGCCAGGGATCGCCGGATCCTTCTGCGCCCAGAGATAATAGTGTTTGCCACGATGCTCGAAGTGGGTGGCGTCGAGGGCGAAGCTGTCGATATGGGTGTAAATTCGGCCTTTTTCCACCCAATCCCCGGTCAGTGGGTTGGCTGCACTGCATTCCAGGGCAAACATTCGGTGCTGGAACAGGCCACCGGCAATCTCCGGGCTATGGGCTGCGGCGAAATATAAATACCATTTGCCGTTAATAAAGTGCAGTTCCGGCGCCCAGATTAAATGGCTCATTGGTCCCAGTTGTGGTTTTCGCCACACCACCGTCGGGCTGGCTTGTGCCAGTTCGCTGAGGCTACGCGCGCGCCGAAGTTCCAACCGGTCATATTCCGGCACCGAGGCGGTGAAGTAGTAGTAGCCATCGCTGTGGCGCAGAACAAATGGATCGGCCCGCTGTTCAATCAAGGGATTAGGGTAGTCGCGCATCGCAGGCTCCTTACGGGGTTCGGGTTTTTAGTTGCGGCTCAGAGTAGTCGGTTAGCTCGCGGTAATTAATGCGTCGCTTTTCCAGATCGATCTGGATCTGACGCATCAGTTGGCGATCAACCTTCAGCAGGCGTACCACGCCGGCCGTGATCAGATATCCGATTCCGGGGATCACGGTGAACAACAGCACGATGCTGTTAAGTGCGCCGGCGCTTTGGCTGGCAGCATCCGCCTGATAGCCGGACAGCGACATCAGGAAGCCCACCATGGCACCGGCCACCGCCAGCCCGACTTTAAGGAAGAACAGATTGCCGGAAAAACTGATGCCGGTGATGCGCTTGCCTGTTTTCCATTCGCCGTAATCGTCCACGTCGGCCATTAACGACCAGTGCAGCGGCGAAGGGATCTGATGCAGGATATTCAGCAGGAAATAGGCGGCGACGATCAGCGCAGTGAACTGAGGGTTGAGGAAATAAAAGCCGCACGAATACGCCGCCAGCACAATATTGGTCCAGAAAAACACTTTCAGTTTGCAGAAGCGATCGGTCAAGGGCTTGGCCAACGCGCTGCCAATCATCATGCCGACGACGCCCAGCGCGATAAACAGACTGGCGAAGGAGGCGGATTGTTGCATGACGTAAGTGATGTAATACATGGTGGCGGCCATGCGGATAAAACCGGGGCAGACGTTGCAAAATGTCAGCAGCAGAATGCGTACCCACTGGTCGTTTTTCCACACGTCTCTCAGATCGGATTTAAGGGCGTCATGGGTTGGCACTGCCGGACGTATGCGTTCTTTAACTGTGGCAAAGCAGAACAGAAACATGAACAGGGCAATCAGTGCCAGTACTCCCATTGCCATCTGATAGCCACGCGACTTGTTTGCGCCGCCAAAACATTCGGCCATTGGCAACAGCGTCAGGGACAGGATCAGGGTCGCAATGCCGACCAGGATAAAGCGATAGGACTGACAGGAGACCCGTTCGTGCGGATCGGCGGTTATCACGCCGCCCAGCGAACAGTAGGGGATATTGATCGCCGTGTAGGTCAGCGACATCAAGAAGTAAGTGGCGAAGGCGTAGACCACCTTACTGTTGTAGCTCCATTCCGGCGTTGTAAACATCAAAACGCTGAATAATACATACGGCAGGGAGATCCACAGCAACCAAGGGCGAAAGCGACCCCAACGACTTTGGGTACGATCGGCTATGGCACCCATGATCGGATCGGTAATGGCATCCAGCACGCGAACTGACAGTAGCAGCACGCCGACCAATGCGGGAGTCAGACCGTAGATATCGGTATAGAAATAGTTGAGAAATAGCATAATGGCTCCGCCGATCATGTTGCAGCCGGCATCTCCCATGCCGTAGCCAATCTTTTCTTTTATTGATAGGGCGTTGCTCTTCATGGACATTTTCTCCGCACCGGCAAAGTCTGACTGAGTGGCAACGATTATTGTCCCGGTTGGCGGCGAGTTATCAGAAGTGAATGGTTGTAGAGATGGACAAATCAACCATGGCGGGGAAACTGTGAGCCAGCTTGCAGAATAGAGAGGCAATAAAAAGGCCCAAAGTTTGCACTGTGGGCCTTGTTTTTGGGGCGGTTAGCTGCGGCCCGATGCGCTTACTGTACGCTGGCTACGCTGTTTAATGGCATAGCCAATGCCTAAAATGGCGACCCAAACCGGGATCAGCAATACCGAGATTTGAATGCCCGGCGTCAGGTACATAATCACCAGGATAGCGGCCATAAACACCAGGCACAGATAGTTGCTGAACGGATACCAGAAGGCTTTGAACTTCGGTTCAACGCCTTCGAGGTTCTTGGCTGCGCGGAACTTCAGGTGCGCCAGGCTGATCATCGCCCAGTTGATCACCAGTGCCGACACCACCAACGCCATCAGCAGTTCGAAGGCACGACCTGGGATCAGGTAGTTAATCAGTACGCAGAACGCCGTGGCAGTGGCGGAGACGGCAATCGCAATGACAGGTACGCCGCGACCATCGACTTTCAGCAGGCTTTTCGGCCCGTTGCCCTGTTTTGCCAGGCCGTACAGCATGCGGCTGTTGCAGTAGACGCAGCTGTTGTATACCGACAGCGCGGCGGTCAACACCACCACGTTCAGCACCGTTGCGACCAGATTGCTGTTCAGTGCGTGGAAGATCAGTACGAACGGGCTACCGCCTTCAACCACTTTGCCCCACGGGTACAGCGACAACAGAATGGTCAGTGAACCGATATAAAACAGCAGGATGCGGTAGATAACCTGGTTGGTCGCTTTGGGAATGCTCTTTTGCGGGTTGTCGGCTTCTGCCGCGGTGATGCCCACCAACTCCAGCCCACCGAACGAGAACATGATCACCGCCATCGCCATCACCAGCCCCATGACGCCGTTAGGGAAGAACCCGCCCTGCGCCCACAGATTGGTCACTGTGGCTTCCGGGCCGCCCATGCCGCTGAACAGCAGGTAGGCACCGAACACGATCATGCCGATAATCGCCACGACCTTGATGATGGCGAACCAGAACTCCATCTCGCCATACACCTTCACGTTCGCCAGGTTGATGGCATTAATCGCCAGGAAGAATACGGCTGCCGATACCCAGGTCGGGATCTCCGGCCACCAGTACTGCACATAGATCCCCACCGCAGTCAGTTCCGCCATGGCAACCAGGACGTACAGCACCCAGTAGTTCCAGCCGGAAGCGAAGCCAGCGAAGTTGCCCCAGTATTTATAGGCGAAGTGGCTAAAGGAACCGGCCACCGGTTCTTCGACCACCATTTCACCCAATTGGCGCATAATCAAAAATGCGATAAAGCCGCCAATGGCATAACCGAGAATGACCGAAGGGCCGGCCATTTTTATTGTTTGCGCGATCCCGAGAAATAGCCCGGTACCAATAGCGCCCCCCAGTGCAATAAGCTGAATATGGCGGTTTTTAAGGCCGCGTTTCAGCTGGTCGCCATCATGCTGTTGACCATCCATCAATGAAACCCTCTGTCGTTGCAGAATTACTCACATGCTGTAAAGCAGTGGTTACGATGTGTGTTTTGTTTTATTTACGGCGTTATATCTATTAATTCCACGGAGCCGCTACCGTTTGGCAAAGAATAATGTTATGTGCGCCAGTTTGCACCTGCTTTATGTGGTGAGTGATTAAGATTTCAGCAGTTTAGGAAACAAAATGCGGGTTGTGTGACGACAGGGGGGATTCAATGCATGAAATAAGCATTAACTCACATAATGCGCAAAAATAATTTAGCGCTGGCGGTTGGTCGGTGGCGAAATATTAACCGGCGAACGCACCTTTTGCGATGCAAATAGGTATTCGTTAAAGCTTAATAAACATGCAATAGAATTCTACTTTAGGGAGTTCAGTCTGCCCGATGGCAGGTTTCGCAAAAGTTAAATCAAAAACCTACCTCGTAAATGGTATTACCAAGCGCGCGTTGGCGGTTTGCAGCAGGTCTGGTATTGAGGTGTTAAAATGTGCGGGTAACCTGATTTCGAACAAGGCCCATATGGACAGGAGGTGAATACTTTGTTACTTTACCGTCACGTTTTTGAAATTGGTATTACCAATTGACTCCGCGCCATTCGCAGAGAAGAAATCACCCATGGCCTACAGCAAAATCCGCCAACCCAAGTTGTCAGACGTCATCGAGCAGCAGCTCGAACATCTGATCCTCGAGGGAACACTGCGTCCAGGCGAAAAACTGCCACCGGAGCGTGAACTGGCGAAACAATTTGATGTTTCCCGTCCTTCTCTGAGAGAGGCTATCCAGCGCCTGGAAGCGAAAGGGCTGCTCCTGCGCCGTCAGGGCGGTGGCACCTTTGTACAAACTAATCTGTGGCAGAGCTTTAGCGATCCGCTGGCTGAACTGCTGGCCGACCATCCTGAATCACAATTCGATCTGTTGGAAACCCGCCATGCCCTCGAAGGCATTGCTGCCTATTACGCGGCGTTGCGCGGTACCGACGAAGATCTGGCTCGCATCCGCGATTGCCATAGGCTGATTCAGCAGGCTCAGGACAGCGGTGATCTCGACGCCGAAGCCGACGCGGTCATGCAATACCAAATCGCCGTGACCGAAGCTGCCCACAACGTTGTGTTACTGCACCTGCTGCGCTGTATGGGGCCGATGCTGGAACAGAACGTACGCCAGAACTTTGAATTGCTCTACTCGCGCCGTGAGATGTTGGCAAAAGTGAGCAGCCACCGCGCCGGAATTTTTGAGGCGATTGTGGCACGCGAGCCAGAAAAAGCTCGTGAAGCTTCGCACCGCCATTTGGCGTTTATCGAGGAAATCTTGCTGGATCTCAGTCGGGAGCATACCCGACGCGAGAGATCGCTGCGGCGTCTCCAGCAACGCAAGGATTAAGAGCGGTTCTCTTCAGGGCACACCAGCCTGCGGGGTTTGCGTTCGAAGTGCTTAATTAAGCATTTAAGTAAGCGGCAACTAAACTGATGGGCCTGTCTTCGTGTGTTTTGTCTCAGAACACAGGAAGACAGGCTCCAAAACAAACCATTAGACAGATAAGGAATACCACCATGTCAGAACGTTTAAACAATGACGTGGATCCGATCGAAACCCGCGACTGGCTGCAGGCGATCGAATCGGTCATCCGTGAAGAGGGTGTTGAGCGAGCTCAGTTTCTGATTGATCAGGTTCTGGGTGAAGCCCGTAAAGGCGGTGTTAGCGTTGCAGCCGGTGCTGCGGCTCACAACTACGTCAACACCATCGCGGTGGAAGACGAACCTGCTTACCCTGGTAACCTGGATCTTGAGCGTCGTATCCGCAGCGCTATTCGCTGGAATGCGGTAATGACCGTTCTTCGTGCTTCCAAAAAAGATCTGGATCTGGGCGGCCACATGGCTTCCTTCCAATCTTCTGCGACCTTCTATGAAGTCTGCTTCAACCACTTCTTCCGTGCACGCACCGAACAAGATGGCGGCGATCTGGTTTACTTCCAGGGCCACATCTCTCCGGGCGTTTACGCACGTGCCTTCCTTGAAGGCCGCTTGACCGAAGACCAAATGAATAACTTCCGTCAGGAAGTTCACGGCAAAGGCCTGTCCTCTTACCCGCATCCTAAACTGATGCCGGAATTCTGGCAGTTCCCGACCGTTTCCATGGGCCTGGGCCCAATCAGCGCCATCTATCAAGCGAAGTTCCTGAAATATCTGGAACACCGTGGCCTGAAGAACACCTCTGCTCAAACCGTATACGCCTTCCTGGGCGACGGTGAGATGGATGAGCCGGAATCCAAGGGCGCGATCACCATCGCTACCCGTGAGAAGCTGGACAACCTGGTATTCGTTATCAACTGCAACCTGCAGCGTCTGGACGGCCCGGTCACCGGTAACGGCAAGATCATCAATGAGCTGGAAGGCATCTTCGCTGGCGCAGGTTGGCAGGTGCTGAAAGTGATCTGGGGTGGTCGTTGGGATGAACTGCTGCGTAAAGATACCAGCGGCAAGCTGATCCAACTGATGAACGAAACCCTGGACGGCGACTACCAGACCTTCAAATCCAAAGACGGCGCTTACGTACGTGAGCACTTCTTCGGTCGCTTCCCGGAAACGGCTGCGCTGGTCAAAGACATGACCGACGAAGAGATCTGGGCGCTGAACCGTGGCGGTCATGATCCGAAGAAAGTCTTTGCTGCACTGAAAAAAGCGCAGGACACCCAAGGCAAACCAACCGTTATCCTGGCCCATACCATCAAAGGTTACGGCATGGGTGAAACTGCGGAAGGTAAAAACATTGCTCACCAGGTGAAGAAAATGAACATGGAAGGGGTTTACCACTTCCGCGATCGTTTCAACGTGCCGGTTGCCGATGCTGACATCGAAAAACTGCCGTACGTCACCTTCGAGAAAGATTCCGAAGAGTACAAATATCTGCATGAACGCCGTCAGGCGCTGGCAGGCTATGTGCCGACCCGTATGCCGAAGTTCACCGAGAAGCTGGAAATGCCGGCTCTGGCAGACTTCAGCTCCTTGCTGGAAGAGCAGAACAAAGAAATTTCTACCACTATCGCCTTCGTGCGTGCCCTGAACGTGATGCTGAAGAACAAGTCGATCAAAGATCGTCTGGTTCCAATCATTGCCGACGAAGCTCGTACCTTCGGGATGGAAGGTTTGTTCCGTCAGATCGGTATCTACAGCCCGAACGGCCAGCAGTACACCCCGCAGGACCGTGAGCAGGTGGCTTACTACAAAGAAGACGAGAAAGGCCAGATTCTGCAGGAAGGTATCAACGAACTGGGCGCAGCCTCTTCATGGTTGGCCGCAGCAACTTCCTACAGCACCAACAATCTGCCAATGATCCCGTTCTACATCTACTATTCGATGTTCGGTTTCCAGCGTATCGGTGACCTGTGCTGGGCCGCAGGCGACCAGCAGGCGCGCGGCTTCCTGGTAGGCGGTACTTCCGGCCGTACCACCCTGAACGGTGAAGGTCTGCAGCACGAAGACGGCCACAGTCACATCCAGTCTCTGACTATTCCTAACTGTATCTCTTACGATCCAGCTTACGCGTACGAAGTGGCAGTGATCATGCATGACGGTCTGGTTCGCATGTACGGTGACGCGCAAGAAAACGTCTACTACTACATCACTACGCTGAACGAAAACTACCACATGCCGGCTATGCCACAGGGTGCAGAAGAAGGTATCCGCAAAGGTATCTACAAGCTGGACACTCTGGCAGGCAGCAAAGGCAAGGTTCAGTTGCTGGGTTCAGGTTCTATCCTGCGCCACGTTCGTGATGCGGCGAAGATCCTGGCTGACGATTACGGCGTGGGTTCTGACATCTACAGCGTGACTTCCTTCACTGAACTGGCGCGTGATGGCCAGGATTGTGAGCGCTGGAACATGCTGCACCCAACCGAAACTCCGCGCGTACCTTACATCGCTCAGGTGATGAACGAAGCGCCGGCGGTTGCGTCTACCGACTACATGAAACTGTTCGCAGAACAGGTTCGTACTTACGTTCCAGCCAGCGACTATCGCGTTCTGGGTACTGACGGCTTCGGTCGTTCAGACAGCCGCGAAAACCTGCGCCACCACTTTGAAGTCGATGCTTCTTACGTTGTGGTTGCTGCACTGGGTGAACTGGCTAAACGCGGTGAAATTGAAGCTTCTGTGGTAGCTGATGCGATTAAGAAATTCGACATCAACCCAGAAAAAGTTAACCCGCGTCTGGCATAAGAGGTACTGAAGAATGTCTATCGAAATTAAAGTACCGGACATCGGTGCAGACGAAGTGGAAATCACCGAAATTCTGGTGAAAGTGGGCGATAAAGTTGAAGCTGAACAATCGTTGATCACCGTTGAAGGTGATAAAGCTTCCATGGAAGTCCCATCCCCGCAGGCGGGTGTGGTTAAAGAAATCAAGGTTTCCGTCGGTGACAAAACCGAAACCGGCAAACTGCTGATGATCTTTGAAGCAGAAGGGGCCGCTGCTGCCCCAACTGCCAAGGCTGAAGAGCAACCGGCCGCAGCACCTGCTGCTGCACCGGCTGCCGCTGCTGCCAAAGACGTTGCGGTACCGGACATCGGTGCTGACGAAGTTGAAGTGACCGAGATCCTGGTGAAAGTGGGCGACAAGGTGGAAGCCGAGCAGTCCCTGATCACCGTGGAAGGCGACAAGGCTTCTATGGAAGTTCCGGCACCGTTCGCGGGCACCGTGAAAGAGATCAAAATCGCCACCGGCGACAAAGTCACTACCGGTTCTCTGATCATGGTGTTTGAAGTGGCTGGCGCTGCTTCTGCTGCCGCTCCGGCTGCGGCACAAGCTCCGGCTGCCCCTGCGGCACCGGCGGCTTCTGCTGCCAAAGACGTTGCAGTACCGGACATCGGCGGCGACGAAGTAGAAGTGACCGAAGTGATGGTGAAAGTGGGCGATAAAGTTGCCGCTGAGCAGTCACTGATCACCGTTGAAGGTGACAAGGCTTCTATGGAGGTCCCGGCACCGTTCGCAGGTACCGTGAAAGAAATCAAAATCAGCGCCGGCGACAAAGTGAAAACCGGTTCCCTGATCATGGTCTTCGAAGTTGAAGGCGCTGCGCCTGCTGCCGCTCCGGCCCAAAAATCAGAAGCTGCACCGGCTCCGGCTGCAAGTTCTGCTCCGGCCCAACAGGCTGCACCGGCTGCCAAAGGCGAGTTCGCTGAGAACGCCGCTTATGTGCACGCAACCCCGGTAATCCGCCGTCTGGCGCGTGAATTCGGCGTAAACCTGGCGAAAGTGAAAGGCACCGGTCGTAAAGGCCGCATCCTGCGCGAAGACGTTCAGGCTTACGTGAAAGACGCGGTCAAACGTGCGGAAGCGGCTCCGGCTTCTGCTGCCGGTGGCGGTCTGCCAGGCATGCTGCCTTGGCCGAAAGTGGACTTCAGCAAGTTCGGTGAGATCGAAGAAGTCGAACTGGGTCGTATCCAGAAAATCTCTGGTGCCAACCTGAGCCGTAACTGGGTGATGATCCCGCACGTAACTCACTTCGACAAAACCGATATCACCGATCTGGAAGCTTTCCGCAAGCAACAGAACGAAGAAGCAGCCAAGCGTAAGCTGGACGTGAAGTTCACCCCGGTGGTGTTCATCATGAAAGCCGTTGCTGCTGCTCTGGAGCAGATGCCGCGCTTCAACAGCTCATTGTCCGAAGATGGACAGAAGCTGACGCTGAAAAAATACATCAACGTGGGTGTGGCGGTTGATACGCCAAACGGTCTGGTGGTTCCGGTGTTCAAGGATGTGAACAAGAAGAGCATCACTGAACTGTCCCGCGAACTGATGGCTATCTCTAAGAAAGCACGCGACGGTAAGTTGACTGCAGGCGAGATGCAGGGTGGTTGTTTCACCATCTCCAGCCTCGGTGGTATCGGGACAACCCACTTCGCACCGATTGTGAATGCACCGGAAGTGGCCATTCTGGGCGTCTCCAAGTCTGCTATGGAGCCGGTCTGGAACGGTAAAGAGTTCGTGCCGCGTCTGATGATGCCAATGTCGCTCTCCTTCGACCACCGTGTCATTGACGGTGCAGATGGTGCGCGCTTTATTACCATCATCAACAACATGCTGGCTGACATCCGCCGTATGGTGATGTAATGAAAAAAGGGCGCAGCATGCTGCGCCCTTATCACTTCTGTAGCAGTTTTGTCGGTTTTTGCACGACTCGACAAAATTGTTGAGACACGGGTCACTCGAACACGCTTTGCAGATTATTAACAATTCTGTAAACTGCTGGCGGTGTAAGCGTCCCGGTGGATGAAGGGCGTTATGAGATCGATTAGAAATATGCCCAATGGATTTCACGTTGCAGCTAGGCGGCAAGTTCGTGAATCCCCAGGAGCTTACTTGAGTAAGTGATTGGGGTGAGCAAATGAAGCCAACAACGCTGCAGCTTGAAAGACGAAGGGGATAAGATGACGTCTGACCCGCCGGACAAACAATTAAGAGGTCATGATGAGTACTGAAATTAAAACTCAGGTCGTGGTACTTGGGGCGGGCCCGGCAGGTTACTCTGCTGCCTTTCGTTGCGCTGACTTAGGTCTTGAAACCGTTCTGGTTGAACGTTATTCCACTCTGGGCGGGGTTTGCCTGAACGTGGGATGCATCCCTTCCAAAGCCCTGTTGCACGTTGCCAAAGTGATCGAAGAAGCCAAAGCCCTGGCCGAACACGGTATTGTTTTCGGCGAGCCGAAAACCGACATCGACAAAGTGCGCGTCTGGAAAGAAAAAGTCATCAATCAGCTGACCGGCGGTCTGGCTGGTATGGCTAAAGGCCGTAAAGTGAAAGTGGTTAACGGCCTGGGCAAGTTCACCGG
This sequence comes from Serratia sp. NA_13, assembly GCF_052691735.1. NCBI lineage: Bacteria > Pseudomonadati > Pseudomonadota > Gammaproteobacteria > Enterobacterales > Yersiniaceae > Serratia > Serratia sp. NA_13. The sequence goes on from NZ_JBQZFV010000009.1 coordinate 106,705, forward strand.
CGCTAACACCCTGGTTGTGGAAGGCGAAAATGGCCCAACCACCATCAACTTCGACAATGCCATCATTGCCGCAGGTTCCCGTCCGATCCAACTGCCATTCATTCCTCATGAAGATCCACGCGTGTGGGACTCTACCGATGCACTGGAACTGAAAACTGTCCCAGAGCGTCTGCTGGTGATGGGCGGCGGTATCATCGGCCTGGAAATGGGCACCGTATACCATGCGCTGGGTTCACAGATCGACGTAGTAGAAATGTTTGACCAGGTGATCCCGGCGGCTGACAAAGACGTGGTGAAAGTCTTCACCAAACGCATCAGCAAGCAGTTCAACCTGATGCTGGAAACCAAAGTGACCGCGGTAGAAGCCAAAGAAGACGGCATCTACGTCACTATGGAAGGCAAAAAAGCGCCTGCAGAACCACAGCGTTACGACGCGGTGCTGGTGGCTATCGGTCGTGTGCCGAACGGCAAACTGCTGGAAGCGGGTAAAGCCGGTGTTGAAGTTGATGAACGTGGCTTCATCAACGTCGACAAACAACTGCGCACCAACGTGCCGCACATCTTCGCTATCGGCGATATCGTCGGTCAACCGATGTTGGCGCACAAAGGCGTGCATGAAGGCCACGTTGCCGCTGAAGTTATCGCCGGCATGAAGCACTATTTCGATCCGAAAGTGATCCCATCCATCGCGTACACCGAGCCGGAAGTTGCCTGGGTGGGGCTGACCGAGAAAGAAGCGAAAGAGAAAGGCATCAGCTACGAAACATCCACCTTCCCGTGGGCAGCTTCTGGCCGTGCTATCGCTTCCGATTGTGCAGACGGCATGACCAAACTGATCTTCGACAAAGAAACTCACCGTATCATCGGTGGCGCAATTGTCGGCACCAACGGCGGCGAGCTGCTGGGTGAGATCGGTCTGGCTATCGAGATGGGTTGCGACGCAGAAGACATCGCGCTGACTATCCATGCTCACCCAACCCTGCACGAATCCGTAGGTTTGGCGGCTGAGATCTACGAAGGCAGCATCACCGACTTGCCTAACCCGAAAGCCAAGAAGAAGTAATTCTGCTGGTTTGAAAGGGTAATAAGCGGCTCCTGTAAAGGGGCCGTTTTTTTATGGGTGGAATGCCCGGTGACCGGCTGCTAAACCGGCAGAACAGACCCAAGTTCAGGGTATATAAAAAAGCGCCGCCTTGCATCCTATGGTTGATTTTTTAACCAGATTTGCGCGCAATGTCTTTGCTCGGTAGCGCTTGTATCGTTCTATAACGATGTAAGAAATCCGTTTTGGTGCCTGCTAACACCGAACGGGTTCGAAAGAACCGTCTTTATGGCGGTTTTTTTGTGCCCGACCCCCGCCAATTTCCCTGAATACATTAATAACCATTGTAAAAGTATGGATGTTGTGTTGTGCTCATCCGGTTGAGATTTTTCTGGTTGCGTAACCCACCCAGGTCCGCCACTGCGGCCTAACAGTCGATTACGCTGTGGTCAACGATTCAGCAAAGATTTAATGTTGCTTTTATGTGAACGAATTAACAACCAATTCAAATCCTGATATGCTGGCTGGGCGGAACCGGGCGCTGTACTTTACAGTCCAGGATATCGACAGCAGTGCCCCGTCAGGATCAATGGCATCAACACCGTGCGCTAAACCCGGTTTGAAGAGTTACCCTATGGCTTTCAAGTTGCAGTTAGGCGCCCAGCTCGTTCATCCCCAGGTGCTTACTCAGGTAAGTAACTGGGGATGAACGAGCGCAGGTAACAACACTGCGGCTTGGAAGACGACGGGTATAAACGCCAGGCACAATAAATGACAATGTGAGCGAGGAGAAAGTCGTGCTAGAAGAATACCGTAAGCACGTAGCCGAGCGTGCTGCAGAGGGCATCGTCCCTAAGCCATTAGATGCAACGCAAATGGCAGCGCTGGTTGAATCATTAAAAAATCCGCCAAAAGGCGAAGAAGAATTTCTGTTAGACCTGCTGATTAACCGTGTACCGCCAGGCGTCGACGAAGCCGCCTATGTCAAAGCCGGTTTTCTGGCAGCCATCGCCAAAAGCGAAGCAACCTCTCCCCTGATTACCCCTGAGAAAGCCATTGAACTGCTGGGCACCATGCAGGGCGGCTATAACATTCATCCGCTGATCGACGCGCTGGATAACGAAAAGCTGGCACCGATTGCCGCCAAGGCGTTGTCCCATACGCTGCTGATGTTTGACAACTTCTATGACGTAGAAGAAAAGGCCAAAGCGGGTAATCCACACGCCAAACAGATCATGCAGTCCTGGGCTGATGCCGAGTGGTATCTTTCACGCCCTAAACTGGCGGAAAAAATCACCGTAACCGTGTTCAAAGTCACCGGCGAAACCAATACCGATGATCTGTCACCGGCACCGGATGCCTGGTCGCGCCCGGATATCCCGTTGCACGCCCTGGCGATGCTGAAAAACGAACGTGAAGGCATAGTGCCGGATCAGCCGGGCAGCGTTGGCCCGATCAAGCAGATTGAACTACTGAACAAAAAAGGCTTCCCACTGGCCTACGTTGGTGACGTGGTTGGTACCGGTTCTTCCCGTAAGTCCGCCACCAACTCGGTGCTGTGGTTTATGGGCGACGACATCCCGCACGTGCCTAACAAGCGCGGCGGCGGGGTGGTGCTGGGGGGCAAAATTGCGCCTATCTTCTTCAACACCATGGAAGATGCCGGTGCACTACCGATTGAAGTGGACGTTAATGACCTGAACATGGGCGACGTTATTGACATTTACCCGTACAAAGGTGAAGTGCGTAACCATGAAACCGGTGAACTGATTGCCAACTTCGAACTGAAAACCGACGTGCTGCTCGACGAAGTGCGCGCCGGTGGCCGTATCCCACTGATCATCGGCCGTGGCCTGACTACAAAAGCTCGCGAATCTTTGGGCCTGCCGCATAGCGATGTGTTCCGCATTGCCAAAGAAGTGGCCGCCAGTAACAAAGGTTTCTCGCTGGCGCAGAAAATGGTTGGCCGCGCCTGTGGCGTTGCCGGCGTGCGTCCGGGGGAATACTGCGAGCCGAAGATGACCTCCGTCGGTTCTCAGGACACCACCGGCCCGATGACCCGTGATGAGCTGAAAGACCTGGCTTGCCTGGGCTTCTCCGCCGATCTGGTGATGCAGTCGTTCTGCCACACTGCCGCGTACCCGAAACCGGTTGATGTGACCACTCACCATACGCTGCCGGACTTTATCATGAACCGTGGTGGCGTCTCGCTGCGTCCTGGCGATGGTGTTATCCACTCCTGGCTGAACCGCATGCTGCTGCCGGATACCGTAGGCACCGGCGGTGACTCCCACACCCGTTTCCCAATCGGTATCTCTTTCCCGGCGGGTTCCGGCCTGGTTGCCTTTGCCGCTGCTACCGGCGTGATGCCGCTGGATATGCCTGAGTCGGTGCTGGTGCGCTTCAAAGGCAAGATGCAGCCTGGCATTACTCTGCGTGACCTGGTGCATGCAATCCCTTACTACGCCATTCAGCAGGGCCTGCTGACGGTTGAGAAGAAGGGCAAGAAGAACATCTTCTCCGGCCGTATTCTGGAAATTGAAGGCTTGCCGGAGCTGAAAGTTGAGCAGGCATTCGAACTGACTGATGCGTCGGCCGAACGTTCCGCTGCCGGCTGTACCATCAAGCTGGATAAGGCACCGATTGAAGAGTATCTGAACTCCAACATCGTGCTGCTGAAGTGGATGATCTCCGAAGGTTACGGCGACCGTCGTACTCTGGAGCGTCGCATTCAGGGCATGCAAAAATGGCTGGCGGATCCACAACTGCTGGAAGGCGATGCGGATGCTGAATACGCTGCGGTGATCGACATCGATCTGGCAGAGATCACTCAGCCAATCCTGTGCGCACCAAACGATCCGGACGATGCGCGTTTGCTGTCTGATGTGGCCAACAGCAAGATCGATGAAGTGTTCATCGGCTCCTGTATGACCAACATCGGCCACTTCCGTGCTGCCGGCAAGCTGCTGGATCAGCACAAAGGCCAGTTGCCGACCCGTCTGTGGGTGGCACCGCCAACCAAGATGGACGCAGCTCAGTTGACCGAAGAGGGTTACTACAGCGTATTCGGCAAGAGCGGTGCGCGCATCGAGATCCCAGGTTGTTCACTGTGCATGGGTAACCAGGCACGTGTGGCCGACGGTGCGACGGTAGTTTCCACCTCGACCCGTAACTTCCCGAACCGTTTGGGTACTGGCGCTAACGTCTATCTGGCGTCTGCAGAACTGGCGGCGGTGGCTTCATTGCTGGGCCGTCTGCCAACGCCGGACGAGTACCAGACGTACATGGCACAGGTCGATAAGTCAGCGGCGGATACCTACCGTTATCTGAACTTTGACCAACTGGGTCAGTACACTGAAAAAGCCGACGGCGTGATCTTCCAAACCGCCGTTTAAGCCGCGTTACCCTAAATAATTCGGGTTGCGGCAAGGCGGCAACTGAATGAATCCCCGGGAGTTTGGTCGACCAAATGACCGGGGTGAATAAAGGCGGTCAACGCCGTTGCAATTCGAAGAATGATGGGTAATATTGCGCAACTGTTCAACGGGAGGCCTTGGCCTCCCGTTTTATTTTTCTCAGTTGCCAACTTTGCGAGCGCTCACTGAGTTAGTCATGAATTAATGTTTACACTAAGAGAAAGGGCTCAGGAGGGCGTGCTATGGATTACGAATTTCTGCGTGACGTGACCGGACAGGTGATCGTCAGATTTTCGATGGGGCATGAGGCGATTGGCCACTGGATCAACGAAGAACTCAAAGGCAACTTCAACCTGCTCGATCGCATCGAAGCCGGTGCGGCGCAAGTGAAGGGCAGTGAGCGTCAATGGCAGTTGGAAGGTCATGAATACACGTTGCTGATGGACGGGGAGGAAGTGATGATCCGCGCTAACCTGTTGGAGTTCGAGGGCGATGAGATGGAGGAGGGGATGAATTACTATGACGAAGAAAGCCTCTCATTCTGCGGCGTCGAAGACTTTTTGCAGGTATTGAAGGCCTACCGCACCTTTATGCTGAACTACTGATTTTCCAACGGGCGCGGTATGTAGCGCCCCTGCATGGTAAATCTTAGGTGGCCGATTCTCGGCCGCCTTTCCTTTCCCCTAAAATGACTAAATAAAATCAAATAATCATGTCGTTGATTTTTTAATCTGCGACACAGCGCGCATTTGTTATTTTTTGATTCAATACAATCATTTTGATTAAAATAAATCAAAATGACGAGGGTAGGATGAAAATTAAGGCGGCAATAGAGAAAATCCCTGGGGGGATGATGGTCGTCCCACTGGTACTTGGCGCAATGATCAACACCTTTGCTCCACAGGCGCTGGATATCGGCGGTTTCACCACGGCATTGTTCAAAAACGGCGCTGCGCCGTTGATTGGTGCTTTCCTACTGTGCATGGGGGCTGGGATCAGTTTTAAAGCGGCTCCGCAGGCTCTGCTGCAAGGTGGCACCATCACCCTGACCAAACTGCTGGTTGCCATGGCGCTAGGATTGGGGGTTGAACATCTGTTTGGTGCGGAGGGCATTTTCGGCCTGACCGGCGTGGCAATCATTGCTGCGATGAGCAACTCCAACGGTGGCCTGTATGCGGCGCTGGTGGGGGAGTTTGGTAATGAGCGGGACGTGGGGGCGATCTCCATCCTGTCACTGAATGACGGGCCGTTCTTCACCATGATCGCGCTTGGAGCGGCAGGGATGGCGAATATTCCCCTGATGGCGTTGGTTGCCGTTCTGGTTCCTCTGCTGGTCGGGATGATGCTGGGTAATCTGGACCATCAGATGCGTGACTTCCTTACCAAAGGTGGCCCGATCCTGATCCCATTCTTTGCCTTCGCGCTCGGTGCTGGCATCAATCTGGAAATGCTGCTGCAAGGTGGTATGGCTGGGATCTTGCTCGGCGTGTTGACCACCTTTGTTGGCGGTTTCTTTAACATTCGCGCCGATCGGTTGGTGGGGGGCTCAGGTATCGCGGGTGCTGCGGCATCAAGCACCGCAGGTAATGCGGTAGCGACGCCATTGGCGATTGCCCAGGCGGACCCTTCGTTGGCCAGTGTCGCGACGGCGGCAGCCCCGTTGATTGCCGCTTCGGTGATCACCACCGCCCTTCTGACTCCGATACTCAGTTCTTGGGTCGCGAAGCGTAATGCCGCGAAAAACGCAGCGCTGGAGGAGGCGGCATGAAAATGCTCGTGATTGCTGATGACTTTACCGGGGCCAATGACACCGGTGTGCAACTGGCAAAAAAGGGAGCACGTACCGACGTGTTGCTCAACGAGTTGCCGCAGTCTACCCGACGCACGGATGTGTTGGTGATCAACACCGAAAGCCGGGCGTTACTTCCTGACATGGCCAGGGCCAAGGTTAGCGAAGCCCTGAAGCCTTACTGTCAAAGTGATACGCCGCCTCTGGTATATAAAAAGATCGACTCGACCTTTCGCGGCAATGTAGGGGCAGAGGTCGAGGCGGCGATGCTTGCCAGCGGTGCACAGTTGGCTATTGTTGCCGCTGCCATCCCCGCTGCGGGCCGGGTAACGCTCAATGGTGAATGCCGGGTTCACGGCGTGCCGCTGGTGGAAACCGAGTTCGCCAGCGATCCGAAAACGCCAATCGTCTCTTCTCATATCAAGACGTTGATTGGTTTGCAGACCGCCTATCCGATCCACGAGTTGGATTTGCAAACGGTACGCAGCGGCAAGCTGGGCAGTGAATTACCCCGCTTGAGCCAGAACGGGCCAGCAATCGTGGTCGTGGATGCCGAAACCGATGGCGATTTGGCGCAATTAGCACAGGCAATCCAGCAGCTCAACTGCCGTTATCTACTGGTGGGCGCGGCGGGGTTGGCAAATGCACTGCCAGCCAACAGCTATCTGGCCACTCGCCAGCGCCTACCTGTGCTGGTGGTTGCGGGTTCGATGAGCGAAGCCACCCGGCAGCAGATTGTGTTTGCAGCTGAAGAAAAGTCGCTCGGCATTCTGGATATTAATGTCGAAGGCTTGTTGCAGCCGGACAGCCAGACCGCGGTAGATGAAATTATTCGCCAGGCGGCCTGTGTGCTGCGGGATCGGCAACACTGCGTGTTACGCACCTGTCGGGATGCTGATGCCCGCCAGGTGATCGAGACGCTGTGTGAAAAGTATGACCTCTCGCGCCAGCAATTAGGCGACAAAATCAGCCAGACGCTGGGCGCAATCACTTTGTCGATCATCAATCAGGCCCAGATTGGCGGCCTGTTCCTGACCGGTGGCGATATCGCTATTGCCGTAGCCAGAGCGTTAGGCGCGGAAGGATATCGGATCACCAGCGAAGTGGCGCCTTGTGTACCTTGCGGAACGTTCGTCAACAGCGAGATCGACGATCTGCCGGTGATCACCAAAGCCGGCGGATTTGGCAGCGCATCAACGCTACGGGATGCACTTTATTATATTGAGGAGATGTACAGTGGCAAATAACACGATTGCGGTCACCATGGGCGATCCGGCAGGCATCGGGCCAGAGATTATCATCAAGGCGCTGTCTGAAGGCGAGCTGGCGGGAACGCCAGCGGTCGTGGTGGGCTGTCTGCAAACGTTGCAACGCATACAGGCGTTGGGGATCGTGCCAAAAGTGGAATTGAGGCCGATCCTGCAAGTTTCGCAGGCTCGCTTTGCGCCCGGTATTATCAACGTCATTGATGAACCGCTAGAGGACCCCGCAGCGCTGACACCAGGGAAAGTGCAGGCACAGGCGGGCGATCTGGCTTACCGATGCGTAAAGCGTGCTACCGAACTGGCAATGGCCGGAGAGGTCATGGCCATTGCTACCGCGCCGTTAAACAAGGAGGCGCTGCATCTGGCCGGGCATCTGTACCCAGGTCATACGGAGCTGCTGGCAACGCTGACCAACAGCCGCGATTACGCCATGGTGCTGTATACCGACAAGTTGAAGGTGATCCATGTTTCAACCCATATCGCCCTGCGTAAATTCCTCGACACGCTGAGTGCCGAACGTATTGAAACGGTGGTGGCGATGGCGGACGCCTTCCTCAAACGCGTTGGTTTTAAACAGCCAAGGATCGCGGTGGCCGGGGTTAACCCCCATGCGGGTGAAAATGGCCTGTTTGGCGATGAAGAGATCAACATCGTCAGCCCGGCGATTGCGGCAATGAAACAACGTGGAATTGATGTTACAGGCCCATGCCCACCGGATACCGTGTTCTTGCAGGCTTACGAGGGGCACTACGATATGGTGGTCGCCATGTATCACGATCAGGGGCATATTCCGCTCAAGCTGTTGGGCTTCTATGATGGAGTTAACATCACGGCAGGCCTGCCATTTATCCGGACTTCTGCCGACCACGGCACCGCGTTTGATATTGCCTGGACAGGTAAAGCCAAGTCTGAGAGCATGGCTATCTCGATTCAATTAGCCACTCAGTTGGCGTGATAGCGCGGACGTCATGAAGCCAAAAACTCGCCAGGACCAGATTCTGGAATACCTCAAAGCCCATAATCTGGTCACGGTTGAGCAATTGGTCAGCGCTATCGATGCTTCTCCTGCCACCATCCGGCGCGATTTGATCAAGCTGGATGAGCAGGGGATCATCAACCGCAGCCATGGCGGTGTGGCCCTCAACCGCTTTATCCCCGCACAGCCCACCACCAATGAAAAGCAGCTGCGTAATCCGCAGGAGAAGCGGGCGATCGCCCAGTATGCTGCAACGATGGTTAAAGCTGGAGATGCGGTAGTGCTGGATGCAGGCACCACCATGCTGGAACTGGCGCGGCACTTGACTCACCTCCCGCTGCGGGTGATCACCGCCGATCTGCATATCGCCCTGTTCCTCTCTGGTTTTAAACAGATCGAAGTGACCATCATCGGTGGCCGGATTGATGACAGCAGCCAGTCCTGTGTCGGCGATCACGGGCGTAGACTGTTGCGTGGGATCTACCCGGATATTGCGTTTGTCAGCTGTAACTCGTGGAGTATTGAGAAAGGCATTACTACCCCAACCGAAGAGAAGGTGGGTCTGAAGCAGGATCTGATGGCCAATGCACGCCAGCGGGTGTTGCTGGCAGACAGCAGCAAGTACGAGGCTTACTCGTTATTCTGTGTGACCCCACTTGGCAACCTGACGGATATCGTTACCGATAAGGCGTTGCCTGCCACCGTTCAACGTCAACTGACCGATCTACCCGGTGGCCTGCATTTGGTATAACGCTCAGCGCAATGTATTGAATCTCCAGGGGCGCTGCATAAAGCGCCCGCCAGCGATTACAGGTGTGGGATGTTCCGTCCGTAATAGATTTCCTGCATCTCTTTCCACAGCAGATCGGTAATCTTTTTACGTTCGGCGGCACTCAGCGCATCCGGTTTGGCATTAAACAGGTAGTGCTTCAGATCGAAATCCTTCAGCAACATCTTGGTATGGAAGATGTTCTCCTGATAAACATTCACGTCCATCATGTGGTACAGCGCCTTCATATCATCAGACATAAAGTTCTGGATCGAATTGATCTCATGATCGATGTAATGCTTCACGCCATTCACGTCGCGGGTAAAACCGCGCACGCGGTAGTCCATGGTAACGATGTCGGATTCCAACTGATGGATCAGGTAATTCAGCGCTTTCAGCGGTGAGATTACGCCGCAGGTCGATACTTCGATATCGGCGCGGAAAGTGCACAAACCGCCTTCCGGATGGCTCTCCGGATAGGTGTGAACGCAGATGTGGCTCTTGTCCAGGTGCGCAACCACCGTTTTTGACAGTGGACCTGGGTGCTCCGAGGTATCGACATCGTTCGGATCCATCGGTTCTTCACTGACCAGAATGGTGACGCTGGCTCCCTGAGGCTCATAGTCCTGGCGGGCGATATTCAGAATATTGGCGCCAATGATCGAGCAGGTCTCGCTCAGGATCTCGGTCAGGCGATTGGCGTTGTATTGTTCGTCAATGTAGGCGATATAGCCAGCGCGGTCATCCGCAGTTTTGGCGTAACAAATATCGTAAATACAAAAACTCAGGCTCTTGGTCAGGTTGTTAAAGCCGTGCAGTTTTAGCTTTTGCAATTTGGTTCACCTCCTTTATCTTCTCGCTTAACGTGAAACGTTCATTCCCGGCATACTTGAAGCTGCCTCTGCGTTGGCTGTGCTCGTTCACCCGAATCACTTACAGGAGTAAGCTCCCCGGGGTTCGCTCACTGGCCGCCTTGATGCAACTCCAATTATTTTGGGCATAGTGCGTTGAGCAAATACTGCGGCAGAGCAAAGCTGCCCGCGTGAATTGCCGGGTTGTAATAACGACAGTTTAAGCCGCTTTGATGAAAGCGATGTTGCAGCGTTGTCAGATCAAGCTGACGCAGAGTCGGATCCTGACTCGCCCAGGCGAAGGTCATGATGCCACCGTAATAGGTCGGAATTGCCGCCTGATAGAAGCTGACGTCATTGAAGTACTGGCTCAGCCTGGTGTGGCTATTGACCGCTTCGTCTTGCTGCAGGAAGCACACGCCGTTCTGCGCAACAAAAATGCCGCCCTCGTTCAGGCAGCGTGCGCAGCCTTCGTAGAATGCTGAGGTGAACAGGCTTTCGCCGGGGCCGATGGGATCGGTACAGTCAGAGATAATCACATCGAATTTTTCATCGGTCTGATTAACAAAGTTGACGCCGTCGTCGATCACCAGCTTGAAGCGTGGGTCGTCGTAAGCACCGGCATTGTGGTTGGGCAGATATTGGCGGCAGAACTCGACCACACCGGCGTCGATTTCAACCATGGTGATCTGCTCTACGCCCTGATGGCGTCTGACTTCGCGCAGCATGGCGCCGTCGCCACCACCGATGATCAGCACCTTCTTCGCCTGGCCGTGAGCCAGCAGCGGGATGTGGGTCATCATTTCGTGATAGATAAACTCATCGCGCTCGGTGGTTTGTACCACGCCGTCGAGCGCCATCACGCGCCCCAGAACCGGGTTTTCAAAAATCACCAAATCCTGATGCTCGGTCTTCTCACGATACAGTACGTTCTCTACCGAGAAGTACTGGCCGAAGTTGGCATGCAGCGTTTCATACCAAATTTCTTTCTGGGTCATGTGCGGGGACTCCGTAATAACAGCCATGAAAAATTGGCGCAACATCATAGCTAACTCTGCCTGGTGATGCACGGCTGAATTTCAAACAGAGGTAGCGCAAGGCGGGAGGATTAGTTGGCGTATGCCAGCAGGCTCAGCGAGTCGCGTGCCAGGGATTTGCATTTATTGGGGGTAGGGATGGCGATCCCACTGAGATCGCGATAGCTGTCTTCACCCAGCGCATTCATATTAAAACTATTATAGTTGGTCAGATCCCAACGGTTTTGCTGAGCAAAATAAACGATGGCGCGCTTGATTTGGGCATTGGGCAAGTCGTTGTAGCCGCAGTCGTTTTTCAAATAAATAAAGACCGCCGTCAGATCGGCCAGATCTTCCGCTTCAGACTCATTCAGCGCCAGACTGGCGTTGGAGAACCCCAGCATGGTGAGCAACAGCACCAGTAACGTTGTTTTTTTCATCATGAAAATAGACCTTTTTATTGTCCACAGACGTTATCACACTTGCCTATAAAGGCACCAAATTTTATTACCTGTAGGTAACATAACCGGCAGCAAAGGCTTGACCTTCCGCTAAGGGGAGGGTTTAGGCTGTGAACAGATCAATCTATACCCATACTCTTTCAAGTTGCGGTGCAGCTTGTGCCGCATTAAGTGTCGAACACTGAAAAAGGGAGTCAGCGATGTTACGCCGTGATTTTATCAAACTGACCGCTGCGCTGGGCGCGGCAAGTGCTTTACCCATGTGGAGCCGGGGCCTGTGGGCCGCTGAGCTGCCAGCGTTGCCGATCCCGCCGCTGCTGATGCCGGACGCTCAAGGGAACATTGCGCTAGCGCTGCAAACTGGAGAAATGAACTGGCTGCCGGGTAGGGCTACCCAAACCTGGGGAGTTAATGGTGCGTTATTGGGGCCTGCGGTGCGATTGCAGCGCGGCAAGCCGGTGACGGTGGATATTCGCAATGGCTTGCCGGAGGCCAGTACCGTTCACTGGCACGGCCTGGAAATCCCCGGTGACGTTGATGGCGGCCCGCAGGCACTAATTCAGCCAGGCACCACGCGCAGGGTGCAATTCACAGTTGAACAGCCCGCCGCCACCTGCTGGTTCCATCCGCACACTCACGGCAAGACCGGTCAGCAAGTGATGATGGGCCTGGCGGGGTTGGTACTGCTGGAAGACGATGAGAGCAGTAAGTTGCCGCTACCGAAAACCTGGGGGCAGGATGATATTCCGGTGATCCTGCAGGACAAGCGGCTGGGTAAAGATGCACAGATTGAATACCAACTGGACGTAATGAGTGCCGCAGTAGGCTGGTTTGGTGACCGTATGTTCACCAACGGCGCCCAGTACCCACGGCATGTGGCACCGCGCGGTTGGCTGCGTTTGCGTTTCCTCAACGGTTGTAACGCGCGTTCACTGAATCTGGCAACCAGCGATAATCGTCCGCTCTACGTGATTGCCAGCGACGGTGGTTTTTTGGCCGAGCCGGTCAAGCTGACCGAACTGCCGATGCTGATGGGCGAACGCTTTGAAGTGCTGGTGGATGCCTCCGACGGTAAACCCTTCGATATTGTTACGCTGCCGGTTAAACAGATGGGCATGACGCTGGCCCCGTTCGACCAGCCGCTGCCGGTATTACATATTCAGCCTTCGCTGGCGCAGGGTATCAAGAGCATGCCGGACAGCCTGGTCAAATTGCCTGCAATACCGGCGGTAAGCGGGATCCAGGAACGCTGGTTGCAACTGATGATGAACCCGCAGTTGGATAAGCTGGGTATGCAGGCATTGATGGATCGTTACGGTCATCAGGCCATGGCCGGCATGAGCATGGATCACGGCAGCATGCCTAAAGACAATGGTGATATGGCCGGCATGAAAGGCATGGACCATGGCAGTATGAAGGGGATGGACCATGGCAGTATGAAGGGGATGGACCATGGCAGTATGAAGGGGATGGACCATGGTAGTATGAAGGGGATGGACCACGGCAATATGAAAGGGATGGATCATGGTGCCAAACCGTTCGACTTCAGTCACGGCAACATGATCAACGGCAAGGCCTTCGACATGACCAAGCCGATGTTTGAAGCCAAGCGCGGCAAATACGAAAAATGGACCATTTCGGGTGAGGGCGACATGATGCTGCATCCGTTCCATATTCACGGCACCCAGTTCCGCATCCTGTCGGAAAACGGCAAACCTCCGGCAGCTCACCGCAGCGGCTGGAAAGACACCGTGCGGGTCGAAGGTTGGCGCAGTGAAGTATTGGTACGCTTTGATCACCCGGCCAATAGCGATCATGCCTATATGGCCCACTGCCACCTGTTGGAACATGAAGATACCGGCATGATGCTGGGCTTTACCGTAACCGACTGATTCAACCCACGCTGGAAAAAACTGGCGGCGCACTCGCGTCGCCAGCGCTTGGTTTGGCCATAGGAAGTGGCTATGCTGTTTAAAATTTCAGCTAAGGAGGGGGGCATTATGCCGACAAAATTGGACCCTATTGTCTCAGAGTTTGAAACTCAAGAGCAGGCTGACAGCTATGACCGTTGGTTTCGCAGCCAGGTTGAGGCAGCAATCAATAGTCGTGCGCCTTTGATTCCTCATGATGAAGTCATGGCAGGGGCCCGCAACATTATCGAAGAAGCTAAAGCCAAAAGAAAATCAGCCTGATGCTGACCGTCAAATGGACTGACGAGGCAAAAACGGGGTTATATACCCTGCTCGCTTTTATCGCGGAACAAAATCCAGTTGCCGCTGAGTCGCTGATGCAGCGTATAGAAGAGTCGGTAATTCCAGTAACTGAACATCCTTATTTGTTTCGATCTGGCCGCGTAGCAGGAACTCGTGAAATAGTGGTACACCCAAATTACATCGTGATTTATCGCGTATTGGCGGAGTATATCGAGGTACTAAGTGTGCTTCATGCCCGTTAGGAATACCCTCGAGCTATACCCTAAACTTAGTCGATACGCAGTTCCGGTAGAATAACCAGGCGGCGGACTCGCGTCGCCAGCGGCTGCAGGCTATGCTAAACTCTGCGCCCTTCTTCCGGCAACTGACCTGAAACCTATGAAACACACTGTAGAAGTAATGATTTCCGAGCAGGAAGTTAAGACCCGTATCGCCGAACTTGGCCGCCAGATTACCGAAGATTACCGCGATAGCGGCAGTGATATGGTGCTGGTCGGGCTGCTGCGCGGCTCCTTTATGTTCATGGCCGATCTATGTCGCACCATTGAGGTGCCGCATGAGGTCGACTTTATGACCGCCTCCAGCTACGGCAGCGGTATGTCCACCACCCGTGACGTAAAAATTCTCAAGGATTTGGATGAAGACATCCGTGGCAAAGACGTCCTGATCGTCGAAGACATCATTGACTCAGGCAATACGCTGAATAAAGTGCGCGAAATTCTGGCGTTGCGCGGGCCGAAATCGCTGGCGATTTGTACCCTGCTGGATAAGCCTGAACGACGTGAAGTCGAAGTGCCGGTTGAGTACGTGGGCTTCCCGATCCCGGACGAGTTTGTGGTGGGTTACGGCATCGACTATGCTCAGCGTTATCGCCATTTGCCGTACGTGGGTAAAGTGGTACTGCTGGACGAGTAATATGCGGTAGGCGCGGTAAACCGCGCCTCTGACAGGATTAAATCCCCTTATCCTGCTGCAAGGTGGCCATCGCCTTGCGATAGCCCATCTCCAGGCTCTCGCGGCTGGTGGCGACCACTTCAAGATCGCGCAAGCGCCCGTCCTGAATGCCGTACACCCAACCGTGAATCATCACTTTTTGGCCGCGTTTCCATGCTGATTGCATGATTGTGGAATGGCCCAGGTTGTAGACCTGCTCAATCACGTTGATTTCACAGAGTACGTCGAGGCGTTTTTCCGGCTCCAGTTCGCCCAGCAGTGAGCTGTGCTTGTACCACAGGTCACGGATGTGCAGCAGCCAGTTGTTGATCAGCCCCAGTTCCGGATTCTCAACCGCGGCTTCTACACCACCGCAGCCCAGGTGGCCGCAGATAATGATATGCTCAACTTCCAGTACATCGACGGCGTACTGCACCACCGACAGGCAGTTTAAATCGGTGTGAATTACCAGGTTGGCCACGTTACGGTGAACAAAGAGTTCACCCGGCTCCAGCCCGGTCAGTCTTTCCGCGGGAACGCGGCTGTCTGAACAACCTATCCATAAAAAGCGAGGCTTTTGCGCCTGGGCTAAACGTTCAAAAAAGTCCGGGTCTTCCTTGCTGATATTAGCTGACCAGGTATGGTTATTAGCGATAAGCTTTTCGATTTCGTTCATGGAAGTTATAGGCCTGTAACGAGCAGATTGCGTTGGGGTAATATAAGACAAGCGTCACAATTTGGATATCGGAACAGTTATGCGAGAGGATATTCAGCCACTTTTTATACAGTAAGGCGGGATGGAACCTGGATTTTCCGCACGGATTTGCCTCAGTGAAAACGCTGCTGATGATAACATCACCTTCATTACAAGACGCAGCAGCATACTCATCGTCACAAGGTACTTTTTAGCTTATGAATTATGCACTGGAAATAGCGCAGTTGACCAAGACTTACGCCGGTGGCGTCAAGGCATTGCGCGGGATCGATCTGAACGTCGAGGCAGGGGATTTCTACGCCTTGCTGGGGCCGAACGGCGCTGGAAAATCCACTACCATCGGCATTATCAGTTCGCTGGTCAATAAGACGTCCGGCAGCGTGCGGGTGTTCGGCTACGACATCGATAAAGACATCGTCAACGCCAAGCGCCAACTCGGGCTGGTGCCGCAGGAATTCAACTTTAACCCGTTCGAAACCGTGATGCAGATTGTGGTCAATCAGGCCGGCTACTATGGCGTTACCCGTCGTGAGGCATTGGTGCGGGCGGAAAAATACCTGACCCAGTTGGATCTGTGGGGCAAGCGCGACGAACGCGCCCGCATGTTATCTGGTGGGATGAAGCGCCGACTGATGATCGCTCGTGCATTGATGCATCAGCCAAAATTGCTGATCCTCGACGAACCGACCGCTGGGGTAGATATCGAGTTGCGCCGCTCGATGTGGGGCTTCCTGAAAGAGCTTAATGCTCAGGGCACCACCATTATTCTTACCACTCACTATCTGGAAGAGGCAGAAATGCTGTGCCGCAATATCGGCATTATCCAGAACGGTGAGCTGGTGGAGAACACCTCGATGAAAGGCCTGTTGGCCAAGCTGAAGTCTGAAACCTTCATCCTCGATCTGGCGGCGAAAAGCCCGTTGCCGAAGCTGGACGGTTACCGCCATCGCCTGACGGATACCTCAACGCTGGAAGTGGAAGTGATGCGCGAACAGGGTCTGAATGGCCTGTTTGCCCAGCTCAGTGCGCAGGGCGTTCAGGTACTGAGCATGCGTAACAAGGCTAACCGGCTGGAAGAGCTGTTTGTCACCCTGGTTAACGGTAATGGAGAAAAAGCATGATGCGTTTGTATTGGGTGGCCTTGCAGAGCATCTGGGCCAAAGAGATCAACCGTTTTGCCCGCATCTGGATCCAGACGCTGGTGCCGCCGGTGATCACCATGACGCTGTATTTCATCATCTTCGGCAACCTGATTGGTTCACGCATCGGTGAGATGCACGGTTTTGATTACATGCAGTTTATTGTTCCCGGCCTGATTATGATGGCGGTGATCACCAACTCATACGCCAACGTCGCGTCATCGTTCTTCAGCGCCAAATTCCAGCGCAATATCGAAGAGTTGCTGGTGGCGCCGGTACCGACGCACGTGGTGATTGCCGGTTACGTCGGTGGTGGCGTAGCGCGCGGTATTTGCGTCGGCGTGCTGGTGACCGTGATTTCGCTGTTCTTCGTGCCTTTGCAGGTACATGCCTGGTGGGTGATTGTCGCCACGCTGCTGCTGACGGCGATTTTGTTCTCGCTGGCGGGGCTGATCAACGCGGTGTTTGCCACGACCTTTGATGATATCAGCCTGATCCCGACCTTCGTGCTGACGCCGCTGACCTACCTGGGCGGGGTGTTTTACTCACTGACGCTGCTGCCGCCGTTCTGGCAGGCGGTGTCCAAACTGAACCCGATTGTCTACATGATCAGCGGATTCCGCTATGGCTTCCTGGGCATCAGCGACGTGCCGTTGACGCTGACCATGACGGTGCTGGTGGCGTTCATTGCGGTGTTCTACCTGCTGTCCTGGTACCTGATTGAGCGCGGTCGCGGTCTGCGTACCTGATTGACCCGCGTCCCCGGGCATCGCGTACGGGGACGCTTTTCTTGACCTGAAGCAAGCCGCCTGTAAATCTATAGAATTGCTCAAATAACCCCTTTATCCCCGCCATTCAAATCGTGCTATGCTGGCGCTCCACATTTTCTCCATTTTGTTATTACGCGAACATAATCATGCGCTCTCAACACAAGGTAGCGGCTGGGCTGATCGGCATCCTGATGTCACTGGTCGCCCCGGCAAGCCTGGCAAATTTGTTGTCGGAAGACAGTGCCGTTAAATCCGAATATATGGAAGCGCAACGCGACAGTGAAGTTTATTCGCTGATTGGCGAGCATGTTATTCCTGTCGGTGAAGTGAAGCAGGGGCAACTGATCCAGGTGTTCCCGGCGGATGCGGAATATTACGAGTTCAAATTCGGCCATGGCACGGGTTTTATTGATAAAGACGACGTGCGAGAGCTTAAAAAATCACGCAAGGTGAAAGACTCTCTGGGGGAGTTGAATAAACCGCTGACTAACCAGAACCTGATCACGCAGAAGGCGATCAACGTCTATACCGATGCGGATAACACCAGCGATGTGTTTGGCATACTGGAACAGAACCTGCGCTACCCAATCATCGGCAAGCTGAAAGATCGGCTCAACAACACCTGGTATGAGGTCAACATTGGCGATCGCCTGGGTTATATCAGCGAGCTGGACTGCGAGATTGACACCGGTATACCGATACTGACCTATCATCATTTGCTGAAAAATGAAGAGAACAAGCGCTTCCGCCATACCTCGACGACCACCTCTGACGTGGCGTTCAGTAACCAGATGACCTATCTGAAGCAGGCGGGCTACGACACCATTTCCCTGTATCAGTTGGAAGCCTACCTGAAAAACCAGATCAATCTGCCGGGCAGGGCGGTGGTGCTGACATTTGATGACGGCCTGAAGTCGGTCTATCGCTATGCTTACCCGGTATTGAAGAACTACGGCTTGCGCGCCACGGCGTTTATTATTTCTTCACGCATCAAGCGCCATCCACAGAAGTGGAACCCAGACTCGCTGCAGTTTATGAGCATTTCCGAGTTGAAGCAGATTCAGGACGTGTTCGACGTGCAGTCGCATACCCATTTCCTGCATCGTACCGACGGTAATCGTCAACCGATCCTGCTGAGCCGTTCGCTACACAATATTGAATTCGATTTTGAGCACTCACGCCGCGCGCTGTCGCAATTTAATCCGTATGTGCTGTATGTCTCCTACCCATTTGGCGGCTACAATCAGCGGGCGATACAGGCTGCGAAAGACGCCGGTTTTCATCTGGCGGTGACCACGGTGCAGGGCAAAGTGAAACCGGGGGATAACCCCTATACGCTGAAACGGCTGTATATTCTGCGCACCGACTCGATTCAGACCATGGCGGACAGAATAGCCAACAAGCCAGGAACGCTGGTGGTGCAATAATCAGAAAGGAACGGGCGCCGACAGCGCCCGTTTTTACTTTTACGCGACCTGAACCGGCACGGCTTTCGCCTTGCGCTGCAGGTGGTTGTCACCCTCGAAGTAACCAACTTTTGGGCGGTGCTGGCGGGCATCTGCATCGCTCATCTGTACGTAAGAGCAGATGATCAGTTTGTCGCCCACGCAGGCGCAGCGTGCTGCCGCACCATTGACCGAAATAATGCGCGAACCGCGTTCGGCGGCGATGGCATAGGTTGAGAAACGCTGGCCGTTATCAACGTTATAAATATCGATAGCTTCATATTCCAGAATGCCTGCGGCTTCCAGAAAGTCCTGATCGATGGCGCAGGAGCCTTCATAGTGCAAGTCGGCCTGAGTCACTTTCACCCGATGCAGCTTGCCTTGCAGCATAGTACGTATCATAGCTTTACCTAATATAGAGAGGCGATTGGGTTAAACATCCATACCGAGATGTATCGTCACCGATAAGCCCGAAATTGTCTACTGTCGGGCTGGTTGTAATGGTGACGATTGCACGAAAAACGACCTACAGCGTCAGGTCAACCTGCTGGTTGTCGATCAACCGCGCTTTACCCAACCAGGCGGCCATTAACACCACTGCACGTTGGCTTTCAACGCCCAGCGGTTGCAGGCTGTCGGCGTCACGGATAAACAACTCGTCTGGGGTGAAACCGGCGCTGCGCAGGTGCTTTGCGGTTTGTTCCAGCAGTTCGTCAACGTGGCGTTCACCATTGCTGAGCTGTTCGGCCAGCGCGTTCATGATTTTGCTGAGCTGCGGCGCGATTTTCCGCTCTTCGGCGGTCAGGTAACCGTTGCGCGAACTGAGCGCCAGACCATCTTTGGCGCGTACTGTCGGTACGCCAACAATGTCGATGTCGTAGCCCATATCCGCCACCATCTTGCGGATCAGCGCCAGTTGCTGATAGTCCTTCTCGCCAAAACAGGCCAGATCCGGCTGCACCAGATTGAACAGCTTGCTGACAATGGTGGCGACGCCGCGGTAGTGGCCCGGACGGCTGGCGCCTTCCAGCATGGTGGAAATACCCGGTACGTCGACATAGGTTTGCTGTTCCAGCCCCTGCGGATAGACATCAGCCGGCGCGGGTGCGAACACCAGTTCGACACCGCGGCGGGTTAGTTTTTCGCTGTCTTCCTGCAGGGTGCGTGGGTAACTGGCAAGATCTTCAGGGCGTTCGAATTGCATCGGATTGACGAAAATACTGACGACCACGACATCGGCACGCGCGCGGGCTTCATCAATAAGCTGCATATGACCTTCGTGCAGGTTACCCATGGTCGGCACCAGCGCGATGCGTTTCCCATCCTGACGCCAGCGGCGGATCTGCTGACGCAACAGCGGCAGGGTTTCGATAATTACCATTCCATAACTCCTAACGCGGACACTTTAGTTGAAAGAGTGCTCTTCAGCGGGGTAAATGCCTTGCTCTACGTCCTGAATATATTGTTGCACCGCCGAGCGGATATCGCCGCTCTGTGCCAGGAAGTTTTTAGCGAATTTTGGCGTGTGGCCACCGGTAATACCGAAGGCGTCGTGCATCACCAGGATCTGCCCATCAGTGACGTTACCGGCACCAATGCCGATCACCGGAATGGTCATGGCTTCAGTGACCTTGCGTGCCAGTTCGGTTGGGACGCACTCCAGCACCAGTAGTTGGATGCCGGCCAGCTCCAGATTTTTTGCATCTTCCAGCAGTTGCTTGGCGGCAAGTTCATCGCGGCCTTGCACCTTGTAGCCACCGAATACGTTGACTGACTGCGGCGTCAGACCGAGATGGCCGCAGACCGGCACTGCGCGTTCGGTGAGAGTTTTCACCGTTTCACACAGCCAACTGCCGCCTTCCAGTTTCACCATATTGGCACCGGCCTGCATCAGCTCGGCAGCATTGGCGCAGGCCAACTGTGGGGTGGCATAGCTCATAAAGGGCAGGTCGGCCAACAACAGACAAGTCGGAGCACCCCGGCGTACGGCACGGGTATGATAGGCGATATCGGCGACGGTGACCGGTAGGGTGGAGTCGTGGCCCTGCAGCGTCATGCCCAGTGAATCGCCCACCAGCAGCACTTTAACGCCTTGCTCTTCAAACAGTTTGGCAAAGCTGGCATCGTAGGCAGTGAGGGAAGCAAACTTGCGCTGTTCCTGCTTCCACTGGCGCAAATGGGTCACGGTGGTGGGTTTCATCACTACGTCTCCTGAATAGAGCCGCGCGGCGTACGCAGGGCCCTGGCTACAAAAAAGTGCAGTCATTCTACTGTAACCCTAACGGGGTGGGTAGCGCAGATCATAATGCTTAAGCGGTTCTTAAGAACCTTGTGGTGTAATGGGCGGCAATGACTAAAAAAGGACGCACATGCGAATTCTGCTGATAGAAGATGACAAGTTAATCGGCGACGGGATCAAGGCCGGGCTGACCAAACTCGGCTTTAATCTGGACTGGTTTACCGATGGACTGGTCGGCAAAAATGCGCTGGAAAGCGCGCCTTACGATGCGGTGATCCTCGACCTGAGCCTGCCGGGCCTCGATGGCCTGGATCTGTTGCGTCAGTGGCGGCAGGCTGGCCATGACGTGCCGGTGCTGATCCTGACCGCGCGTGATGCACTGGAGCAACGGGTCAGCGGCCTGCAAAGCGGTGCCGATGATTACCTGTGCAAACCTTTTGCCCTGGCGGAGGTTGCCGCGCGCCTGCAGGCATTGATCCGCCGTCGTCACGGCCAACTGATGCCGCAACTGGTCCATGGCAATGTGGTGTTCGATACCGCCACCCGTAGCGTGAGCTGCAACGGTGAGCAGGTCACGCTGACCCCGCGTGAATTGGCGGTGCTGGAGCTGTTTTTGCATAACAGGGGACGGGTATTGGCGCGACCACTGATCCAGGAAAAACTGTACAACTGGGACGACGAAGTCAGCAGCAACGCGGTGGAGGTGCATATCCATCATCTGCGGCGCAAGCTGGGTAACGGTTTTATCCGTACCATTCACGGCGTGGGTTATACGCTGGGGGACAACGCGTGAAACATCTGAGTCTGCGGTTGAGATTGATCCTGATTTTCAGCCTGCTGGCGTTATTGACCTGGTGCGCTGCCAGCCTGGTGGCGTGGAAGATGAGCCGTAATACCATCAATGAAGTCTTCGATACCCAGCAGATGCTGTTCGCCAAACGGCTGGCAACCGCCAACCTGGGCGATCTATTGGCAGACGAGAGCGTGCGCAGCCTGCCGAAAACCAAAAAACTGGTGCGCCACGGCAAGCGTGGCGAGCAGGATGATGATGCGCTGGCATTCGCCATTTTCGACCGCAACGGCAAGATGCTGCTCAACGACGGGGAGAACGGTGCGGATTTCCGTTTTGACGGCGACCGTGACGGTTTCACCGACGGAGAACGCAAGGGCGATGACGACAGTTGGCGGCTGCTGTGGCTGACCAGTCCAGATGGACGTTATCGCATTGTGGTGGGGCAGGAGTGGGATTATCGCCACGATATGGCATTGGGTATGGTGACCGGGCAACTGGTGCCCTGGCTGGTGACGCTGCCGATGCTGATGCTGCTGATTGCGCTGATGGTCGGGCGCGAGCTACGGCCATTACGCACCGTCGCTGCCGGGCTGCGTAAGCGCGCACCGGACGATGCCACGCCGCTGGATGCCGGCCAGGTACCGACCGAAGTCCGGCCACTGGTCGATGCGCTTAATGCTCTGTTTAGCCGAATCAATGCGCTATTGGTACGTGAGCGACGTTTTACTTCTGACGCCGCCCACGAACTGCGCAGCCCGTTGGCGGCGTTGCGGGTGCAAACGGAAGTGGTACAACTGGCCGGTGATGACGAGCAGATGCGCGAGCATGCGCTGGGTAATCTGACGGTGGGTATCGATCGCGCCACCCGACTGGTGGATCAACTGCTGACGCTGTCGCGGCTGGACTCCCTGTCAGACCTCGCCGAGCTGGAAGCTGCCGACTGGGGCCAACTGGTGCCGATGACGTTGGCCGAGCAGGAGCGTCATGCACATGCGGCCGGTGTCACGTTGCGTTACGAACAGCAGGGCACTCCGGCGCTGATACAGGGGCAAGCGTTGCTGCTGTCGCTGCTGGTGCGCAATCTGGTGGATAATGCGGTGCGTTACACCCCGGCGGGCGGTACTGTCACGGTGAGGCTGACAGAACGCCTGCTGACGATCGAGGATAATGGTCCGGGAGTGACGACGGAACATCTGGAGCGGTTGGGGGAGCGTTTTTATCGTCCACCGGGTCAGGAACAGACTGGTAGTGGCTTGGGGTTGTCAATTGTGCAACGCATCGCCACTTTGCACGGACTGCGGGTTAGCTTCGCCAATCGACCTGAAGGGGGCTTTGTTGCTCAGGTAGCGCTGTCGGGCACTTTGTAGGTCCTGCGCCGACTCAGGCTTTTGGCCTGGGTTGGTGCCAGAGCTCCATGCCGTTTTTGGGTACGCGCTTCAGGCAGCTGGCCAGCGACTCACCGTCCGGGAAGATTAACTCAGGGGCGATTTCTGCCAAGGGATAGAGCATGAACTCACGCTCTTTCAGACCGTAGTGCGGCACCGTCAGGCGATCGGTATGAATCACCTGTTCGCCATACAGCATGATGTCCAGATCGAGGGTGCGTGGGCCCCAGCGCTCATCTTTGCGCACGCGGCCCTGATTGCGTTCTATCGCCTGGGTGTGATCGAGTAACTGTTCGGCGGGCAGCAAGGTATCCAGGGCCACCACCGCATTGAGAAAGTCCGGCTGGTTTTGCGGCCCCAGCGGCTTGGTGCGGTAAAACGAAGAACAAACGATCAACCGGGTGCGCGGGAGATGCTCCAGCGCTTCCAGTGCGGCTTTCACCTGCTGTAGCGGGTGCGCCAGGTTGCTGCCCAACGCGATATAAACGCGGATCATTATTCTCCTTCTTTACGCGGCGTCCGGCGGCGAGGGCGCCGCTGACGCGCACGGCGCGGTGCCGGGTCGTCACCCAAAGTACTCAACATGGTTTTCTGTCGTGCCGGTGTAGCTTCCTGGAACTCGCCCCACCATTCGGTCAGACGCAGCATCTCCTGGTTTTCTTCTACTTCGGCACGCAGCGCCAGCAAATCGTAAGCGGCGCGGAATTTCGGATGTTCCATCAGCTTGTGCGCGCGCTTGCCCTGACGACGGGACAGACGCAGCTGCAACTGCCAGATATCGCGAACCAGTGTGGTGATGCGTTTCGGGATGGCCAGCGAACGACACTGCTCGTCCAACACATCATTCATCGCCAGCGCGAAGGCGTCGTAATACGCCAGCCCACTTTCCTGCGCCAGTTTCTGCGCATGTTCCAGCAGCGGATACCAAAGCATAGCAGCAAACAGGAACGCCGGATTGACGCGCATGTTGTTTTGCAGACGGTAATCGGTGTTCTTCAGCACCTGCGCCAGAATACGCTCCATTGGCGTGTCCTGGCTCGGCGTGAAGTGACGTGCAATCTGCGGGAACAGCGGTTGGAACAGCTGGTATTCACAGAGCTTCAGATAGGTCGGATAACCGTAGCCTGCCTGCAGCAGCTTGAGTGATTCCTCAAACAGACGCGCTGGCGGGATCTCATGCAGCAAGGACGCCAAACGCGGTATCGGCTCGGCAGTTTCTTCGCTGATACGCATCTCCAGCTTGGCGGCGAAACGCACCGCGCGCAGCATGCGCACCGGGTCTTCACGGTAGCGGGTTTCCGGATCGCCAATCAGGCGGATCACGCCCTGTTTGAGATCGCGCAGGCCATCGACGTAATCACGCAGGGTGAAGTCCGCTACGCCGTAGTACAGGCTGTTGATGGTGAAGTCGCGGCGCTGGGCATCTTCTTCGATCGAGCCGAAGATGTTGTCGCGCAGCAGCATGCCGTTTTGGGCCTGCTGGGAAGAATTTTTGTCAGATTCCGGCGTTTGCTGCTCGTGGTGACCACGGAAGGTGGCAACCTCAATGATTTCCGGCCCGAACATCACGTGGGCCAGGCGGAAGCGGCGGCCAACCAGACGGCAGTTGCGGAACAGCTTGCGCACTTGTTCCGGCGTCGCGTTGGTGGTGATGTCGAAATCTTTCGGTTTTTTGCCCAGCAGCAGGTCGCGTACGCCGCCACCGACCAAATAGGCTTCGAAGCCGGATTTGTTCAGACGATACAGCACCTTCAGCGCATTCTCACTGATGTCTTTACGTGAGATGGAGTGTTGGTCGCGGGGGATCACGGTCATTGAGCCGGTTCCCTCGGCGGTAGGAAAAGGTGGGCGTTTACGCGGTGCCGGCCGGCGGGCAGGGCTTTCTCTGCCGCGATCGACGGAACGTCGCTGCGGCGCGGCCGGCTGCTGAGCCACCACGCTTTCTTCGCGGACTACGTTTTTATCGCTGACCGGCGCATCATCGCGCGGCTGCTTGTCATCGCGGATTAGCACCTTACGGCAGAAATTGGCTACTCGGGTAAAAATGGTACACCTCGATAGTGTCTGATAAAAATGGCGCTAACAAAAAATAGCGGCTAATCATAGCTCACCATGGCTCTTTTGAGAATGCCGATGTGTTTTCGTCCAGGGAAATGGCATCCCGGCGCGGCACATCGTCCAGCTTCCAGTGAGCGACTGCCCAGCTCAATAATAATGACAGGTCAAGATCTTGCCAGCTTTCCGGTAGCGGTTGGCGCAGAAATTTCAGCGCGGCTACCAGTGTCGGCCGTGGATCGCCGTCGGGGAGGGCAGGCGCATGGTTTTGCTTCGACAGTTTGCTGCCGTTAACGCCCAGCGCCAGCGGCAGATGCACATAGGCGGGCACCGGCGCCTGCAACTGGTGGTACAGCGCTATCTGGCGCACCGTGGGTTCGATCAGGTCGGCACCCCGCACGATTTCGGTAATGCCCTGAAAATGGTCGTCCACCACCACCGCCAGATTATAGGCGAACAGCCCATCGCGCCGGCGGATGATAAAGTCTTCTCGAGCCAGTGCCGGGTCGGCCTGCAACTCGCCCTGCAGGCGGTCATTGAAGGCGTAAACCGGGGCGGACTGACGCAAGCGAATGGCGGCGCTCTGCGGGCCAAGATTCAAATGACGACAGTGGCCGTCATACAGACCGCCTAGCTGCTGGATGCGGCTGCGGGTGCAGTTGCAGCAATAGCTGAGTCCCTGCTGATGCAGTAGATCCAAAGTAGCGCGGTAAGCTTCATGACGTTGGGATTGATAGATGACCTGGCCGTCCCAGAGGAGACCATAATGTTCCAGAGCGGATAAGATACGAGCGGCCGCACCGGCGACTTCGCGCGGGGGATCGATATCTTCAATGCGAACCAGCCACTGCCCGCGTTGGGCACGAGCCTGGAGGTAACTTCCCAGAGCGGCAATCAGCGAGCCGAAATGCAGATCTCCGGAAGGCGATGGGGCAAAGCGCCCCACATATTGTCTTTCTTGCATATCAGAGGGGAAACTTTCCCTTTTCTCTGTGCGGCGCACGCAGAACGCACGCCGCAGCGGTAACAACTGTATTAGCCTGCCATCTGCTTTTCGCGGATTTCGGCCAGAGTCTTGCAGTCGATGCACAAATCAGCAGTCGGACGCGCTTCAAGGCGACGAATGCCGATCTCCACGCCACAGGATTCGCAGTAGCCGAAATCTTCGTCTTCTACTTTCTTCAGCGTTTTCTCGATCTTTTTAATCAGTTTGCGCTCGCGGTCGCGGTTACGCAGTTCAAGACTGAACTCTTCTTCCTGAGTGGCACGGTCGGCCGGATCAGGGAAGTTAGCTGCCTCTTCCTGCATATGAGATACAGTACGATCCACTTCATCCCTGAGCTGGTTGCGCCATGCTTCAAGAATGCGCTTGAAATGCGACAACTGGGCGTCGTTCATGTACTCTTCGCCCGGCTTCTCTTGGTACGGCTCCACCCCAGCGATGGCGAGAATGCTCAAGGACGAGGTTTTACGGGTTTGCCCTTCTTGCATGTTGCTTCTCCTACATACACACGCACTATCGAATCCCCAATGTGGGGGAAAAACAGGCCGCTATAAATAACAGATGGGAAGTAGGTTGGCAATTATTCCTGTCGCCTGCTTGACATTGGTGTGAAGGAAGGCGTATTTGGCGACGCGTTAACCGGCTGTCGAATAATCGGTGCCCGGTCAGTGCTAATCGATAAAAAACGGTAACTTATCGCAGAGATATATACCGTCAGGTGATAATTTAGCCCCATAGCAAACCACTTCTACACCCAACTGCCGAACCTGTGCCAACAGTGTCGCATAACGCTCATCTATATGATGTGCCGGTGCGACCTGCTCAATACCGCTATGTAACACAGCAAAGAACAATACCGCCCGTTGCCCGCTTTCAACCACGCTTAGCAACTCACGTAAGTGCTTCTGTCCTCTGAGCGTTACCGCATCAGGGAAGTAACCACGTTGTTGTTGCAGTAATGTGACTGACTTAACTTCAATATAGCAGTTAGCGCGATCTTCTGCCTGTAATAACAAATCGATACGGCTGTTCTCACCGCCATATTTTACTTCGCTGCTGATTTTACTGTAACCGGATAATTCATTGATTAGATTCTGTTCGATCGCCTCACGTACCAAGGTGTTGGCACGCAGGGTGTTCACGCAGATCCAGTCCCCCTGTTGGGTATGCGTCAGCTCCCAGCTGTGGGCATATTTACGTTTGGGGTTATCCGACGTGGAATACCAGACGGTATCGCCAGGCGTGGCGCAGCCAGTCATCGCACCGGTATTGGCGCAGTGCAGGGTGAAGGTTTCCCCTTCCGGGGTGACGACGTCCGCCAGAAAGCGTTTGTAACGTTTAATCAGCGTGGCGTGGCGCAACGGTGGCGAAAAAATCATGGCATTTCCTGATGGGCTAAAGACCATTGCTCAAGTATCTGATAACGCGTGCGGCCGTTTTCAAACACTGACTGGTACAGGGCGAATTCGTTAGCGCTGAAGTTCCAGCCCGGCGTAGCGGGCGGCACGGCGACCGGCTGCATGGCACTGCGTAGCAGGGTGATATGCGGATGAAACGGCATCGAGCTTTGATAGCAGCCGCTGCGGGCCGCTTGCGATCGCAACAGCTCCGCCAACTGCAACAGGCCGCGCGGCGCACGGCGGGTGCCGAGCCAAACCACCCCGGGACGCGGCCAGTGGCCGAGGTCATCGAGCACCATGCTGAAACCGGGCTGGCTGATACGGGCCGCCAGCTTTTTCAACGCGGATTCTTTTTGCGCCGAAACGTCGCCAAGAAAGGCCAGCGTCAGATGCAAATTGGCTGCCACGACCGGCCGGCCGACTTCCGGCGCGAAGGCTTCGGCGCGCCAGCGGATCACCTGTTGCTGCAGCGCATCAGGCAAGGTCAGGGCGAAAAACAGGCGGCGCGAGCTGGACATAGGTTCCCGGCAAGTAATGAAAGGCGGAGTCTAATGCTACAATGTGCGCCGTCCAATGTTAACCACTACGGAGAGTTCTGTGTCTTCACTGCCCGTCAGCGCGGTTCTTGATCAATTACTCACTGCGCTGCAATCCGCCCCGCAGGTCTTGCTGCATGCGCCGACCGGTGCCGGTAAATCCACCTGGCTGCCATTGCAGCTCCTGGCCAGGGCCGGGTTGCCAGGGCGAATTATCATGCTCGAACCGCGGCGATTGGCGGCGAAAAACGTGGCTTACAGGTTGGCTCAGCAACTGGGAGAAGAGCCAGGCCAGACGGTGGGTTACCGCATGCGCGCCGAAAGCAAAAGCGGGCCCAATACTCGGTTAGAGGTGGTTACCGAAGGTATTCTTACCCGCATGCTGCAGCAGGATGCCGAACTGCAGGACGTCTCGCTGGTGATCCTCGACGAATTCCATGAACGTAGCCTGCAGGCCGATCTGGCATTGGCGCTGCTGTTGGACGTACAGCAGGGGCTGCGTGACGATCTAAAGCTGTTGATCATGTCGGCGACGCTGGATAACGCCCGGCTGTCGCAGTTGCTGCCGCAGGCCCCTGTGGTGGTATCTGAAGGCCGCAGTTTCCCGGTTGAACGCCAGTATCAGCCGTTGGCCAGCCATCAGCGGCTGGAGGACGGCGTGGCTGCGGCGGTAAAACGCCTGCTGTCGGAACAGACGGGATCGCTGTTGCTGTTTCTGCCGGGCGTAGCGGAAATCAACCGGGTGCTGGAGCGGTTGAACGGTGAGGTGGCGGCCGATACCGAGCTATGCCCGCTATACGGTGCCTTGCCGTTGGCACAGCAGCAAAAAGCGATCCAACCGGCCCCCGCCGGGCGACGTAAAGTGGTGCTGGCGACCAACATCGCCGAAACCAGCCTGACCATCGAAGGTATCCGGCTGGTGGTCGACAGCGGCCTGGAGCGACTGGCGCGTTATGACGTGCGTAACGGTCTTACGCGGCTGATCACACAGCGTATCAGTCAGGCGTCAATGATACAGCGTGCCGGCCGTGCCGGGCGTCTGGAGCCGGGTATCTGCTGGCATCTGTTTGCCAAAGAGCAGGCAGAACGGGCTGCAGAGCACGCCGAGCCGGAAATTCTGCAAAGCGATCTGGCCGGTTTTTGGCTGGAGTTGCTGCAATGGGGCTGTCATGACGTCGGGCAACTGACCTGGCTCGACAGGCCACCGGAAACGGCGCTGGCGGCAGCCCGCAGGCTGTTGCAGCGGCTGGGAGCCATCGATGACGGCGATAAACTCACCTCGCGCGGTCGGCAGATGGCCAAACTGGGCTGTGAGCCACGGCTGGCGGCGATGCTGACCCACGGCGCGGATCTCGGAGCCGATGGGCTGGCAACCGCCGCCACGCTGGCGGCGTTACTGGAAGAGCCACCGCGTAGTGGACAAATGGATATCGGCTACTGGCTCAGTCGCCCACAGCCGAACTGGCAACGTCGTGCCACCCAACTTGCTCGACGTTTGCCGGTGAAGGCCGGGCAGGTTGATGTCGAGTTGGCGCCGCGCCTGCTGGCGTTAGCCTTCACTGACCGCATCGCTCAACGGCGCGGTCAGGATGGCCGTTACCTGCTGGCCAACGGCATGGGCGCGGCGATGAATCAGGACGAGGCATTATCGCGTGCGCCATGGCTGATCGTACCCAGTCTGCTCCAGGGGCATAACAGCCCTGATGCTCGTATCCTGCTGGCGCTGCCGGTGGATATCGAGGCGCTGGCGGCACAGTTGCCAGCGATGGTTTCCCAGCAAAATGCCGTGGATTGGGATGAGGAAAAAGGCACGCTGCGCGCCTGGAAACGCCAGCAGATTGGTCGCCTGACGCTGCGTGCGCAGCCGTTGGCTAAGCCGGCTGCCGAAGAGTTGCAACTGGCCTTGCTCAATTGGGTGCGTGTCCAGGGGGTAGAGGTGCTCAACTGGGACACCGCCGCCGAACAGTTGCGCCTGCGCCTGCAGTGCGCACAGAACTGGCTGCCGGAGGCTGACTGGCCGCCGGTTGACGATGAGTCGTTGTTGGCATCACTGGAGCAGTGGCTGCTGCCGTCACTGAGTGGCGTACGCGACATGCGCGGGCTGAAACAGGTGAATATCGCCGAGGCACTGTCGCGGTTACTGAATTGGCAGCAAAAGCAGCGACTGGATAATGCGTTACCCACTCATTACACTGTGCCGACCGGCAGCAGACTGCCGATCCGCTATGATGCCGGCAAACCCCCGGCGCTGGCGGTGCGTTTACAGGAAGTGTTTGGTGAACAACGTAGCCCGATGCTGGCCGAAGGTCGCATCCCGGTGGTGCTTGAGTTACTCTCACCAGCGCACCGGCCGTTGCAAATCACCGGCGATCTGGCGGCGTTCTGGCAGGGCGCTTACCGGGAAGTGCAAAAAGAGATGAAAGGGCGTTACCCGAAGCACGTGTGGCCGGACGACCCGGCAAATACCGCACCGACGCGGCGCACGAAAAAGTATCAGTAATCCCCGTTATACTTGACGCCGCATCTGTGTTGGCTGCACTCACTTACCCGAATCACTTACCAGAGTAAGCTCATCGGGATAAGCTCTCTTGCCGCCTTGATGCAACGCCAATTATTTAGGGGACGAATTCAGATGTTTCTTCTGTTCAGCGGCCTCACGCCACGACAGATTAAGCGACTTATAATGGCCGGCAGTGCCGCCAAGTCTGGAGATTAACAGCAATGGCTGGGGATGACCGCGAGCCCATCGGGCGCAAAGGGAAACAACCAAAACGCACCGCGTCGCGCAAGCCGCCGCGCCGTCGTCGAGATGACGATTACGATGATTACGAGGAAGACGAGTACCAGGATGAAGATGATGATTATGAAGACGAGGAAGAACGCATGCCGCGTAAGGTAAAAGCGACTCCGCCGCGTAAAAAACGCCGTTGGCTCGGCTTGCTGATCAAACTGATTCTGGTGGTTGCCGTGCTGTTGGCAATCTACGGCGTTTATTTGGATTCGCAGATCCGCAGCCGCATTGACGGCAAGGTCTGGCAGTTACCGGCGGCGGTGTATGGCCGCATGGTCAACCTGGAACCGGGTATGCCGTACAGCAAAAAGGAAATGGTCGATCTGCTGGAGGGCATGCAATACCGACAGGTCAGCCGTATGACTCGTCCGGGGGAATTTACCGTACAGGCCAACAGCATTGAGATGCTGCGTCGTCCCTTTGATTTTCCGGACGGTAAAGAGGGGCAGATCCACGCCCGCCTGGATTTCCAGAACAACCGTCTGGCGAAAATCGAGAACATGGAAAACCAGCGCAGTTTCGGGTTCTTCCGCCTCGATCCGCGCCTGATCACCATGTTGCAGTCACCGAACGGTGAACAACGTCTGTTTGTCCCGCGCGCCGGTTTCCCGGATCTGCTGGTGGATACGTTGATCGCCACAGAAGACCGTCACTTCTATGAACATGACGGCATCAGCCCGTACTCCATCGGCCGTGCCGTGCTGGCTAACCTGACCGCCGGGCGTGCGGTGCAGGGCGGCAGTACCTTGACGCAGCAGCTGGTAAAAAACCTGTTCCTGACCAACGAGCGTTCGCTGTGGCGTAAGGCCAACGAAGCCTATATGGCGTTGCTGGTGGATTACCGTTACAGCAAGGATCGTATCCTTGAGCTGTATCTGAACGAGGTTTACCTCGGTCAGAGTGGCAACGACCAGATCCGCGGTTTCCCGCTGGCCAGCTTGTATTACTTCGGCCGCCCGGTGGATGAACTGAGCCTGGATCAGCAGGCGCTGCTGGTGGGCATGGTCAAAGGGGCGTCGCTGTATAACCCTTGGCGTAACCCGAAACTGGCATTGGAGCGTCGTAACCTGGTACTGAAACTGTTGCAGAACCAGGGCGTTATCGATGCGGAACTGTATAACATGCTCAGCGCCCGGCCGTTGGGCGTGCAGCCGAAAGGTGGTGTGATCACACCACAGCCGGCGTTTATGCAGATGGTGCGTCAGGAACTGCAAGCCAAGCTGGGCGACAAGGTTAACGATCTCTCCGGTGTGAAAATCTTCACCACGCTGGATCCGGTTTCACAGGATGCGGCGGAAAAAGCGGTTGAAGACGGTATTCCGGCATTGAGGGCGGCTCGTCACGTTCAGGATCTGGAAGCGGCGATGGTGATTGTCGATCGTTTCAGCGGTGAAGTCCGCGCGATGGTCGGCGGTGCCAACCCGCAGTTCGCCGGGTTTAACCGTGCGATGCAGGCACGTCGTTTGGTCGGTTCACTGGCCAAGCCACCGACTTACCTGGCTGCACTTTCCGAGCCGGACAAATACCGCCTCAACACCTGGCTGGCGGATCAGCCATTGACGCTGAAATTGTCGAACGGCACCGTCTGGCAGCCAAACAACTATGACCGCAAATTCCGTGGGCAGGTGATGCTGGTGGATGGGTTGGCCTTCTCGCTCAACGTTCCGACGGTGAATTTGGGCATGGCGGTTGGGCTGGATCAAATCAGTGCCACACTGCAACGTCTGGGCATTCCGAAAGCGGAAATCAATCCGGTACCTTCCATGCTGCTCGGTGCTATTGGCCTGACGCCGATGGAAGTGGCGCAGGAATACCAGACCATCGCCGGTGGCGGTAATCGTGCCCCACTGTCAGCGGTGCGCTCGGTGATCGCCGAAGACGGTTCAGTGCTGTACCAGAGCTTCCCGCAGGCGGAACGGGTGGTGCCGGCGCAGGCGGCTTATCTGACTTTGTACGCCATGCAACAGGGTGTCGCGCGCGGGACTTCCCGCTCATTGTCAGTGAAATTCCCCAATTACAATCTGGCGGCGAAAACCGGTACCACCAACGATCTGCGCGACAGCTGGTTTGCCGGTATTGATGGCAAAGAAGTGGCTATCGCCTGGGTGGGCCGTGATAACAACGGCCCGGCCAAATTGACCGGTGCCAACGGTGCGCTGACCCTGTATCGCCGCTATCTGGAAAACCAGACGCCGCTGCCGCTGATGCTGCAGCCACCGGAAGGTATCAACCAGATGGGCATCGATTCAGGCGGTAACTTTGTCTGTGGCGGTGGCGGGCGCACCATCCCGGTGTGGACCGACAATCCGCAAGGGCTGTGTCAGGCAAGTCAGGCGGCTCAGCAGCAACAGCAACAGCAACAGCAACAGCAGCAACAGGCTGCGGGTGAGCAAAAAGATGCTGACGGTGTTGCCGGTTGGATCAAGGACATGTTTGGCCAGTAAGCGGTCAATCATGTAAAGCGCTTAGGCGAAAAGTTTTTCTTTGTTATTAAGCCCGTAACTTTCTATTGCGGGCTTTTTTTATTTCTCTGTGCAATTCATTTCCATTCAGTTAATGGGGCTAAGCGGTTAATCGCACACCAATTTACCGGCTGAATTCGACTTGCAGTTTAATTTGGCTTCTGCATAAAATGCGGCGCTTATAATAATTATTATCGTTTACATTCGTCATCAAATAATTTACCAGAGAAACCACCTATGCCGACCAAGCCTCTTCCATCTTCCGCGGCCAAGCAGGGCCGAACTCATGTCAGTGGGTTAGCGATAACTATCGCTGCTGCACTTGGTACGCTGGCAATGCCGGCATTTTCCGCAGACACCAGGGAAGAGACCCTTACCGTTGTGGGCAGTAGCCAACCACAGCAGGAAAGTGCCTGGGGGCCGGTCGGCACTTATGTGGCCAAACACAGCGCCACCGGTAGTAAAACAGATACGCCGATTGAAAAGACCCCGCAGTCAATTTCTGTGGTGACGCGTGAAGAGATGGATATGCGCCAGCCGGAGACGGTGAAAGGTGCGCTGGCTTATTCGCCGGGTGTGATGGTGGGCAACCGTGGTGCCTCCACCGCCTACGATGCCGTAAATATTCGCGGATTCAGTTCGGTAGGTACCAATATGTACCTCGACGGCCTGAAACTGCAGGACGACAACTACTCCATTTACCAGGTCGATCCTTACTTCCTTGAGCGTGCCGAAGTACTGCGTGGCCCTTCTTCGGTACTCTATGGCAAGAGCAATCCGGGTGGCGTCGTCGCTCTGGTCAGCAAACGCCCAACGACTGAAACCCTTCGTGAAGTTCAGTTTAAAATGGGTACCGACAACCTGTTCCAGACCGGTTTCGACTTTGGCGGCGCAGTGGATGATGACGGTGTTTACTCTTACCGTTTGACAGGTCTGGCGCGTGATGAAGATCAGCAGCAGGTGGGTGAAAAGAGCAAGCGCTATGCTATCGCACCTTCTTTCAGTTGGCGGCCGGACGATCGCACTTCTCTGACTTTCCTCAGCAGCTTCCAGGATGATCCTGACCTGGGCTTCTATGGCTGGCTGCCGAAAGAGGGCACGGTGCAAAATGGCATCAACGGCAAGTTGCCAACCAGTTTCAACGACGGTGAGCCGGGTTATAACAACATCTCGCGCAAGCAACAGATGGTCGGTTATGCCTTCGAGCATGGTTTTGACGACGTGTGGACGGTGCGCCAAAATCTGCGTTACTCAAAAATGGACCTTGATTACCGTTCCATTTATGGCCAGGGCATCAGCACGACTAACCCGGCAGAGCTGACGCGTGGAGTGATGAACTCGAAAGAGCATTTGTCGAGCTTTGCGGTGGACACCCAGGCCCAGGCAAAATTCGCCACTGGCCTGGTTAATCATACCTTGCTGATGGGGGTAGACTACATGCGCATGCGTAACGACGTCGTCTATCAGTACGGCACCGCTTCCCCGCTGAATGTTGTGGCACCCCAGTACGGCAACCAAAGTTACACCATTACCGGTGGTGCGAGTCAGGTCAATCGTCAGGAGCAAACCGGGCTTTACGTACAGGATCAGGCCGAGTGGAATCAATGGGTGCTGACCATGGGGGGGCGCTATGACTGGAGCGATACCAACAGCACCAACCGTTTGAACCAGAATTTGGTATCAAAACAGAAGGACAACGAGTTCACCGGCCGCGCGGGTTTGAACTATGTCTTTGAAAACGGTATTGCGCCTTATGTCAGCTACAGTGAATCCTTTGAGCCGACTTCAGGTACGGACTTCAGTGGTAACACCTTCGCCGCCTCCAAGGGCAAACAGTATGAAGCCGGCGTGAAGTATGCACCGAAGGATCGCCCTATTACTGCCAGTATGGCGATCTATCAGCTGACCAAAACCAACAACAAGGTGGCTGACCCTAATCCAGATCATCCATTTGCCAGCGTGCAGGGCGGTGAGATTCGCTCTCGTGGTGTCGAGCTGGAAGCCAAAGCTGCGCTGTCGGCCAACGTTAACCTGCTGGGTTCTTATACCTACACGGATGCCGAGTATTCCAAAGACACTACGCTTCAGGGCAATACCCCGGCTGCGATTCCAAAACATATGGCTTCACTGTGGGCGGATTACACCTTCCATGAAACCGCCATCAGTGGCCTGACTCTGGGGTCTGGTGTCCGCTATGTCGGTTCCAGCTATGGTGATGAAGCTAATACCTTTAAAGTGAAAGACTATACGGTGGTTGATGCCGCGATAAAATACGACCTGGCGCGTTTCAATCTGCCGGGTTCCTCGATTGGCATCAACGTGAACAACCTGTTTGATAAGGAATACGTCTCCAGCTGCTTCGCTACCTATGGCTGCTATTGGGGCGCAGAACGTCAGGTGGTCGCCACCGCAACCTTCCGCTTCTAACCGGATCACCGGGGCGGCGTGATGTCGCCCCGGACAAAGTAGGACCTATGCAGGATAAACACCCCAAGCACGACGCCACTTTTACACTGAACAGCGCCAGCTTTGCCGTTCCCGGCCGCGTGCTGCTGCAACCCTTGTCGCTGACCTTTCCCGTGGGGAAAGTCTGTGGGCTGATCGGCCATAACGGCTCCGGCAAGTCCACGCTGCTAAAAATCCTTGGCCGCCATCAAAGCCCCACCACCGGCAGTGCGTTGCTCAACCAGCAGCCATTGGGCCAGTGGGACAGCAAGGCCTTTGCGCGTCAGGTCGCCTATCTGCCCCAGCAACTGCCCGCTGCAGAAGGCATGACGGTGCGTGAACTGGTGGCAATTGGCCGCTATCCATGGCATGGCGCGTTGGGCCGTTTTGGCGCTAACGATCGTCAGCAGGTGGAAGAGGCGATTGCGCTGGTGGGCCTGAAGCCCTTCGCCAACCGTCTGGTGGACAGTTTGTCCGGTGGGGAGCGTCAACGCGCCTGGCTGGCGATGATGGTGGCGCAGGACAGCCGCTGTCTGCTGTTGGATGAACCCACCTCGGCCCTGGATATCGCTCATCAGGTTGAGGTGCTGGCGCTGATCCAGCAACTGAGCCATCAACGTGGCCTGACGGTGATTGCGGTGCTGCACGATATCAATATGGCGGCGCGCTACTGCGACCATCTGGTGGCCTTACGCGGCGGTGAGATGATTGCACAGGGTAGCCCGCTGGATCTGATGCAGGGCGAGGTGCTGGAACAAATTTACGGTATTCCTATGGGAACGCTGCCACATCCAAGCGGCGGTGCGCCGGTGAGCTTTGTCTACTGATGCCTGATTCCTCCGATTTTCACCACGATGCCGTTCGCCGTCGTCTGTTGACGGCCATGGCACTGTCACCCTTGCTGTTTTCTTTACCGGGGCAAGCTGCAGCCACGCCGCCTGACCTTGCTCGCATTGTGGCGCTGGAATGGCTGCCGATTGAGCTGCTGTTGGCTCTGGGGGTCACACCCTTGGCCGTCGCTGATATCCATAACTACAACCTGTGGGTGGAAGAGCCAAAGTTGCCGGCCTCGGTGATTGATGTCGGCCAGCGCACTGAACCTAACCTCGAACTGTTACAGCAGCTTCAGCCATCGCTGATATTGCTGTCGAAAGGCTATGGCCCCACACCGCAAAAGCTGGAGCCTATCGCTCCCTCTATGAGCTTTAGCTTCAACGACGGCAGCGGCAAGCCGCTGACGGTAGCCAAACAGTCACTGCAAGCTCTGGCGCAGCGTCTGGGGCTGGAAACCCGGGCGGTGCAGCATTTGGCCGAGTTTGACCGCTTTATTCAGGATGCACGTCAGCGCCTGCATTCATATACGACACAGCCATTGCTGATGTTTTCACTGATCGACACTCGCCATGCGCTGGTCATTGGCCAGAAAAGCCTGTTCCAGGAAGTGATGAGTCAGCTTGGAATAATCAATGCCTGGGAAGGGGAAACCAACTTTTGGGGCACGGCAGTGGTAGGGATTGAACGTCTGGCGATGGTGAAAAGTGCGCGGGCGATTTATCTCGACCACGGTAATCAGGAAATGTTGAAGAAAGTCAGTTCCACCCCGCTTTGGCAGGCATTACCCTTCGTGCGGCAGAATCAACTGCGCCAGGTACCGGCGGTGTGGTTCTACGGGGCGACGCTGTCTTCGATGCGATTTTGTCATCTGCTGGAGCAGGCGCAGGAGAGTTATTCATGAGCGCGCGCATCCGTGCATTCCCGCTGACCCTGGTACTGCTGCTGTTGACGGCGGCGGGCGGCCTGACTCTCTACAACCTGCTGCAACAGCTGCCATGGGCAGGGTGGGGGCAGGCGTTGACTACGCCGAATATCGATGATGTCCAGCAAATGCTGTTCCACTATAGCCTGTTGCCGCGGCTGTCGGTCTCCCTGCTGGCCGGTGCCGGGCTGGGATTGGTTGGCGTGCTGTTCCAGCAGGTTTTACGCAATCCGCTGGCAGAACCGGCGACGCTCGGGGTGTCCGCCGGTGCCCAGCTTGGGTTGACTGTTGCTACGCTGTGGATGTTGCCGGGCGGCGAGCTGACTCGCCAATTGGCCGCCATGGTGGGGGCGGTAGTAGTCGGTGGGCTGGTGTTCGGCGTGGCCTGGGGCAAACGCATGTCGCCGGTGACGCTGATCCTGGCCGGGCTGGTGTTGGGGTTGTACTGTGGTGCGGTCAACAGTCTGCTGGCGTTGTTCAATTACGATCAGTTGCAAGGGGTGTTCCTGTGGAGTACCGGAGCGCTAAATCAACAAGACTGGAGCAACGTACAGTTTATTCTGCCGCGTCTGCTGGCGGCCGGGCTGTTGGCGGTGCTGCTGCTGCGCCCACTGACGCTGCTGGGCCTGGACGATGGTGTGGCACGCAATCTTGGGCTCGGGCTGTCGATGGCGCGTTTCTGCGCGCTGGCAGTGGCAATTATTTTCAGTGCCATGTTGGTGAATGCCGTTGGGGTGATTGGTTTTATCGGCCTGTTTGCTCCGCTGATGGCGAAAATGCTGGGGGCGCGTCGGTTGGCACACCGCATGATGTTGGCCCCGCTACTGGGTGCTCTGCTGTTATGGTTAACCGATCAGGTGATGATCTGGCTGACGCAGGTATGGCGAGAAGTCCCGACCGGTGCAGCTACCGCGCTGTTTGGCGCACCACTGTTGTTGTGGTTGCTACCGCGTCTGCGCAGTGCTTCGACACCGCCGCCGATGAATCTGGGCGATAAGGTACCGGCCGAACGTGGCCATCTGCTGGTTTGGGTGACGCTGGCAGGAACGGTGCTGTTGGCCGGTATTGCCGTTGCGCTGATGCTTGGCCAAAACGCCGCCGGTTGGCACTGGAGCCAAGGTGCCCAGCTGGAGTCATTGCTGCCGTGGCGCTGGCCTCGGGTGTTGTCGGCACTGGCCGCGGGCATGATGCTGGCGGTGGCGGGGACCCTAATCCAAAAACTGACCGGTAACCCGATGGCCAGCCCGGAAGTCCTGGGCATTAGCTCGGGGGCCGCCTTCGGCGTGGTGATGATGCTGCTGGTGGTACCGGGTGATGCCTTTGTCTGGTTGCTGCCAGCCGGGAGCCTGGGGGCCGCCGGGACCCTGTTGGTGATCATGATTGCCGCCGGGCGCGGAGGGTTCTCCACCGAGCGTATGTTGCTGGCCGGTATCGCGCTCAGCACGGCGTTTACCACCACCATTTTCCTGCTGTTGGCCAGTGGCGATCCGCGCACGGGGGGCCTGCTGACCTGGATTTCCGGTTCCACCTATTCGGTGACGCCGGAGCAGGCGGTGCGAACGGCGGTCATTGCGGTTGCGCTGATTGCGTTGGCGCCGTTGTGTCGTCGTTGGCTCAGCATCCTGCCGCTCGGCAGTGCTACTGCCCGTTCGGTGGGCATTGCCCTGACGCCAGTGCGCCTGAGCATTCTGCTGCTGGCCGCCACGCTGACCGCCATGGCAACGTTGACCGTGGGGCCGCTGAGCTTTATCGGCCTGATGGCACCGCATATGGCACGGATGTTGGGTTTCCGCCGTGCGTTACCGCAGATGGTGATTGCCGCGCTGCTGGGGGGGCTGTTGATGGTGTTTGCCGACTGGTGCGGACGCATGGTGATGTTCCCGTACCAAATTCCCGCCGGGCTGCTGGCGACCTTTATCGGCGCGCCGTATTTCGTTTACCTGTTGCGCAAACAAACCTCGTAAACGACCTGGCGACTCCCGTTTTTGCCCTCAAAGGCTCAGCATTGCTGGGCCTTGTTTTTTTGTATTTACAGACTGTTGCAGCGCTTTGCGCAACGCTGCGCAGAAACGGAATTTGGTGCAGAAAGGGACGCCGAAATCAGGGGATGGGTGAATATACTGCGGGCGGGTGCTCTGGATCTTTCGTCCTGAGCATACGCAAGGGATAGAAAGAGAAAAGCCCCGTGTCGATATACATCAACCCGAGGCCAACTCTAACGCCAGAGAACGTTAGGTTAGCTTCTTACCTGCCGAGAGGCAAGGAAAAGGAGGTCAAAAATGCAGCAGGGACGGATAGTTCCAAGGCTGATGATTATCTGCATGACGCTGATTGCGCTTATGTGGCTAACCCGCGGTTCGCTGTGCGAATTGCGCATCAAGCTGGGCGACACGGAAGTTGCAGCCATTCTGGCTTACGAATCCAAAGGGTAAGGCAACCCAACGGCGGGGGCGTTGCTCCCGCCTATTGGTTGTTTGTGCGTTGATCCATGAGCACCCATCCCATAAAAACAAAAACGGCGAGCACCAGGCTCGCCGTTTTCACTTCCGATACCCGGGTTTATTTCAGGCCGGCGGCATCGCGCAGCAGGGCTGCCTTGTCGGTAGCTTCCCAAGGGAAGTGCTCACGACCGAAGTGGCCATAGGCAGCGGTTTCGCGGTAGATCGGTTGCAGCAGATCCATCATCTGGATCAGGCCGTATGGGCGCAGATCGAAGAACTCGCGCACCAGCAGAGTCAGTTGTTCGGTCGGGATCTTCTCGGTACCGA
The DNA here is from genome assembly GCF_052691735.1 of Serratia sp. NA_13. NCBI lineage: Bacteria > Pseudomonadati > Pseudomonadota > Gammaproteobacteria > Enterobacterales > Yersiniaceae > Serratia > Serratia sp. NA_13. The sequence continues at coordinate 147,138 of NZ_JBQZFV010000009.1, forward strand.
AGGTTTCCACCATGATGGAGGTCGGTTCTGCTACGCCGATAGCGTAGGAAACCTGGATCTCACAGCGGTCAGCCAGGCCGGCAGCAACGATGTTTTTTGCTACGTAGCGCGCAGCGTAGGCTGCTGAACGGTCAACCTTGGATGGATCCTTACCGGAGAAGGCACCGCCACCGTGACGAGCCATGCCGCCGTAGGTATCAACGATGATTTTACGTCCGGTCAGACCGCAGTCGCCCATTGGGCCACCGATAACGAAACGGCCGGTTGGGTTGATGTGGTATTTGGTGGCGGCGCTCAACCATTCGGTAGGCAGAACCGGTTTGATGATTTCTTCCATCACTGCTTCTTGCAGGTCTTTGAGAGAAATATCTTCGGAATGTTGAGTGGACAGCACTACCGCGTCGATACCAACGATTTTACCGTCGTCGTACTGGAAGGTGACCTGGCTTTTTGCATCCGGACGCAACCACGGCAGAGTGCCGTTCTTGCGCACTTCGGCCTGGCGCTGCACCAGACGGTGTGCGTAGGTCACCGGTGCAGGCATCAGCACTTCGGTTTCGTTGGTGGCATAGCCAAACATCAGGCCCTGATCGCCGGCACCCTGTTCCAGCGGATCGGTACGGTCAACACCCTGATTGATATCCGGAGATTGCTTACCGATGGCGCTCAGTACGGCACAAGAGTTGGCGTCGAAACCCATATCTGAATGAACATAACCAATTTCACGCACGGTTTTACGGGTGATTTCTTCGATATCAACCCAGGCGCTGGTGGTGATTTCACCGCCGACCAGTACCATGCCGGTTTTCACGTAGGTTTCGCAGGCTACGCGTGCTTTAGGATCCTGTTCCAGGATGGCGTCGAGAACGGCATCGGAGATCTGGTCGGCGATTTTGTCAGGATGTCCTTCAGAGACGGATTCAGACGTGAAAAGATGTTTAGCCATTGTGTTCGTTACCTTGCATAAGACGGGTTAGAAATTACTGCACAGCGCTGGAGCTCCGGGCATCAAAGCGAAGGGTCTTCCGCTGATGGCGCGAGATGCATCCTGCAACGCCCCTCAGGCAAAGCCGTTAAGCAGTTTCTTCGTTAATCAGTATAGATGGATTAACATCTGGACGTCTATTTTAGGTCAGGCCTTGGCCGGATTGCCAGTATTTTTTTGCCATTTCGCTCTTTTGCGCAAAGCCGGAGACGCCATTTTCATCGCTTGAAACAGTTTCCGGCAAATTTTCATTTTGCATTTTCCCCGTGTTATCGGTATAAACTGCGCGCGCGGCTCATTTGATGCACAGCGTGGGGCAAGAAGTTGTAAATTTCTGTGACGCTCCCGTTAGTGGCCGGATGGTCAGCCGCAGACGCCGCTTTTGGCGTCGCCGCTTCATAGAACGGTCACGTTCTTACACTATTAATAGAGGCTCGGTCGTTCATTGTGGGCGGCGTGCGTGGAGGTGGTTGGATTAATGATCCGTTGTCTACCGATTGTCGGCTCAGAGCAGCAGTCCCGTTCTGGCGCCTATTCTTCTGCTATCTCCCGCCTTGTCACTACACCACCTTTCAGGTGTGATAAACACCTGGGCGCTACTCAGGATTCTCGGGCCGGTTAACGGTCGTCTGAAGAACTGAACAAGGGTAGCCTGCAGCCTTCCTGTGGGATGTTTCTTGACCCGATTCACGAGGTTTGAACAGGGTGTCTTACAATTATATGAGTAATAAACCGATCGTTGACCGCGAACGGCAGTTTTATTCGCTGTCGCAAGGGCGGTTTGTTGGGTTGTTCTCGCGGGTTGTAGCTGCGATAGTGGCTGACTGTATCGTCAGTACGGGATGTGAGGCGAGTAATGTCTGATGATCTATTGATTCACCGTCCGTCAGCAACGGGCGAATCTATATCTTTGCGCTCCATACAGGAGGTTGCTATGAATGACCGTGATGCCAGCAAGATGCTGCGCACTTATAACGTCGCCTACTGGGGCAACAACTATTATGACGTCAATGAACTGGGCCACATCAGCGTGTGCCCGGATCCGGACGTCCCGCAGGCACGTGTCGACCTGGCCAATTTGGTAAAACAACGCCAAAAAGATGGCTTGCGTTTACCGGCGCTGTTCTGTTTCCCGCAGATCCTGCAGCATCGCCTGCGTTCGATCAATGCCGCGTTCAAACGCGCGCGTGAATCTTTCGGTTATGAAGGCGGTTATTTCCTGGTTTACCCAATCAAAGTAAACCAACATCGCCGCGTGATTGAATCGCTGGTCAATTCCGGCGAACCGCTGGGGCTGGAAGCCGGCTCCAAAGCCGAGTTGATGGCGGTGCTGGCACATGCCGGCATGACCCGTTCGGTGATCGTCTGTAATGGTTATAAAGACCGCGAATACATCCGTCTGGCGCTGATCGGCGAAAAACTGGGGCACAAGGTGTACCTGGTGATCGAGAAGATGTCCGAGATCAACATGGTGCTGGAAGAAGCCGAACGTCTGAACGTGGTACCGCGTTTAGGCGTGCGTGCGCGTCTGGCGTCACAAGGTTCCGGTAAATGGCAGTCGAGCGGTGGCGAAAAATCCAAGTTCGGTCTGGCAGCCATTCAGGTGCTGAAGCTGGTGGAAACCCTGCGCGAAGCGGGTCGTCTCGACAGCCTGCAACTGCTGCACTTCCACCTGGGGTCGCAATTGGCCAATATCCGCGATATCGCTACCGGCGTGCGCGAGTCTGCGCGTTTCTACGTTGAACTGCACAAACTGGGCGTTAACATCCAGTGCTTCGACGTGGGCGGCGGTCTGGGCGTGGATTATGAAGGCACCCGTTCGCAGTCTGACTGCTCGGTGAACTATGGCCTGAACGAATACGCCAATAACGTGATCTGGGGTATCGGCGACGCCTGTAATGAACACGGTTTGCCGCACCCAACGGTGATCACCGAATCCGGCCGTGCGGTTACCGCGCACCATACGGTTCTGGTCTCTAACGTGATCGGCGTTGAGCGCAATGAATTCAGTGAGCCATTGCCGCCGGCAGAAGACGCGCCGCGCGCGTTGGAAAGCATGTGGGAAACCTGGCAGGAATTGAACGAGCCGGAAAACCGTCGCTCGCTGCGCGAATGGCTGCACGACAGCCAGATGGACCTGCATGACGTTCACACTCAGTACGCTCACGGCATGCTGGATCTGACCAAACGCGCCTGGGCCGAGCAGCTGTACCTGAACATCTGCAATAAAATCCAGCAGCAGTTGGATCCAAGCAATCGCGCCCACCGTCCTATCATCGACGAATTGCAAGAGCGTATGGCGGACAAGTTCTACGTCAACTTCTCGCTGTTCCAGTCAATGCCGGACGCCTGGGGTATCGATCAGCTGTTCCCGGTGCTGCCGCTGGAAGGGTTGGACAAGCCGCCGGAAGGCCGCGCAGTGCTGCTGGACATCACCTGTGATTCTGACGGCACCATCGATCACTACATCGACGGTGACGGCGTGGCGACCACCATGCCAATGCCACCGTACGATCCGGAAAACCCGCCGGCGCTGGGCTTCTTTATGGTCGGTGCCTATCAGGAAATTCTGGGCAACATGCACAACCTGTTCGGTGATACCGCCTCGGTTGACGTGTTTGTCTTCCCTGACGGCTCGGTAGAAACTGAGTTGTCCGATGAAGGCGATACCGTTGCTGACATGCTGGAATACGTGCAGCTCGATCCTACCGCGCTGCTGGCCAAATTCCGCGATCAGGTGAAAGAAACCGATCTGGACAGCGGACTGCAGGCGCAGTTCCTGGAAGAGTTTGAGGCCGGTTTATACGGTTATACTTATTTAGAAGATGAATAAGTAGAGCGCTTCTGAAAGGCCGGGCATCCAACGGATGTCCGGCCTTTTTTATACCTTGATGCCAAATCACAGTGTCAGGCACCCGTATGGGCAACGGTCACACGACGGTAGGATTCAGGGTATATACTGGCTAACGACGAGCAGCCGATATGATGATGCGCGCTCTTGAAGCGCGAACGAAATGCGGCGATAATCTGCTGCATCAGCAGTACTGAAACAGATTTCGAATGGATCCCTTTCTCGTCGGGCTAACGACGCGGGAGGGATTTTTTTTTGCCAACGCCTGTGTGATTTTTCAACAGGCGAAACGTTGAAATATGAGGGTTTACTATGAGTACCTTAGGCCATCAGCCCGATAATTCTTTAGTGTCCAACGCCTTTGGTTTCCTGCGCTTTCCGCTGAACTTTATGCCTTACGACAGCGATGCAGAGTGGGTCATCACCGGCATTCCATTTGACATGGCAACCTCCGGCCGCGCCGGTGGCCGTCATGGCCCTGCGGCGATCCGTCAGGTTTCTACCAACCTGGCCTGGGAAGGCAACCGCTGGCCGTGGAACTTTGACCTGCGCGATCATCTGAACGTGGTCGACTGCGGTGATATTGTGTTCAACTTTGGCGACGCTCAGAGCATGAGCGACAACCTGCAGGCGCACGCGGAAAAACTGCTGGCGGCCGGCAAGCGCATGCTCTCATTCGGCGGTGACCACTTTGTTACCTTGCCGCTGCTGCGCGCGCACGCCAAACATTTCGGCAAAATGGCGCTGGTGCACTTCGATGCCCATACCGACACCTACGCTAACGGCAGCCAATACGACCACGGCACCATGTTCTTCCATGCGCCGAACGAAGGCCTGATCGATCCAAAGCACTCGGTGCAGATCGGTATTCGTACCGAATACGATCACGACAACGGCTTCACTGTATTGGATGCTGCGCAGGTTAACGATCGCAGCGCGGACGATCTGCTGACCCAGATCAAGCAGATCGTCGGCGATATGCCGGTCTACCTGACCTTCGATATCGACTGTCTGGATCCGGCGTTCGCCCCGGGCACCGGCACGCCGGTGATCGGCGGCCTGACCTCCGATCGTGCGCTGAAACTGGTACGTGGCATGCAGTCGCTGAACATCGTCGGCATGGACGTGGTGGAAGTGGCCCCGGCCTATGACCAGTCTGAGATCACCGCGCTGGCCGCGGCGACCCTGGGCCTGGAGATGCTGTATCTGCAGGCAGCCAAAAAAACCAAATAAGTTCCTAATAGTATTAACAGGCGGTTATGGGCTGTAAGCACGGTACCATAGAAAAATACACATAACCGGTATCTATATACCCTATGGATTTCAAGTCACAGCTAGGCACCCAGCTCGCTCATCCCCAGGAGCTTACTTTTGTAAGTGACTGGGGTGGGTGACAAATCTGTCGGGAACAGATTTGAACGCGCGATCAGCGGCCCCGAAGGGGCAAGGCCCAGGGATGGGTCTTGTAAGCAGGTAACAACGCTGTGGCTTGAAAGACGACGGGTATGGAGAAAATATGCTGACCAAACCTTCCACACGTCTCAACAAATATATAAGCGAGAGCGGTATCTGCTCGCGCCGCGATGCCGATCGTTACATCGAACAAGGCAATGTTTTTATCAATGGCAAGCGCGTGACGCTTGGCGATCAGGTGTTTCCAGGCGACGTCGTCAAGGTCAACGGTCAGCTGATTGAGCCGCGCAATGAAGACAATCTGATCTTTATTGCGTTGAACAAGCCAGTCGGTATTGTCAGCACTACGGAAGAAGGCGAGAAAGACAATATTGTCGATTTCGTGAATCACAGCACCCGTATCTTCCCGATCGGGCGACTGGATAAAGATTCGCAGGGCCTGATCTTCCTTACCAACCACGGCGATCTGGTGAACAAGATCCTGCGGGCGGGCAACGATCACGAGAAAGAGTATCTGGTCACGGTCAACAAACCGGTAACCGACGACTTCATTCGTGGCCTAGGGGCCGGCGTGCCGATGCTGGGTACGGTGACCAAAAAGTGCAAGGTGAAGAAAGAAGCACCCTTTGTGTTTCGCATCGTGCTGGTGCAGGGGCTTAACCGCCAGATCCGCCGCATGTGCGAGCATTTCGGTTATGAGGTGACCAAGCTGGAACGTACTCGCATTATGAATGTGAGCATGACTGGGTTACCACCGGGTGAATGGCGCGACTTAACCGATGATGAGTTGGTCGAGCTGTTTAAATCGATCGAAGGCTCTTCCTCAGAAGCCAAGCCGGCGAAAAAAGCCAAACCGGCGGTGAAAAAGCCTGGCAGAACGTCGAAAAGTGCCGAAAAGTCTGGCGGAGCTGCTCCTGCACGTAAGCGCTTCGCTCAGCCTGGCCGTAAAAAGAAAGGGCGTTGAGCCGCAGTAACATGAATATGAGTCGGGGCGCATTATCTGCCCCGACCCTTTTACGCCCGCTTTGCCTCACGCGTCACCAGCAATTTGCTGAACAACACGCCACCTGCCAATAATGTCACCCCCTGTGACAGGATCAGCACCGTAAATCCCGCAGACACCTTGCCCTGGCTGGCCATCACCATGCCCATAATCATAGGTACAAACGCCGAGAACATATTTCCGATGCCGTTAATCAGCCCATAGGCGCTGCCGACTGCCTGTGGCTGCGCATAATGTTGCAACAGTGTCGGGATCGCGGCTCCCTGAGCGCCCCAACAGGCATTGGCCGCCAGCAGGAAAAAGACTATCCAGCCGATCTGTTCGCTATGCATCACGCCATAGATGCACAGCGCCGTCGCTGCACCGCCAAAGGCGAAAATCAGTGGAGCCTGATAAGGGCGGATGCGATCGAGCAGTACGCCGCCGAGATATTTAGAGGCAATGCTGACGATAAACGGCAAGGAGGCCATCCACCCCATCTGTTTGATGGAAAAACCTTTCTCGTCGGTCAGGTAGGCCGGTAGCCAGGAGCTGGATCCCCACAGGTAGCTGAGGGTAGCGATCTCGATAAGCATGATCCAGCCGAGCATCGGGGTGCGCCAGGCGAGGGCAAAAGTATCCCAGACGCGTTGCAGGATCGGTCTTGGATCAACGGCGCGCGACGGCAATGCGGCGGGGTGGATAAACAGCCGTACCAAAGCCAGCCCCAGCAGTAGGTTGATCAGTGCAAGCAGATAGAAAGAGACCGCCCAGCCGAAGTGTGCCATCAGAAAGCTCACCAGCGGAAAGCCAATCACCAGTCCCAGCGAAACGCCCAGAGTGCTGACCGCATTGGGCTTGCCGCGTTCATCAGCGGCGAAGTGATCGCCGATATACATGGTTTTCAGCGAGAACAACGGCCCCTCACTGACACCCAACAATGCGCGCACCGCAAATAACAGCAGCAGCGACCCCGCCAGCGGCGAGGCGGCGGTGAGCAACGCCCACAGCACAATGCTCAGCGTTAGCGCACGGCGATAACCCATCAGCGTTTCCAGGAACGGCGTCAGCAGCATGGCGGAAAGCCCGTAGCCGAGTAAAAACACCGTCATCAACATACCCTGATGCGCGCGGTTATCCTCGAGCTGGAAGTGTTGCAGGAAGTCGGGGTTAACCAGCATCACCGCGATATTGACCCGATCGGCATAGGCGATGACGATCAAAAACAGCAGGGCCATGACCCCAAACCAGCGTTGACGTTGTTGCACAATACGCTCCATCTGCGTTCCTTTGGCGGGTGGTTAACGAATTCAGGCAGCAGAGAACTAACCTGCTGATTTCACAGTGCTGAAAAGCAGGTTTAAGTCATCTGAATGTAAAATTATTGTTATTTAAAAGGGTGATTTTTCAGTGAGAGAGAACTTTTACTCTTATTACGTCAGCCAGATCAACCTGTTTTTAGCCATGAATTTGTGATGAAAAGCACAATGTTCATCAGTTTTTCATATCGGTGCATTTTTTCGTGATCCTCCCCGCATTTGTCATTTTTAAACAACTTTCCATTAACAATTGCCGCTTTGCTCTCTTGACGAAAGTTTCACCAGACTTATAGTGAGCGTATTAAATAAGAAACTGAGTTTCATATATGAAACAATCAGATAGGGGACAGAAACAATGAGCTGGAAGAAAGTGTGTGAAGTGTCTCAGGTGAAAGAAGATTTTCCTTTCTCCGCCAACGTGGAAGGGAAAGAGGTCGGGGTGTATCTGATCGACGGCAACTATTACGCGCTGGAAGACGTTTGCCCACATGCTTATGCCTTGCTCAGCCAGGGGTTTGTTGATGACGGTAAGGTCGAGTGTCCGTTGCACGAAGCATTGTTCGACGTGCGGACCGGCCAGTGCCTGCGTGAGCCAGGCGGCCGCGATCTGCAAACCTATGCCACCCGGGTGATCGACAATCAAATCCAAATCACCTTTATTGCGGAGGAGTAATCATGCAGCACATCACCGATTTCAATCCCTGGCTGCCGGACACCCAACAGGTGATCCCGGCGCGCGAAGGCGGCAACGGTCAAATTCACCAACCAGGGCAATTCCAAAACGTCATCTGGCAGAACCGTGCCCGGGTGCCGGACGGTTTTGAAACTGCGCTGGTAACGGCGTTGGAAGAGATCTTCGATCAGGGCGCGGAAGAGCTGGGGCAGATCGTCAGCGCGCTTAATCAGCGTCGCCTGTTCGATCGTAACGGCCAGCCGTGGAATGAGACGGCGTTCCGCGAATTCCTTCACGTTAACGGTTTCTGATCCACACCCGGGAGAAGACAATGACAGCAAACACAACATCCTCCGCACAAGCCTTACAGGACTATCTCGATCAGGGGCTGCGCGGCATGTGGTATCCGGTGCTGGCCAGTTGGGAAATTGGCAATAATCCGGTCGGCATTACGCGTCTGGAACAGCAGATCGTGGTGTGGCGCGACGGTGAAGGTGCGATCCACGCGCTGGAAGATCGTTGTCCGCATCGCGGAGCGCGGCTTTCCATGGGCTGGAACCTGGGCGATCGTATCGCCTGCTGGTATCACGGCGTTGAAGTAGGCGGTGACGGTACGGTTAAAGACGTGCCTGCGGTCGATCGTTGCCCGCTGGTGGGGCAAAAATGTCTGCGTTCTTATCCGGCCAAAGAGGCCTACGGCGCGGTGTTCCTCTATTTTGGCGTGACCGCAGATGAAGAACCGGCCGAACTGACCTTCCCGCAGGAGCTGGCGGACGAAGCCGCCTACAGCAATTTCCTGTGCACCGCCAGTTGGGAGTGTAATTACCAGTACGCGTTGGAAAACGTAATGGACCCGATGCACGGTACCTACCTGCATTCCTCGTCGCACTCAATGGCGGAAGGGGATCGCAAGGCGGACATGGCGCTGGAGCCGACCGACAGCGGTTTCATCTTTAAGAAGAATGGCCAGATCGGCGTGAACTTTGACTGGGTAGAGTTCGGCAGCAGCGGAGCTTACTGGATGCGCCTGTCGATTCCGTACAAAAAGCGCTTTGGACCGGGCGGCCACTTCTGGATCATCGGCATGGTAGTACCGGAAGACAAGGATCATTGCCGGGTGTTCTTCTGGCGGATCCGTAAGGTGAAAGACTGGCAGCGTGATATGTGGCGCTTTATGTACCGCAATCGCCTGGAATCCTTGCACTGGGACGTCCTGGAGCAGGATCGCATCGTACTGGAAAACATGGCACCGAACGCGCGTGGCCGTGAATATCTGTATCAGCATGATGTCGGGCTATCTCGCCTGCGCCGGATGATGCAAAAAGAGGCGCAGAAACAGCTGGCGCGGCTCAGTGAACTGGAGGCGGCGCAGTGAACGGCCTGTTGACGGGGAAACGTATTGTGGTGACCGGCGCTGCACGCGGGCTGGGGCGTAGTTTCGCCGCCGCTATTGCCGCCGCCGGTGCCAAAATAGTGATGTGCGATATTCTGGCGGATGAACTGGCGGACGCCGCCGCCGGCCTGCGCGAGCAAGGTGCTTTGGTCGAAAGCCAGGTGATCGATCTGACCGATCCTGCCTCGATCAGCGCCGCGTTTAATGCCATTGCTGAAGGCGGGGCCGTTGACGGCTTGGTGAACAACGCGGCGTTGGCTACCGGCGTCGGTGGCAAAACCATGATGGAATACGATATCGATCTGTGGGATCGGGTGATGCAGGTCAACGTGCGCGGCACCTGGCTGGTGAGTCAGGCAGCGGTTCCGCTGCTGGCACAAACCCCGCATGCCAAGATCGTTAACGTGGCTTCGGATACCGCGCTGTGGGGCGCCCCGCGCTTAATGGCCTATGTGGCCAGCAAAGGGGCGATTATCTCGATGACCCGCTCGATGGCGCGTGAGCTGGGCCCACAGGGGATTTGCGTTAATGCCATCGCACCGGGCCTGACACGAGTGGAGGCCACGGAATACGTGCCTGCCGAGCGTCATCAACTGTACGAGCAGGGCCGGGCATTGGCCGGGGCGCAGCATCCTGACGACGTCAACGGTACGGTGCTTTACCTGCTGTCACCGCTGGCGAACTTCGTGACCGGTCAGCTGTTGCCGGTTAACGGCGGTTTCGTCTTTAACTAATTATGCCTGTCATACTTGAAGCTGTATCTGTGTTGACTGCGTTTGCGCACCCGAATCACTTACTTAATGTAAGCTCATCGGGAATTACTCGCTTGTCGCGTTACTCGGCAAAGCCTCGCCCCGTTGGGGCCAGCGCAAGCGCCGTTCAACAAAGCCGTGGCTTTGTTGTGATACAGCTCCAATTATTTAAGGCATGACCCTATAAGGAAACGGACATGGCAGACGACCAAGGGTGTAAATATCTGATCCCAGGACTGGATCGCGGATTGCAACTGTTGCTGGCGTTTGGCGAGCAGCACAAGGAAATGACCTTTGCCCAATTACATCGCCTGGTCGATATGCCAAAAGCTACCGCCTATCGCGTGGTGCAAACGCTGGAGCATCTGGGTTTTCTGGAGCGCAATCCACGCACCAACACTTTTTCTCTGGGCATCAAGGTGTTGCGCCTGGGCTTTGAATATATTGCCTCGCTGGATGTGGCGCAGGCCGGTCAGCCGGTAATAGAACAGCTGCGCGATCGCAGTCAGTGCAGCAGTCATCTGGCGATTCGTGATGGACGCGATGTGATCTACATCGCCCGTGTCAGCGCCGCCGGTTCGCAAATCAACCAGGTCAGCGTCGGCACCCGTCTGCCGGTACACCAAACTTCGCTGGGCCGTATGTTGCTGACCAGCGCCACCCGCGAAGAGTTCGAACTGCTGTATCCGCAGGAACAACTGCCGGGGAATGGCCCAGGCACCCCGGCGGATCGCGAAACGCTGTGGCAGATGGTGCAGCAGGACAAGGCGCGCGGCTATGTGATCGGCGAGTCGTTTTTCCGCCACGGCATCTCTTCCATCGTCTACCCGATCTTCAACCGCGAGCAGCGGGTGGAGGCCGTGATCAGCATTATGGTGCCGTCCGATGAGATCCCAAAAGCGGATCGCGAGCGGTTACGCATGGAGGTGCGGGACGCCGCGGTGAAAATCTCCGGCTTCCTGGGCGCACCGCCACAGGCTAACGTCGGTTAACTGATTTTCAAAGGGGCGCCGCAAGCTGCGTCCGCATTAATCGGGACGAATAGAGCCGTCCCCTACCAATGACCCAGGCAGGGATAAGACTCATGGCAATCATGGGTCGGGGTTCGATCATGCCTGAAAAACGCATTCAGCGAGAACGTGAGGCACAATTAATGAGCGTAATCGGAATCGAAAAACTGGAATTTGGCGTCGAAGATCTGCCAACCTGCGAAAAATTCATGCAGGACTTCGGCCTGCAGACGGCACAACAGCATTGGGGCGAAACCCCGCGGGAATTCACTACCCTGAGCGGGGCGCGCGTGGTGCTGCATCCGTTGCAGAGCGAAGCATTACCAGCGGCCTTTGAGGGCGGTTCGACCCTGCGTCGCATGACCTGGGGCGTTGGCAGCCCAGCCGAATTGGCGGCGTTGCAGCCATTGCTGGCGCAGATGCCGGGTTTCCGCCAGGTCGGGGAAGAACTTGAGTGCCTTGATCCGAACGGTATGACGGTGCGTTTTAGCGTTAGTCAGCAGCGGGAAGTTGATTTACCGGTATCGCCGATCAACCAGTGGGGCGACGTGCGTCGTATCGATCAGCCAAGCCCGGTGTATGCCCAGGCGCAGCCAATCAATATCGGTCACGTGGTGTTTTTCGTCGAGGATCTGGCCGCGACCGAGCGCTTCTACCGTGAAGTGCTGGGGTTCCAGGTATCGGACCGCTATATCGACCGTGCGGTATTCCTGCGTACTCAGGTGCGCGGTGGCCACCACAACCTGTTCTTGCTGAAACTGCCTAATCGTCCGCGCGGCCTGAATCACGTGGCCTTTACCGTACGCGACATCCACGAGGTGATCGGCGGCGGGATCGCCATGAACAAAGAGAACTGGAGTACCTTTATCGGCCCTGGCCGCCACCCGATTTCCTCGGCCTATTTCTGGTACGTCAACAGCCCGACCGGCGGGGCGTTTGAGTACTACACCAACGACGATTACCTGACCGAAAACTGGCAGCCACGCGAGCTGGAGCACTCACTGGTGTCGTTCACCGAGTGGGCCGTGGAAGGCGGTATTGACCACGATACACGTCGCCAGCATAAAAAGCCGGAGGCGTTATGAGCCAGCCAGAAGCGGCGGGCATCCTGATCATCGGCGGCGGCCAGGCCGGGGGCTGGGCAGCGAAAACGCTGCGTGACCGCGGCTACACCGGCAAGCTGACGGTGGTTAGCGACGAGCCCTATGACTTTTATGAACGTCCGCCACTTTCCAAGGCGGCGTTACTGGACGGCAATGCGCCGCTCAGCCGACTGTTCAGTGAGCAGGTGGTGGCCGGGTTGAATATCAACTGGTGCCGCCCACTGCGTGCCGAAACTATTGATGCACAAAAACAAATGGTCACTCTCAGCGACGGCCGACAGCTGCAATTTGAGCAACTGCTGATCGCCACTGGTGGGCGACCGCGTCTGCCGGACGCCCGTTGGGCCAGTCATCCGCGCGTTATGACGCTGCGCTCCTGGGACGATGCAAGCCGACTGCGCCAGGCGTTACAGGGTTGTCGTAATTTGGCCATCGTCGGCGGCGGTTGGATCGGCCTGGAGATCGCTGCTTCGGCACGGCGCCTCGGGGCTGAGGTAACGGTGTTTGAGCGCCAGCCTGCATTGTGTATGCGCAGCGTCGGTGCGGACGTTTCCCAGGCGTTGCTCGAACTGCATCAGCAGCAGGGCGTAACGGTGCATTGCGGCTGCGGTGACATCCAACTGGAAGATCGTTACGGCAGCGCCTGGATCGGCAGCGACAGCAGCGAGCCTCAGGAATTTGATCTGGTGGTGGTGGGGATCGGCGTGGAGTTGAATCTGGAACTGGCGCATAGCGCCGGGCTGAAGGTTGACGCCGGTATCGTGGTTGATGGCCAGGGGCGCACCAGCCACCCGGCGATCTTCGCCGCCGGCGACGTAGCGCGCCACCCGACTCTGGGGCTGTGCCTGCAATCCTGGGCCTATGCGCAGAATCAGGCGATCAGCACCGCCTGCGCGATGCTGGATGCCTTCGCCTCACCTTACGATGACGTGGCCTGGCTTTGGTCGGATCAATACGACGCCAATATTCAGATCCTCGGCATACCGACCGGCGGCGTGCATCACGTAGTGCGGCGCACGCCGCAGTCACAGGTGTTCTTCACACTGAATGCCGACCGGCAGTTGGTGCAGATGGTGGCGTTTAACGATGCACGCACCATCAAGCTGGGCAAGCGCTGGCTGGCCAGTGGGCGCGTGTTGGAGCCGCAGCAGTTGGCGGACGCAGAGTTTTCTTTGATGGCGTTGAAATAATAACTCCCCAATGAGTTTCATGTTACGGCTAGGCGGCAAGGGCATGAATTCCGGGAGCTTACTCAAGTAAGTGACTGGGGTGAATGCCCATAGCCAACAACGCTGTAGCGTGAAACACGAAGGGGGAATCGGGAGCGTTTCATGACTACGCAAGAAATTGACGCCCGCGCTGGACGGGTGGGGGAAGCCGTTGCCGAAAATCCGCAGCAGCGGGTGCGCTGGTCGGTGCCGATAGCGCTGTTTGCCTGCGTACTGTTGGCCTTTTTCGACAAGATCAGCATCGCGGCCCTGTTTTCCGATAGCGAATTCCAGCAGGCGCTGGGCATCAGTTTTGACCCGGCGCGACTGGGCTTGCTGATGAGTGCATTTTTGTTCTCGTACGGTATTTCTTCGATGCTGCTCAGCGGCATTGGTGACCGGCTGAACCCGGTAAAAGTGCTGATCGGCATGATGGTGGTGTGGGGCGTATTGATGGTGCTGATGGGCCTGGCCCGTTCGTATCACACCATGATGACGCTGCGCATTTTACTCGGCATTGCCGAAGGCCCACTGCTGCCGATGGCCTACGCCATTATTCGCCAGGCCTTTCCGCAGCGGCTGCAGGCGCGTGCCACCATGCTGTGGCTACTCGGCACCCCGCTGGGGGCGGCGCTCGGCTTCCCGGTCACGCTGTATATCCTCAACACCTTTGACTGGCAGGCCACCTTCTTCTTTATGGCTTTCCTGACGTTGCCGGTGATGTTGTTGGTGCTGTTCGGCATGCGTCATCTGAACGTGTCGCGCCCGGCTGCCGCTACCGTATCCCCCCCGGCGGTCACCGAACGCAAACAGCATCGCCGCGAACTGCTGCGTAACCCGCATTTCTGGATGATCTGCCTGTTCAATATCGCTTTCCTGACCTACTTGTGGGGCATGAACGGCTGGCTGCCCAGCTACCTGATCAAGGGCAAAGGCATTCACCTGGAACACGCCGGGTACCTGTCATCGCTGCCGTTTATCGCCATGCTGCTCGGCGAAGTGCTCGGAGCCTGGCTGTCGGACAAACTGGATCGTCGTGCGCTGGCCTGCTTTATCTCGCTGTGCGGTGCCGGGCTGGGCTTGGCCGCGGTGCTGCATATGCAGGGGACCTACAGCGTGATCGCCGCCATGGCTTTCAGCACCTTTATGTGGGGAGCCGGTGCGCCGAACATCTTTGCCCTGCTGGCGAAGGCCACCAGCAGCAAGGTTAGCGCCACAGCCGGCGGTATTTTTAACGGATTGGGCAATTTTGCCGGTGCGCTGGCACCGGTGCTGATGGGGGCGCTGATCGCCGCCACCGGCAACATGGATAACGGCTTGCTGTTCCTGGTGGTGATGGCCTTTACCGGCTGCATCATTCTGCTGCCGTTGCTGAAGAAATATTGATATCCCATTGATTCACAGAGGAGTACCAACATGTCTCAGGTTGAGAAACAAGCTGCCGTCAAGCCGCAGGATCAGTCGATAGAGAATTGGGTGGAATCACGTATCGCCCGCTTTGAAGGCCGTAAATATGACTGGAATGCGTTGAAATTCCAGGCGGACTACGACCCGAAATACCGCCGTGCGCAGATGCGTTATATCGGCACCGGTGCCACCGGGGTGGTGAACGACACCAATACCATTCCAGCGGGCAACTTTACCTTTTCCACCATGGTGCTGCCGTCGAAATGCGAAGGCCCGCTGCATCTGCATGACGATGTGGAAGAGGTGTTCTTTATGCTCAAGGGCAGCATCACGCTGATGATCCAGGATGGCACGGAGTACTACGAAACCAAGCTGAAAGAGCGCGATCTGATCTCGGTTCCGGCCGGTGTTTATCGTGGGTTGTTCAACCACGGTGAGGAAGAGGCGTTGATGTGCGTGATGCTCGGTACCGCCAAACCGGAAACGCCGACCTACCCGGCAGATCACCCTTTATCCAAAGTGAAACGCAACTGATGAACGGCCTGGTGCAACGTCAGCAGGCGCGCTGCGGGGATTTCACCCTGAGCTGGCGCGAAGCGGGGCACGGCCGCCCGGTGGTGTTGCTGCACGGCATCAGCTCCGGTTCGGCCTCGTGGGTCAAGCAGTTTAACGATCCTGACCTGATCGACGGTCACCGCCTGCTGGCCTGGGATGCTCCGGGCTACGGTGGCAGTCTGCCGCTGATGGTGAACCCGCCGGCCGCCACCGCTTACGCAGCTGCGCTGGCGGCGCTGGTGGCAGAACTTGGGCTGGAGCAACCGCTAATTGTCGGCCATTCGCTCGGTGCGTTGATCGGCAGCGCCTATGCTGCTGAACATCCCGACGGGCTATGCGGGCTGGTGCTGGCGGATCCGGCTCAGGGTTATGCCACTTCGCCGGAAGAAAAACGTCAGCAGGTTTACGGCCAGCGCAAACAGATGATTGAAAAGCTGGGGCCGCAGGGCTACGGCGAACAGCGGGCGGCTGCGTTGCTGCGTGATGGCGCGGATCCGCAGGATATCGCCTGGGTACGCAATGGCATGCAGCAGCTGGATCCGGAAGGTTTTCTCAGTGCCGCCTGGATGCTGGCCAACGACGATATCGGCCGCCATCTGGCGCGCTATCGTGGCCCGCTACAGGTGTGGTGTGGCGACTGCGACCGGATCACACCGCCGGAAGCGGCGGCAATACTGGCGCAACAGCAGGACGGGCCTCTGCGGCTGATTGAGGGCGCAGGGCACGCCAGCTATCTCGATGCACCGGAGCAATTTAACCGTTTTCTGCAGGACTTTACGGGAGCAATCCAACCATGAATTTTCAGCTTGAGCAACGGGTCGCAGTGGTCACCGGCGGTTCGTCGGGCATCGGTTTTGAGACCCTGCGCCTGCTGTTGGCGGAAGGGGCGAAAGTGGCCTTTTGCGGTCGCAACCCGGACAAACTGGCCGGTGCCGAAGCCAGCCTGCGTAATGAGTTTCCACAGGCGCAGATCCTGGCGTTGTGCTGCGACGTGCTGGACGAGGCGCAGGTAACGCAGTTTGCCGCTCAGGTCACGGCGCACTTCGGCGGGGTGGATCTGTTGATCAACAACGCCGGTCAGGGATTTGTGGCGCATTTTGAGCACACCCCGCGTGCGGCCTGGCTGCATGAGGCGGAGCTAAAACTGTTCGGCGTGATCAACCCGGTGCAGGCTTTTTTACCAGCGCTGGAGCGTTCGGATATCGCTTCAATTACCTGCGTGAACTCACTGCTGGCTTTGCAGCCGGAAGAGCACATGATCGCCACCTCGGCGGCGCGCGCCGCACTGCTCAACATGACGCTGACGCTGTCGAAAGAGCTGGTGGACAAGGGCATTCGCGTCAACTCGATCCTGCTGGGCATGGTGGAATCCGGCCAGTGGCGACGCCGTTTCGACGAGCGCAGCGATAAAGATCAAAGCTGGGAGCAGTGGACGGCGGCGATTGCCGAACGTCGCGGCATCCCAATGAAACGCCTCGGTAAGCCACAGGAGCCGGCGCGGGCGCTGTTGTTCCTGGCTTCCCCCCTGGCATCCTTTACTACCGGGGCGGCGCTCGACGTCTCCGGTGGTTTTAACCGCCATCTATAACCGCAGAGGCCGAACAGATGAAGAAGATCATGATGATTGGCTACGGCGCAATGGCCAGAGAAGTGCTTTCCCGCCTGCCGGAAGGGGTGAGCGTGGGCTGGATCCTGGCGCGTGCGGCTCATCATGCGGCAATCGACAGTACTTTTGGGGGGCAGGTGCAGGCGCTAACCCATCCGGATCAGTGTACGGAGCAACCGGACCTGGTGCTGGAGTGTGCCAGCCAGCAGGCGGTGGCGGAATTTGGTGAAGCCGTGGTGACGCGTGGCTGGCCATTGGCGGTGATCTCCACCGGTGCTCTGGCGGATGCGGCGCTGCAACAGCGGTTACAGCAGGCCTGCCGCCAGTATCAGGGCCAGTTGATCGTCCTGTCCGGAGCGGTAGCAGGGATGGATGGACTGGCGTCGGCGCGTGAAGGCGGGCTGGACAGCGTCACCTATCAGGCCTGTAAAAGCCCGGCGAGCTGGCGCGGCAGCATGGCAGAGCAATTGATTGATCTTGATGCCGTGAGCGAGGCACAGGTGTTCTTTGAAGGCTCGGCGCGTGAGGCGGCAAGGCTGTTCCCGGCCAATGCCAACGTGGCTGCGACCATCGCGCTCAACGGCTTGGGGATGGACGCCACCCGGGTGCGGCTGCTGGTCGATCCGGCCACCCGGCGCAACACCCACCGGCTGCAGGTGTGCGGCAATTTCGGTGAGTTTCAGATTGAACTGAGCGGCAACCCGCTGGCGAGCAATCCCAAAACATCAACCCTGGCGGCGCTGAGCGCGGTACAAGCCTGCCGCCGTCTGGTCGACGGTGGCTTTATTGCCTGAACGGCAGGAGCGAGCATGGAAAAGTTAAAGATTTTTGTAGCTGGGCGCTGGTGCGAAGGGCGTGGCGACGAGATGACCTCAGTGTTTCCGGCCGATGGCAGCGTCAATGCGCAGTTGCGTGCCGCCAGTGTTGAAGACGTCAATGATGCGGTAGCCGCGGCGGAACGCGCCTGGCGCACGCCCGAGTGGCGTGGGCTGGTGCCGCATCAGCGTGCCAATATTTTGTACCGCGTCAGTAATCTGATTATGGCGCAGCAGGAAGAATTGGCGCAGTTGCAGACCCGCGACAATGGTAAACCGCTGGCGGAAACTCGTGGGCTGGTGGCCAGTGCGGCGGCGACGGCCCGCTACTTTGCTGCCGCCTGCGAGGTGCTGGAGGGCGAACTGCCGACCCAGCGCAGCGCCGAGGTGATGACGCTGAGCCAGTACCAACCGCTGGGGGTGATCGCGGCGATTACGCCGTGGAACTCGCCGATTGCCAGTGAAATGCAAAAGGTGGCCCCGGCGCTGGCGGCGGGCAACGCGGTGATCCTCAAACCGGCCGAAGCCACACCGCTGATGGCGCTAAAGCTGGCGGAGCTGTTTGAACAGGCAGGGCTGCCTGCCGGGCTGCTCAGCGTGCTGCCGGGTAAAGGCTCGGTGATTGGCGAAGCGCTGGCCCGCCACCCGTTGGTCAAAAAGATCTCCTTTACCGGCGGCACCAATACCGGTCGCCACTTGGCGCATATTGCCGCCGAAAAGCTGATCCCGACCTCGCTGGAACTGGGCGGCAAGTCACCGACCATCGTGCTGGAAGATGCGGATTTGGAACAGGCGGCGCGTGGCATCTGTTATGGCATTTTCAGCTCCGCCGGCCAGGCCTGCATCGCCGGTTCGCGGCTGTTTGTGCACCGTTCGTTGTATCAACCACTGCTGGCGCGCCTGAGTGAACTGGCGGCCGGGCTGCGGGTGGGTAATCCACTGACGCCGGGTGTGCATCTCGGCCCGCTGATTAACCAAAAGCACCGCCAAAGCGTGGCGGATTACGTGGCGCTGGCGCAGCAGGAAGGAGGGCGGATAGTGATTGGCGGTGAAGCCCCGGCCGATCCGCAACTGGCCGGTGGCAGTTATTACCTGCCGACGATTATTGAAGGGTTGAGCAATAGCGCCCGCGCCTGTCAGGAAGAGATTTTTGGCCCGGTGCTGGTGGCGCTGCCGTTCGACGACGAGCGGCAGTTGATTGAACAGGCCAATGATTCGGTATACGGGCTGGCGGCTGGCATCTGGAGCCGTGATTTCCCACGGGCTATGGCGCTGGCGGAGCAATTGGAAACCGGCACGGTGTGGATCAATACCTACAAAACATTCTCTATTTCGACGCCTTTCGGCGGTTTTAAAGAGAGCGGTCTGGGCCGCGAAAAGGGCCTGCACGGCATCAAAGCCTACATGCAGCAAAAAAGTCTGTATCTGGCGCTTAGCCATCAGGCGAATCGCTGGAGCGATTAGTTTTGAGCGACGGTGCATACCCCTACAACGAACATATAAGAAGGCTGATGATGAGCGAGAAAATAACGGTTGGCGAGGCGATAGCCCGGACTCTGGAACAGTACGAGGTGTCGGCGATGTACGGCATCATTTCGATTCATAATCTGCCGATTGCCGATGCGGTCGGGCAGCGCGGCAACATTCGCTTTGTGCCGGCGCGTGGTGAGGCCGGGGCCGTAACCATGGCCGATGCCCACGGCCGTTTCTCCGGTCTGGGCGTGGCCTTGACCAGTACCGGTGCGGGCGCCGGCAATGCGGTCGGCGCAATGATCGAGGCGATGAACGCCAACACGCCGCTGCTGCACATTACCGGTCAGGTGGAAAAAGCCTATCTGGATGCCGACGCCGGGTTCATTCATGAAACCCGCGATCAATTGGGTTTCCTGCGCGCTTGCTCCAAACGCGCGTATCGGGTTAACTCTGCGGAACAGGCGGTGGCCGTGATCCAGCGGGCCATTCTCGACGCGCAGACGGTGCCTTGCGGCCCGGTGGCGGTAGAGATCCCGATCGATATTCAAAGCAGCCTGGTTTCCAGTGCGGTGCTGAGCCAGCCAGTGATGCCTGCGCCGCTGCCGCCAGCCAGTAACGACGCGGTTGAACGGCTATATCAGCGGTTGAAACAGGCCAAACGTCCGTTGTTATGGTTGGGTGGCGGTGCGCTGGCCTGCGGTGAGGCGGTGCGCAAACTGGCGGATGCCGGTGTGGTGGTGATCTCCAGCACCCACGGGCGAGGCATTCTGCCTGATAACCATCCGCGCAGCCTGCGTGCGTTCCATAATTCGCCAAGCATTGAGGCTATCCTGACGCAGTGCGATCTGACGTTGGTGGCCGGTTCACGCCTGCGCAGCAATGAAACCCGTACCTGGACGCTGCCGCTGCCACGCCCATTGGTGCAGATTGATATTGATCCGGCGGCGGCCAACCGTAACTATTTGGCAGATGAACAAATTAATGGCGACTGTGGTGCCTTGCTTAACGCATTGGCTGCCCGCCTGAATCCAGGTGAGAAGGTCAATGCCGAGTGGGATAGCGAAATCGCAAGTGCGGTGCAGCAGGCGGAAAGCGCGCTGCGTGAGCAGTCGGGGGAATATGCCAAATTAAACGACGCCATTGCCGCCGCGCTGCCGCAGGATGGGCTGCTGGTACGTGATATCACCGTCTCCGGCAGCGTTTGGGGCAGCCGTTTGTTCCGCGCGATTTCGCCGCTGTGTAACATTCACTCGCTGGCCGGGGCGATTGGCATGGGCTTGCCGATGGCGATTGGTACCGCGATCGTTAACCCGCAGCGCAAGGTGGTCGGGCTGGTGGGCGATGGCGGGTTGGCGTTAGGCTTGGGCGAGCTGGCGACCATGGCACAGGAGCAGGCCAATATTACTTTGCTGATTATGAACGACGGTGGCTACGGTGTGATGCGCGGCATTCAGGATAAATACTTTGCCGGCCGTCAGTACTATAACGAACTGCACACCCCGGCGTTCACCTTGGTGGCCGAAGCTATGGGGCTGAAAGCCTGGAAGGTCGACAAGGCGGCGCAGTTCAGTGGCGTCTTGGCGGAGGCGATTAACTATCCGGGGCCGTCGGTGGTGGAAGTGGACATGAACAGCATCGGGCCGCTAACCTTCGCCGGACCGCCGCAAAAGACCCTGTACTGAGCCGTGACGGATTGAACGGCACCTTAATCAGTGGGAAACCCACTTTGGGGTGCCGTTGCTCTGTAAGGCAATAAGGGTTATTTGCCCGCCGCGATGCGGTCGCGAATGTGCTGCGCACGCGCTTCGGAGGCCGGGTGGTCGTCGAACATGCTGCTTTGACGGCCGGCTTCCATTTTGGCCAGTTTTTCAAAGCTGGTGACCAGGCCGTTCGGATCGATACCGCGTTGCTTCAGCAGATCGAACGAGTAGTCATCCGCTTCGCTTTCCTGCTTTTGCGAGAACTGGGCATTCACCAGTTTCTCGCCCATGTCCGCCAGTTGCGACTGTGACAGCGAACCTATGATGCCACCGGTCGAGGCCGCTGCGGTACGCAACGCCACGGTGCCGTAAGCCACCTGCATGGCTTTACGCGTATGGCCCAGCGCCACGTGGCCCATTTCATGGCCCAACACGCCTTCCACTTCATTGTCGGTCATCATGTCCATCAGGCCGCTGTAAACGCGGATACAGCCGTTGGCCATCGCCCAGGCATTCACGTCCTTGGTGACGTAAACCTTGTAGTTGGCCGGTGTGCCGTTGATATTATCGCCCAGCGCCGCGGCGATTTTGTTCAAACGTTTGGTATAGGTGCTGTCAGCCGGCGCGATTTGTGCCTTGCTGTCCATCTCTGCGCAGGATTTATCACTCAGGGTTCTTACGTCGTTATTGCTCAACGTCGCTGCCTGAAACGCCTGTGCGCCAGACTGTATCAGGGTATCGGTATTCAGGTTTTGACAGCCGCTTACCAAGGTGGCAATGCTTAATGCAATCAAAGAGGTACGGATTTTCATAACGCCATCTTCCTGTGATAGTAACAAGGGGGGAGTGCCATTTTAATTTAGGGTAATCTTGCTGCCTGAGACTAGTGTACGCTGGCAATCAGGAAAATAGTGTTATTCCGAAAAACCGACCAATTGTGCTAATAAGTTGTGAACTCGCTCTCATTTGGCATTAGGGATTGCCGTTTTAATGCTGAGTCTGAGAAAATAGAAAACTTGACTGATTTTTTAATCCGACCTGGAGTAAAACATGTCCTCTCGTAAAGAGCTTGCCAACGCCATCCGCGCACTCAGCATGGACGCCGTACAAAAAGCAAATTCCGGCCACCCGGGTGCACCTATGGGCATGGCGGACATCGCCGAAGTCCTGTGGCGTGACTACCTGAACCACAACCCGACCAACCCGCACTGGGCTGACCGTGACCGCTTCGTCCTCTCCAACGGCCATGGCTCCATGCTGATTTACAGCCTGTTGCACCTCACCGGCTACGACCTGCCGATGAGCGAGCTGGAAAACTTCCGCCAGCTGCATTCCAAAACCCCAGGCCACCCGGAATACGGCTACACCCCAGGCGTGGAAACCACCACCGGCCCACTGGGTCAGGGCATCGCCAACGCCGTCGGTTTCGCCATTGCCGAACGCACCCTGGGCGCGCAGTTCAACCGCCCGGGTCATGACATCGTCGACCACCACACCTACGCCTTTATGGGCGACGGCTGCATGATGGAAGGTATCTCCCACGAAGTCTGTTCGCTGGCCGGTACCCTCAAACTCGGCAAACTGACTGCGTTCTACGATGACAACGGCATCTCCATCGACGGTCACGTCGAAGGCTGGTTCACCGACAACACCGCCGAGCGCTTTGAAGCCTACGGCTGGCACGTGGTGCGTCACGTTGACGGCCACAACCCGGATGCCATCAAGGCCGCCATTGAAGAAGCCCGCAAGGTCACCGACAAGCCGTCCCTGCTGATGTGCAAAACCGTGATTGGTTTCGGCTCCCCGAACAAGGCCGGTACCCACGATGTGCACGGTGCAGCGCTGGGCGCCGCCGAAGTGGCCGCCACTCGCGAAGCCCTGGGCTGGAAATACGCCGCCTTCGACATCCCGCAGGATATCTATGCCCAGTGGGATGCCAAAGAAATCGGCAAGGCCAAAGAAGCGGCCTGGAACGACAAGTTCGCCGCCTACGCCAAGGCCTTCCCGGAGCTGGCTGCCGAGTTCAAACGCCGTGTGAACGGTGAACTGCCGGCCAACTGGAAAGCCGACGCCAAAGCCTTCGTCGAGCAGTTGCAGGCCAACCCGGCCAACATCGCCAGCCGCAAGGCCTCGCAGAACGCGCTGGAAGCCTTCGGCAAGGTGCTGCCGGAATTCCTCGGCGGCTCCGCTGACCTGGCGCCAAGCAACCTGACCATGTGGTCCGGCTCCAAGCCACTCAACGAAGACCTGGCGGGTAACTACATCCACTACGGCGTGCGCGAGTTCGGCATGACCGCCATCACCAACGGTATCGCGCTGCACGGCGGCTTCCTGCCGTACTCGGCGACCTTCCTGATGTTCGTGGAATACGCCCGTAACGCGGTGCGCATGGCGGCGCTGATGAAAATCCGCAACCTGTTCGTTTACACCCATGACTCCATCGGTCTGGGCGAAGACGGCCCGACGCACCAGCCGGTTGAGCAGATGGCCAGCCTGCGCGTGACCCCGAACATGAGTACCTGGCGTCCGTGTGACCAGGTGGAATCAGCGGTAGCCTGGCAGTACGGCATCGAGCGCAACGACGGCCCGACCACGCTGATTTTCTCGCGTCAGAACCTGACCCAGCAGCCGCGTACCGCAGAGCAATTGGCCAACGTCTACCGTGGCGGTTATGTGCTGAAGGACTGCGCCGGGACACCGGACGTGATCCTGATTGCCACCGGTTCGGAAGTGGGTATCACCGTGGAAGCGGCAGACCAGCTGACTGCGGCCGGCCGTAAGGTGCGCGTGGTCTCCATGCCGTCCACCGACGCGTTCGACAAGCAGGATGCGGCGTACCGTGAATCCGTGCTGCCGGCAGCGGTGAGTGCCCGTGTGGCGGTAGAAGCGGGTATCGCGGACTACTGGTACAAGTATGTCGGCCTGAACGGCGCCATCGTGGGTATGACCACCTTTGGTGAATCTGCCCCGGCAGAGCAGCTGTTCAAGGAGTTTGGTTTCACCGTGGAGAACGTGGTGGCCAAGGCGCAGGCACTGCTGAAATAGTTCGCTCTCCCTCTGGAGAGGGTGACGGCCATTCAGGCAATATTAAATATATTGCACTTATCAACCCGGCATTGTAACGATGCCGGGTTTTTTTATATCAGGACATCGTTTCGACACGGCGCGGGGTGCGGAATCGATCGCCGAACGCTGCCAGTAGCAGCACCAACAGCGTGGGCAGCAGCCATATCAGCCCCTGATCCGCCAGCGGCAGCTGTTCAAACCAGGCCGGCAGCAGGCTGCTGAAGCTGGAGGCTTTTATGCCGTCGATCACGCCAAACAGCAGGCTGGTGGCGACCACCGGCATGAAAACGCCTTCGGCGCTGCGCCAGCGGCTTTGGCTGAAGCTGAGAAGAACCAGCGCGATGCAGGGAGGGTAAATCGCGGTCAGCACCGGGATCGACAGGCGAATCAAATTCGCCAGTCCGAGGTTGGAGACCAGCATAGCGAATACGGCCAGAATCACCACCAGCGTACGGTAAGACAGTGGCACATGGCGGGAGAAGAAATCCGCACAGGCGCAGGTCATGCCTACTGCGGTGACCAGACAGGCGATAAACATCAACAGGGCCATAAACAGGCTGCCCAGATCGCCAAAGGTGTACTGCACGTAAGCGCGCAGGATCGCCGCGCCATCCTGTTCTCTGGAAACCAGGCTGCCGCTGCCCGCGCCCAGTTTGAACATGCAGATATAAACCAGCGTCAGTCCGATGCCAGCAATCAGACTGGCCCACAGGGTATAGCGCATCAGCAGCCCCCGATCGTAGACACCACGCGAACGTGCGGCGGTAACAATAATCGAACCGAACATCAGTGCCGACAGCGTGTCCATGGTCAGATAGCCCTGAACGAAGCCAGTGGAAAACGCGGCGTCCTGGTACCGGCCAATGGCCGGGATCGGTGCACCGGCCGGCCACATCAGCGCGGCGATGCCCAATGCGGCCAGCGCGATGATTTTCAGTGGTGCCAGAATATGGCCGACGTTATCGAGCAGGCGTCCGGGATACAGCGAGATAATCATAGCCAGAGCGAAGAACAACAGGCTGTAGATTAACTGCGGCAGGGCGCCGTCACCGGTAAAAGGGGCGATGCCCAACGTGAAAGAGACGTTTGCGGTGCGAGGCGTGGCGAACAGCGGCCCGAGAGCTAGATAGCAGAGAGTCGCCAGTAGCAGGCCAGCCCGGCGGCCGATCGGGCCGGTCAACAGGCTGATGCTGCCGCCGACACGCGCCAGCGCAATCACGGCGATCACAGGGAGGGCGACGGCGGTGATCATAAAGCCCAGCGCGGCCAGCCACAGGTGTTCGCCGGACTGCAGGCCCACCATCGGCGGGAAAATGATATTGCCGGCCCCCACAAATAAGGCGAAGGTCATAAAACCTAGGGCGATAATGTCTTTCGGGGATAAATTCTTGGTCATAACGGTATGGTACTGCCTGTATTCATGAAATAAACGACCTGGCTGCGGATGGAGAACTGCAGAGGGCAGGCGTGCGGGGCTGAGGGCGCCCGCAAAACTATCGCCGGGCAGGATATAATAATTCGGCGATAAAAACTTGATTAATACAGTGCTGCTTATTCTGGTGTGGATCGGCCGCACATGATGAATCATGGCGGCCGGCCCGGCACTTCGCATGCGCCGCCATGTCTATCGACAGCGGGGTTTCGATATGCGGCTGAAAAGAATCAGGCGCGAAAGAGACGCGACCGTCTTCAACCGGTTTACGGGTGAAAAAGATCAGCAGATCGCCGGGCCGACGCACATACCCCACATCTATCTGTGCATCTCCTCGGCGCAGCCCAACCTGGGGCTGATGTTTCAATCTTATTCCCTGAAACGGTATTTGAGAACGTTGCTTACCCGCTGAAGTTGCCTATGGAGATGAATTTTATGCATAATATATTATACAAATGCTATTAATTTACCAAGCTAACTCAATTAATTTCAATGTATTAGGATTTAATTTTGAGGGTTTAATTTTTTCTGGCTAGTTGTTAGGGGGAAAGATAAATTATGGCAGCAGCTCAGTGGTGGGTGTAATATACAGTATTAGGCCTGCTTTATGCAGACTAGGAACGGATTGCTAAATCCCCGAATCAATAAGGCGTTATGGAATAAAGGAACTAATTCAGTATAAATGTCAACGAGTTCAACCTCCGGCATGACATACTTTTTCCAGAGGTAGTCCGGTGTGCTGTCGGCGGGGTGGACTTGTACATGAGTGAATTGAACATTGTTACCCCCTTTTATTTCTGATGGCATGATGGTGAAGGAGGTATTGCGATCCAGCAGATAGCGGGTATTATTTTCTTTGATCGAGCCGATGATGTAAAAAATGCCGGATTTTGAGGAGGAAAATATGATGGTGACACTTACCTTAAGCACAATGTTACTTTTTGCTTTCACCTGTAGTGACACTTGCTGAGTATCGCAGCGGAAAGATTTTCTACTCTGATAATGAACGTTGAAGTACCAAAGGCACACCAGTATGATGGTAAGGAGTAACGCTGCGCCAATTATTTTTTTCATTTTATTTTACTCAATGATTTTAAATACTTTGCAATGCTGATAATCGCCTTCCGTCTGGTCTTTTTGACAGGCAGCCAGAAAAGCTATCTTAAATAGTTCGTTATCGGGGTGCTCTTCAGTATAAAAAATGTCTTGCCTGACCAGTTCGCAATCCAGTTTTTCTGACTCCAGTATCTTTTTTGCTCTGAGCTCTGAGTCAGGGACGGGGTTTTTTTTGATGGAATAAATATCACATTGTTTATAGTAGCCAATCAACTTAAACGGAGTTGCCGATGGCCAGAGAAGCAAAGTCTGGCCGACGATACCCAAGAGAGCTATCAGAGCCAGGATCGGTATCACCATGGTTTTTGTTATCAATTTTTCTGGCATCACCAGTGGGAGAGGGCAAACGGTTTCTTTCTGTTTAAACGCCACCACTTTCTCAGGTTTCGTCGCCACTGGTTCCGCTTTTTTTATCTTGGCATCAGCTTCCTGTTTTGGAACGGGATGAATATTTGCCTCCATTCTATACCCTACTCTAGGTTGGGTTATAATGATCGGCCTCTCTATTCCCAGGCTAACAAAAGATTTCC
Source organism: Serratia sp. NA_13 (assembly GCF_052691735.1). Classification (NCBI taxonomy): domain Bacteria; kingdom Pseudomonadati; phylum Pseudomonadota; class Gammaproteobacteria; order Enterobacterales; family Yersiniaceae; genus Serratia; species Serratia sp. NA_13. Next base: position 174,527 of record NZ_JBQZFV010000009.1, read on the forward strand.
TCAAGTCACTGATGCAGTTGTTTAAGCTGGCGTTGGAAGGGGGGAAACCATAATCCTCCCACGCATTTTTCAGTAACGAGTCACGGGATAAGTTATCCCCACTGTTTTTGATAAATTCATTAAGCACGCGGCAAGAGGGGTTTGAGAGCTCAATCGCCGTTTGATTATTATTATTTAACGCGAGTGTTCGATGCTCTGGATCGAAGACAACGATTAAGTTTATGGTGTATTTCATTTGGTAATCAAAGCCCTGACTGCTGTTTGTAAGATAATTTTTCTTATCGGAATAATATTTATTTTTAATTTTAGGAGGAATCTAAGTTAAGTGTGCATAGCGAGTCAAGTGTGAATTAAAAATTAATTTTTAACTGATGTTTTCTTTGGTTTTTAGTGAGTTATAAATGTTGTTCTTCTGCTCTTATTTTGCTTAAGTTGGCTTTTAAATTTATAAAAATTAATTTTTTAGAATTAATAGCTAATATTTTGCCTTTGTTTGGATTAATTTGCTGTTGATAGGGTTTGGTCATAGTATTTAGCGGGTCGCCGACAGAGGTGCATCAGCCGCCAGGTGATGCCCTCAAGGTATAAGGTAATGCGATATTCAAGAGCGGCGGCAACAATAGTATAGGAAAACTTCTCAAGGAATTTATGCAATGAAAATGAAACTTCGCACACTCGCTCTGACCACGCTGACAACTGCAATGTTATCAGGTTACGCCTTCGCTGACGTTCCTCCAGGTTCTCAGGGGAACGGTGAAATCATGTTTAAAGGCTCTGTTATCAAAGCGCCTTGCGGCTTGGCTCCTGGCCAGGATGGCGACAACCAGAACATCAATCTGGGGCAAATTGCCGATGCACAGTTGAAGACTGTGGGTTACAGCGCACCGAAAGAGTTCAAAATCAAATTGATTGGCTGCAGCTTTGATCCTGCGGCTACGGCAGAAACCAAGGTTAACGTGCGCTTTGACGGTATGTCTGTTGGTGCTGCCAACGGCTTCCTGGGCGTAAGTGGTGATGCCAAAGGTGTGGCTATCCGCCTGCTGGATGCGGCTAACAAGCACGTTAAAATTGGCGCGACCTCAGACAACTACAGCCTGCGCACTGGGGATAATATCCTGCAATTCTCTGCTCAGGTTGTGGCGTTGGATGGAGAAGATATTAAGGCCGGTACCTACGACGCGCTGACTAACTTCTCACTGACTTATCTCTAAGCCTTAATATCTTAGAGTAACATCCCAGTGCCAAATTACCGCAGAGAAAGGTAATTTGGTGCTGTCTCTTATTTAGAAAGGGTAATCACTGACAGGCCTTTTTCCACGTTGTTGCCTTAATGGGTTAATATATTTATGGATGATAAAAAGAAATACTCATTTATTTCTACCGTTATTCTTTGCCTCATCGCGATTGATTCGGCTAAAGCCGATGGTGATAACATTGAGTTTGAAACCAGAGCGCTTGAATTGCGTGATAATAATAATATTAATTTGAGTAATTTCTCTCGCCCTGATTATATCCCTGAGGGAGTCTATCCCCTATCATTAAAAATCGATGACCGGGTTATCAGCAGTGATAACTTTAGCGTTATCACTCTGGAGGGTAAGAGTCAGATCTGTTTTACTCCCCAAACCATAGAACAATTCGGCTTTAAAGAAACACCATTGGCAGAGCTGATAAAACGTGGCGCGCCCGGCAAACCTGATTGCCTGTTGATTGCCGGTTATAAAGGGATAACGGCCCGTATCGATCGCGGCAAGAGTGATCTATTGGTCAGCATTCCCCAAGCGTTGCTCAAGTACAGCGATCCGGACTGGACGCCACCGGCACAGTGGGACGATGGTATTTCCGGCGTATTGTTTGACTACACATTGAATGGCAATAAGTATCAGGGTCGTAATACCAGCAATAGTGCATTTTCCAGTTACGGTACCCTTGGCGCGAACTATCAAGGCTGGCGCTTGAGAAGCAACTACCAGACGTCGTTGTATAGTAGTGGTTATGGCAGTAACCAACATCAGTTTAAGACGACGACGGTTTATGTCGCTCGTGCGCTTAAAGAAGCAGGGGCGAATCTGACGATCGGTAAAAGCTACTTCCAATCCGACGTTTTTGATTCGATCAATTACAGTGGTGTGGCGATCGGTAGCGATGACCGTATGTTACCTCCTGCGCTACGTGGTTATGCCCCGCAATTGACTGGGGTAGCTAACAGCAATGCCCGAGTTACCGTGACTCGCGGTGACAGCATTATCTATGAAAAGATGGTTCCACCCGGTGAGTTCGTTATCCAGGATCTCACTGATGCCACTTCTGGCCAGTTGAAAATGACCATCCGTGAGGAAAACGGTGAAGAGCGGGTTTCTACCATAGCAACCTCGAATGTGCCTTTCCTTACCCGCTCAGGTCATATTCGCTACAAGGGGATGGTGGGGCAAATGAACCAGACCAATGGCTCAATCAAACCGTTATTAGCTACCGGAGAAGCTTCCGTTGGTGTTTTTTCCGGCGGTTCAGTGTTTGGTGGCGTATTGCTAACCGATGAGAATTATTATGCCCTGAATGGTGGGGTAGGTTATGACATGAATACCTTGGGGGCGATCTCCGTTGATATGACGCACGCCAGTTCTCAACTGGCTCATCAAACCCTGAAGGGCGAGAGCTACCGTTTTAATTACTCCAAAGTGTTCGACAGTATTGACAGCCAGATCACTTTTGCTGGCTACCGTTTCTCAGAGAAAAACTATCTCTCGTTAGATAACTTTGTGGCGATGAAGGTATCACCTGATTTTACCTCCACCAACAAGGAAAGTTATAACCTGGTTGCCAGCAAGAACTTCCGGGATTTAGGGATATCGGTTAACGCCATCTATAACCGTCAAACCTATTGGCAGGACGTCTCTGACAGCAACAGCTATGGCCTGAGCGTCGCCAAATCTTTTGATATTGGTAGCCTGAAAAACGTCAATGCCTACGTTTCGCTTAACCGTACTGAGTATAAAACCAGCTTTGCCTCGCAAGAACAGAAGAATAACAACGCCATCTATTTCAGCTTGAGCATACCGTTAAATTCGCAATCCTATCTCAGTACCGCGATGCGGGTCAGCAATGGCCACGCTTCGCCGAGTGCCACTTACACCAATAATTCAGACCCTGACAATATCTGGTCAATAGGCAGTAACTCTTCGGGATCTCTGAGCAACAGCAACCTGAATGGCAATATGGTTATGAACCGAGATGCGTATTCCGCGACGCTAAACACCTCCATGGGCAGCCAAGACTACTATTTGGGGGGCAGTATCAAATCGGGTATTACCGTTACCGAGCACGGCTTTGCCGTACACCGTGATGGTTATGCTGGAAATACCCGCCTGATGGTGGATACCGGTGGAATTGAGGGGATTTATGTCGGTGGCCGGGGGAATAACAACGCGATGCCAACCAATGCCAACGGCATCGCGGTGATCAACAACGTGCCTGACTATTACCGCACCAACTACACCATCGATACCAACCAGTTACCCGATGATGTCGAGAGCACTAACCCGAACATCCAGATGGTATTGACCGAAGGGGCGATCGGATATCGTAAGTTAAACGTCTATCGCGGTATCAAGGCATTGATTAAATTGACTGACTCGCAAGGTCGGACCATTCCTTTCGGTACCACGGTAGAAGAAAACCGGGAGCGACGTCAGGTTGGTGTGGTCGGCGAAAATGGTGAAACCTATATTTCCGGCATTGGTGCGCAGGCTCATCTAACTGTGCTGAATAAAGACGGCCAGCGCTGCTTGTTTACTCTTCCTACCCAGGGGCTCTCTTTATCTTCTGCCTTGCCGATCACTTGCCGTATTGATTCACCCTCTCAAGGAACTTCACAATGATGCATAAATCACTTTCTGCTGGATTGGTCAGCGCGTTGCTGTTTCTGTTTGCCGGCTCGGCACAGGCAGCAATTTCTATTGACCGGACCCGAGTTATTCTATTAGGAGATGAGAAGTCATCTCCGGTAAATGTCATCAACCACAGCAAAACATTACCCTATCTGGCACAGACCTGGCTGGAGAATGAAACGGGTGAGAAAATTAGCTCGCCATTAACCGCGCTGCCGCCGCTGCAGCGGGTAGAAAAAGACAGCACCGTGCAGATACGCGTAACGCCTCTGGCTGATGCCGCACGTCTGCCACAGGATCGGGAATCGCTGTTTTTCTTTGTTTTACAGGAAATCCCCCCCAAGTCGGATAAGGCTAATGCGATCCAGCTAGCGTTGCGCATCAAGGTGAAAGTCTTTTACCGCCCAGCTTCCCTGAAGCCCTTGGCCGAGAAAGTCTGGCAGGACGAAATCCGTCTTGAGCCAGGCCGCCAAGGTTTGAAGCTGGTAAATCCCACGCCGTTTTTTGTCATTCTGCCGGATGTGATGGCGGGGAAACGTACGTTGTTGGCAGAGGATGAGGCTATTACTCTCAGGCCGAGAAGTGAAGTCACGCTGGCTAGCATCAAGCCGCAAACACAGAAAGTCACGCTCAAATATATCAATGATTATGGTGCTTACCAGCCCCTGAATTACAGCTGCACGGTGACAACCTGTGTGCGGGATAAATCATGATGCAAAACGGTATATTTTCTCTCTTACAGGGCAAGGTTAAATATCTGCTGGCGGCCGCCTTGTTGGCGTTAGGCTCTCTGTTCAATACGGCGTTGGCGGAAGAGGATCTGATGGCTTGCAAATGGGATAACCTCACCGGCAATTTTATCCGTCCGGAGATAGGCTTCCGTAATGTTATTGATCCCTTTATCGAAGAGAAAAGCGAAAAATACGATTGTGATCAGAACGGGAACAACTGTCGTTACCGCAATTATTGGAACATTCCCAACCGCACTTATACGATAACGGCTACTGCTGCCGTAACCTGCATTAATGTTGGGAATAAATCTGGACCCGTAAAATTTTCTTTTGAGAAAGCGGATTTTGCTAAACCCGATTATTATAAAAATGTGACGATGCGTATTTCGGGGGCCGGTTCGCTGTATTTATCCAGTATGGAGAATATGGCCGGTGGTACGACTAGAAATTGGACAGATGGCTCTTTGGCGCCCTGCATGAGTAACTGCAATAGCGTGACTAATGGTTCACCACGGTATTCCAAGACGCTGCAATTCACCTTTACCGTTCAACCGATCAAGAGCAGAGTTGATGATTCAAAGAAGCCTGGCTTTGATCGTCCCAATTTCTTGGGAGATATCTGGGTGCATTCCGCCAGTAATGATCCAAGCAGCAGCTATGTGAGTTCTGGCACCAGTATTCCGAGTATCTGTGGGCTTGAGGATTCGAGTTTGGGTGGTTGCAGGGCGTCCGGCGGCAGTGGCAGCTCCGGCCCGCTTAAACCGCCGATCCCGCCGTGTACCTTAACCATTACCACCCCGGGCGTCGTCGAATTTCAGCCGATCTCGTCTGACGATTTAAGCCGTAATAGGGTAAGGATGGAAGACTTTACGTTGACCGCGACCAAAGGGCCGGTTCAGTCGCAGACCTGTGTTGGCAGCACGTATAATCTACCCGGCACTATCAAGACCGAGGGGGGGTATTCTATCAGCAGTACCTTCTGGGGCATTAATCACTCCAGCGGTTCGCCACAGGGAATTGGTTTGAAACTCTTTGATCTGGGTAAAGGTAGTTATCTACAGTTCAATCATACCTACCCGTCATTTATCGCCAATATTTACAGTATGAGTGAAACCAAAAGGATCCGCGCCGAGATTGCGGCTACCACCAACGATCTGAAAAGAATCAAGGATGGAGAATATAGTCAGGTATTGATTTTTGAAGTCAAGATGCCTTGATTGCGAACGGGGGCCTTCTGGTTCCTCGTTATTTGGAGTGAATGATGAAAAAACTGATTTATTTATTATTGCTCTCTGCGTCGTTGGCGAATATGGCGCAGGCTGAATTGGTAGCCAGCAGCAGGACGATATTCAAAGGCCGTATCACTATTGCCACCTGCAATATTGTTGTGGGTGATGACAATCAGACGGTTTACCTGGGGGAGATATCTACCGCAGAGCTGGATACCAAAGGGCAATCTACCCCGGTCCCGTTCACGATCCGACTGTATGGTTGCAATACCGCAGACAAGATCGTCAAAACCCTGTTTGATAAAACCGGTAAAGGGGCGATTGGGTCAGTGATCCCGGTTGATGGCGTTAGCGGTGTGGGGCTAAGCCTGCTCGACGGTGCTGGTAATCGGCTGAATTTTGGCAAAACTTCTGGCGGGCAGAAGATCCAGGGTGGAGATAACGTGCTGCTTTATTCTGCCTATATGGTAAAAACCGGTACGGTTCAACCAGGGAGTTTTTCGCGTTTGCTGCATTACACACTGTCTTATGAATAGACGGTGAGCTAACGTAAAGGGGCGCACAGATTGTGTAATGCCGGTCAGTTAAGCCTGACTGGCATTTTTTTATCCAATCTCTGTTCGCTCCGTGCAGGAAGAATTGCCGTAAAAACCCTGCATTTCTCTGCTACTGCAATGAACGGCAATGAGATGGGCCGAAGGCCCAGCCCCTCCACCCGCGCCTTCACTTAACCCCCCTCTGTCCTGCGGGAATGACTCGGCCCGTCCTGGCCGGTTACCCCTGACAACGCCGTCTTGCTCAGCAGCCGGTGATGCGCGCCCAAGGTCAACACCCGAATCTGCCGCCACCGGGCAACGTGTCCCCTCAGTTTGATATTGCGTTATGGAAGACAGTGAAAATAGTGAGATGAGCAGGGTGTCGGGTGCCCTTGAAGACGCCGAACGCAGGAGGACAGGCAGGGACGCCTGTCGTAGCTGGCCGTGATGCGCTGTGACGGAGGGAGGACAAATCTGCCTGGAGCAGATTTGAACGCTGCTTGCAGCAGCCCCGAAGGGGCGAGGCCCAGGGATGGGCTGAGTAACGTTGGCGCAGCCAACCGGTTGATAGGGCAAAGGCGCGGGTTGCAAGGGACCGCGGCCACGGTCCCTTGCTCGGTCGAGGCGCGTGAGCTTAATGGTACATCTCATCTTCCTCGACCGAAAACTTCACGAACGCCTGCAGAAAAACGCTAACTGACAAGCATTACGCACAGATTGTGCCCTTATTGTTATGGTTATAGCTGAGTCAGTTTTTTCACTTCCAGACTCACCGCAGGTATTGTGGAAAGACATCGCCATATGCTCTTTCAGCGTTTGCTCTGGGGGGACGATAAACACGGAAGCATCTGGATAGTCCTGCGCTTCATGTCAATCATATTGGATGCAACCCGGCTCGGAACGGCTTGGTACGATCATGGTGTGTTGTCTGCCGCAGCACGGTGTTCTGGCATGGTTTTGCTTTGGATGACTACTTTGATTTCACTCATTTTGGTTACTTGTAAATAACATTAACCATAAAAAGAAAGAGAGTTAAGCCCATTGGCATTTGCTTCACCCAACAAACTCAGGGTCTATTAGGGTTGAGTTGGCGTTAGCGGTAAGTCATTTGTGCATTCGCATTCAATTCTGCTTGGCAGGATTGAGGGTGAAAATGTGCGCTAGATCATCTTATTCTCGCAAAGTACTGCACAGTTGTCAGGCGAACTGCGGCACCTGTTCCTTTTGGCAAAACTTTGGTTTATGCTCGGCTGAAGCGTTTCAGTTTTGGCTGTTTTCAACAGAAACGTCGGAGTGAGGCTGGCGAAACAGCGCTGGGCCGAAGGAATAATGTGATGCGACGATTCACAGCGGGTGGTGCGCTAACGTACTCTATGCGGGTTATTCAGATACCCCAGTCAGCGCCCTCTCGATCACGGTGAACACGCCCGGTGGGAGAAGGCCCTTTTTCAGGAGCAGCATGACAATCCGCATAGCGATAAACGGCTTTGGCCGCATTGGCCGCAGCGTTTTACGCGCACTGTATGAATCGGGACGACGAGCGGAAATTTCCGTGGTGGCGATCAACGAATTGGCGAACGCCGAGGGGATGGCCCACCTGTTGAAATACGACTCCAGCCATGGCCGCTTTGCCTGGGATGTTCGCCAGGAATGCGACATGCTGACCGTCGGGGACGACACCATTCGTTTGCTGCATCAGCCGGCGGTGGAACAACTTCCCTGGGGCGAACTGGGCGTCGATGTGGTGCTCGATTGCAGCGGCGTGTACGGGAGTCGGGCTGATGGCGAAGCCCATCTGGCGGCAGGGGCGAAAAAAGTGTTGTTCGCTCATCCTGGCGGTAACGATCTCGATGCTACCATTGTATTTGGGGTCAACCATCAGACGCTGCTGGCGGAACACCGTATCGTTTCCAATGCGTCATGCACCACCAACTGCATTATTCCGGTGATCAAGCTGCTGGACGATGCCTACAGCATCGAATCGGGCACCCTGACCACCATTCACTCTTCGATGAACGATCAGCCGGTGATAGATGCCTATCATCAGGATTTGCGGCGTACCCGTGCGGCGAGCCAGTCGATTATTCCGGTCGACACCAAGCTGGCCGCTGGCATTACCCGTATTTTTCCGCAGTTTTGCGATCGCTTCGAAGCGATTTCGGTACGCGTGCCAACCATCAACGTGACGGCCATCGATCTCAGCGTCAGCGTCAGTTCGGCGGTGAAAGTGACAGAGGTCAACCAGTTGCTGCAATTGGCCGCACGGGGATCATTTCGTGGTATAGTTGACTATACGGAATTACCATTAGTCTCGATCGATTTTAACCATGACCCGCATAGCGCTATCGTCGACGGTACGCAGACTCGGGTCAGCGGTCAGCACCTAATCAAGACCTTGGTCTGGTGTGATAATGAATGGGGCTTTGCCAACCGGATGTTGGATACAACACGGGCAATGGCCGCAAGCGGTTTCTAGTACGGTAGCATTGGCATGACCGATGCGCCGCCCAGGCAACTTTATAGTTTCTAGAGAATCAACCAAGAGGGTTCACCATGTCTGTAATTAACATGTCCGATCTGGATCTGGCCGGTAAACGCGTTCTGATCCGCTCCGATCTGAACGTTCCAGTGAAAGACGGTAAAGTGACTTCCGATGCACGTATCCGTGCCTCCCTGCCGACTATTGAAGCTGCGCTGAAACAAGGCGCCCGCGTAATGGTAACGTCCCACCTGGGTCGTCCTACCGAAGGCGAGTACAACGAAGAATTCTCCCTGCTGCCTGTGGTCAACTATCTGAAAGAACACCTGAAAAGCCCGGTTCGTCTGGCTAAAGACTACCTGGACGGTGTTGAGGTTGCAGAAGGTGAACTGGTGGTGCTGGAAAACGTCCGTTTCAACAAGGGCGAGAAAAAAGACGACGAAACCCTGTCCAAGAAATATGCTGCACTGTGCGACGTTTATGTGATGGACGCCTTCGGTACTGCGCACCGTGCGCAGGCTTCCACCCACGGCGTGGGCAAGTTTGCACCTGTCGCCTGTGCGGGCCCACTGCTGTCTGCAGAACTGGAAGCCCTGGGTAAAGCGCTGAAAAGCCCGGCTCGCCCAATGGTTGCCGTGGTTGGCGGTTCTAAAGTTTCGACCAAATTCGATGTGCTGAACTCGCTGGTGAAAATCGCTGATACGGTGATCGTGGGCGGCGGCATCGCCAACACCTTCGTGGCAATCGAGAATAACGTTGGTAAATCTCTGTACGAACCTGACTTCGTCGATGCAGCGAAAAAACTGCGTGACGAGTTTAAAATTCCGGTTCCTACCGATTCTCGCGTAGGTACGGAGTTCTCTGAAACTGCACCTGCTACCTTGAAAAAAGTCAGTGAAGTCAACGATGATGAAGAGATCATGGACTTCGGTGACGAAACCGCGCTGGCTATGGCCAAGTTGCTCAAAGAAGCCAAAACCATTCTGTGGAATGGCCCGGTTGGCGTATTCGAATTCCCTAACTTCCGCAAAGGGACTGAAATTGTCGCACGCGCTATCGCGGACAGTGAGGCATTCTCAATCGCGGGTGGTGGTGATACGCTGGCGGCTATCGATCTGTTCGGTATTGAAGATAAAATCTCTTATATCTCTACCGGCGGCGGTGCTTTCCTTGAATTTGTGGAAGGTAAAGCGTTACCGGCAGTAGTGATGCTGGAAGAGCGCGCGAAGCAGTAATTCAGACAGCGGGAGGCGAAAGCCGCCCGTTTATTTTATACCGCGCGGCATAGGCGGCGCGGCATGAAAAATCGATTTACATCCATCTACGGCCGACGAAACAGGACAAAGTAACATGTCTAAAATTTTTGATTTCGTAAAACCGGGTGTCATCACTGGTGATGACGTTCAGAAAGTATTCGCAGTAGCTAAAGAGAACAACTTTGCTCTGCCAGCAGTTAACTGTGTAGGTACCGACTCTATCAACGCCGTGCTGGAAACAGCCGCGAAGGTACGCGCTCCGGTTATCGTTCAGTTCTCCAACGGCGGTGCCGCGTTTATCGCCGGCAAAGGCGTGAAGACTGACGTTCCACAGGGTGCAGCAATTCTGGGCGCGATTTCTGGTGCACACCATGTTCATCAGATGGCTGAGCATTACGGCGTGCCGGTTATTCTGCACACCGACCACTGCGCGAAGAAACTGCTGCCATGGCTGGATGGCCTGTTGGACGCTGGCGAGAAGCATTTCGCCGCTACTGGCAAACCATTGTTCTCTTCCCACATGATCGACCTGTCTGAAGAGTCCCTGGAAGAAAACATCGAAATTTGCAGTAAATACCTGACTCGCATGGCGAAAATCGGTATGACCCTGGAAATCGAACTGGGCTGCACCGGCGGTGAAGAAGATGGCGTGGACAACAGCCATATGGACGCATCCTCCCTGTACACTCAGCCAGAAGACGTGGCTTACGCATACGAAAAACTCAATGCGATCAGCCCACGCTTCACTATCGCGGCGTCCTTCGGTAACGTGCACGGCGTTTACAAGCCAGGCAACGTGAAACTGACTCCGACCATTCTGCGCGATTCTCAGGACTATGTTTCCAAGAAATATAACCTGCCGCACAACAGCCTGAACTTCGTGTTCCACGGCGGTTCCGGTTCAAGCGATGCAGAGATCAAAGAGTCCGTAGGTTACGGCGTGATCAAAATGAACATCGATACCGATACCCAATGGGCAACCTGGGACGGCATCCTGCAGTACTACAAAAAGAACGAAGGCTATCTGCAAGGCCAACTGGGTAACCCAGAAGGTGCTGACAAGCCGAACAAGAAATACTACGACCCACGCGTATGGCTGCGTTCAGCCCAGACTTCGATGATTACTCGTCTGGAACAGGCTTTCAAAGATCTGAACGCAGTAGACGTTCTGTAATCTCGGTTAGCTGTTAGCCCTACATAAAGGCTCCCTTCAGGGAGCCTTTTCTATTTCTAGCTCAGCAGGCTGGCCCCGACGTTAATCGACAGCCCCAAAATCACCAGGTTGAAGACAAAGGAAATCACCGATTGCAGCAGGGCGACCTTACGCACCTCGGCCGCGCCGACCGCCACGTCGGCGGTTTGCGAAGCGACGGCAATGGTGAACGAGAAATAGGCGAAGTCCCAATAGGTCGGTTCTTTGAGGTCACCGGGAAACAGCAGCGGCAGCGGATCTTGCTGCGCGCCCTGACGGTAAAATTGATGGGCATAGTGCATGGTGAATGCGGTGGGCAGCAGCAGCCAGGACACCACCAGCGTGGCACCGGTCAGCGCCAGATGCAGTGTTTTCAGCGAGTCGCTGACCTGTCTGGTGGTACTCAGCTCAAACAGAATAGACAGAATACTCACCATGCAACCTATGCTGACCAGCGCCAGCACTTTACTGGCGCTTTCATCCTGCGTGCGCGCTAGCTGGCGGATATGCTTCGGCGTGCTGACCAGCATCAACCGCCAGAGAAACAGCAGATAGCACCAGGCCAGCAGGTTCCAGCCGAGCATCAGGCGTTGCAATTGACCGAGCCTGTCCGGTAGCAGTAGGTAGCACAAGATGCCCGCTGCGACGGAAAGCAGCAGTCTGGGGCGAACCTGCCAATAGTGTTGAATCGACGACGGCATGTGCATGACGGGCGAAGTTCCTTATCGTTCCAAAGGCGATAGCGCTCTATTCAGCATAGAGGAAGTTCGGCGATTTTTACCGCTTACGGTTGGCATGCTGTGGGAATGTTAGTTAACCTAGTGCGGTGGTTTCCGACTGACGCCAGATGTCAGTTTTTTTGCGAGTTTATCCCCTTAGGGAAAAGTTAGGACGACACGAATGAAAGATCTGAATGTAGTAGACGGCATTAATGGTGCCGGTAACTGGCTGGTGCAGAACCAGGATTTATTGATTCAGTATGCGGTGAACATCGTCGCGGCGATTGTTATTTTCATCATTGGTTCGATCATTGCACGGGTAGTGAGCAATGCGGTAAACCGCGTGATGAAGTTACGCGGCATCGATGCCACGGTAGCCGATTTCCTGGCGGCCATGGCGCGTTACAGTATTTTGGCCTTCACCTTTATCGCGGTGCTGGGGCGCGTTGGCGTACAGACCACCTCGGTGATCGCCGTGCTGGGTGCTGCCGGTTTGGCCGTCGGCCTGGCGTTGCAGGGTTCGCTGTCCAACTTCGCTGCAGGCGTGCTGCTGGTGGCCTTCCGTCCACTGCGTGCCGGTGAGTATGTCGATCTGGGCGGCGTAGCCGGTACCGTCGACCAGGTGCAGATTTTCTCCACCACGCTGCGCACCGCAGACAACAAAACCATCGTGGTACCGAACGGTAAAATCATCGCCGGCAACATCATCAACTATTCCCGCGAGCCGAACCGCCGTGTGGATATCGTGGTTGGCGTGGCTTATAACGCCGACATCGATGTGGTGAAAAAGGTACTGGGCGATGTGATCGCTGCTGACAAGCGCATCATGCACGCCAAAGGCGTGACCGTGCGTCTGAACGAGATGGCACCTTCTTCACTGAACTTCGTGACCCGCTCCTGGACCACCAATGCAGAGTATTGGAACGTGTACTTCGATCTGATGGAGAACTTCAAGCGCGCGCTGGATGCCAACAATATCGGGATTCCGTTCCCGCAGATGGACGTTCATCTGTATCGCAATGATGCGACCACCGCGAAAGCGGAATAATTGAAAGGGGCCTTGGCCCCT
>NZ_JBQZFV010000010.1:0-182498 GCF_052691735.1 Serratia sp. NA_13
AAGGGGCCTTGGCCCCTTTGTTATTACAGGCCGAGACGAGATCACTAAGATGGGTCTCGGCTTTTTTGTTTGGTCAGTTGGGTAATGCAGATTCAGGCACAGGTGCCCGGCGGTTCAAACTGAGCCGGTAAAGCAGAAAGATGGCGGCTGACCCCACCAACACCGGCAGCGCCAGCCAGATAAAGAACACCTCCGAAGAACCGGCAGCGGCAATCATCCAGGCACCGAGCATCGAACCGACGATGGAACCGAAGCGGCCGCCCGCCATCGCCCAGCTGACCCCGGTGACACGAGCCACAGTGGGGTAGATAGTGGCGGAGACCAGATTCAAGCCGTTCTGTGCGCCTGCCACACCGAAGCCGACAAGGAACACGGCGGCGGCCAGCGTGTAGACCTCCCCCATTAGATAACCGGTAGCGCCGACAACCAGCGCGGCCCCCAGATAGGACAGGGCCAGCACCGGGTAAGGCCCGACGCGATCCATCAGCAACGCCATCAGGATGGCACCGAGAGTCCCGCCCAGTGGCACCATCGCACCAATGCGTGATGCGTGGACGATATCGTAACCGGCATCTTTGAGAATGCTCGGTAGCCAACTGGTGAGCTGGTAAAACACGAACAGCGAGCAGAAGAACGCGGCCCACAGCAGCAGGGTCCGTACTGCACGGCCTTCGGTAAACAGATGGGACATTGGCAACCTGGCCTGCGCTGGGCGCTCGTCATCCAGAATAGTTACGCCCACCCAGCTTTTATCGGTGATACGCTCGACCACCTGATGCAGGCCAGCGGCATATTTCGGGCTGGAGGCCATAAAGCGCACCGATTCTGGCATCTGCCAGATCAGTAACGGCAGCAGCAATAACGGCGCTATGCCACCCAACATCAGCACGCCACGCCAGCCGAACACCGGAATAATCTGCCCGGCCAGCAAACCGCCCAGGGCCAGACCGGCGGTGAAACCGCTCCAACTCAGGGTGACCATGATCATTCGCCGACGTGCCGGAGAATACTCTGAACTGAGGGTGATGCAGGTGGGCATCGCGCCCCCCAAACCAATGCCGGTGATTAACCGCAGCAGGGTCAGCGACTCAATGGAATGGGTATAGGCCGAGGCCAAAGTCCCCGCGCCAAAGATCAGTATCGAAACCAGCAACACGCGTTTGCGGTCAATGGCATCGGCGACTGGACCGAAGATCAGACTGCCGAGCAGTAGACCGAACAACCCGGCGCCAAAGGCGGGGGATAACTGTGCCGGTAGCAGACCCCATTCTTCACGCAGGGCGGGGGCGATATAGCCAATGATGGCGGTATCAAAACCGTCCAGCAGGACGATCAAAAAACACAGGCTGAGGATGATGATCTGGTAAGGCGAGACCTTGGCGTTGTCGATAATTTCACTGATACGAGCGGTGTTTTGGCTCATGGTAGTTCCACTTAATTAGACCATTACAGATACCTTCACATTCAGAATGGGCTGGCGTTATGGGCTTTGATCGGCTCTTCGGTCATGGGATGAACAAAATGCAGTTCACTGGCGTGCAGCATCAGCCGTGGTATCTGTTCGGTGCCGGGCAGCAGAAGACCGCCATACAGGTCACAGCCCAAAATAGGGTGGCCCAATTGCTGACAGTGGATGCGCAGTTGATGAGTTCGCCCGGTTTCCGGGGTTAGCTGTACCCGCGTCAATGGCAGTGACGTTCCGTCTTCCAACTCGTGGTAAAAACGCTCAATGACCCGATAGCCGGAGCGTGCGGGCTTGCCGTGGATGGCGCAAATCGACATCAGCGGGAACAGCGCCGGATCTTTGGCAATCGCGGCGTCTATCACCCCTTCATTGTCGTTCAGATGTCCGCAGAGCAGTGCGCTGTACACTTTGGTTACGCTGCGCTGGCTGAATTGCTGGCAGAGTGCGGCATTGATAGTCTTGTTGCGGGCTATCACCATCAACCCGGAGGTGCCGAAATCCAGGCGATGGATCAGGGTACAGCCGGGGAAAACCTGTACCAGCCGATGATGCACCGAATCCAGATTTTGCGGATTTTTCCCCGACAGGCTGAGCAGCCCGCTGGGCTTGTTGATCAGCACCAGACTTTCGTCCTGATAGAGGAGCGCGATCTGGTCATGGCATGGCGGAGCAATAAAGGTATCGATAATCTTGGGCATCAGGCCAACCGGAGGGAGAGTGGATGCGGATGATAACGAATTTTAAACCGGCTGACGAATTACGACCGTTTTTTGTTTATAGCTGCCTACGGGGTGCCACAGACAGTTTGATATCAGGAGCAGATGTTTCCAACATCATTATGAATTTTATTGAAAATTCTCAATGTCATCACTCCGGAACACCATGGGCAGTTAATTTCGAAGGATGTTTTATTACATGAATAACATTGATAAATCGTCAGAATTTCCCTATTACACCGCACAAATCACCATCCGGTAGATGGCGTTGATTTTTTGCGCCCCTATCAGTATGGAAATTCAGTTTAGACTAAATCGTCATTGGTAACCCAGGCACTTTCTAGCCAGTTTGTCACCAGACGCCTCGCGGCGTCTGGTTATGAGCGTGAGAGTCCCTGCCAACCCAATCTATTGCCCGTAGTAAGCATTCTTGCCATGTTTGCGCAGGTAGTGTTTGTCCAGCAGCGCGGACTGCATGCTGCTGATGCCCGGCGTCAACTGGCGCGAGAAAATCCCCATATAGGCAATTTCTTCCAGCACCACCGCATTGTGTACCGCGCTGTGCGCGTCCTTGCCCCAGGCGAACGGGCCGTGTGAATTGACCAGCACCGCCGGAATGGCGTTTGGGCTGATACCGCGCCGGTGGAAGGTGTCGATAATCACCTTGCCGGTCTCCAGTTCGTAATCATGCGCAATCTCGTCCTCGGTCATCAGCCGGGTGCAGGGAATGGCACCGTAGAAATAATCGGCGTGGGTGGTGCCCCAGGCGGGAATGTCCAGCCCTGCCTGCGCCCAGATAGTAGCGTGGCGTGAATGAGTGTGTACGATGCCGCCGATATCGGCAAATTCACGGTACAGCGCCAGGTGGGTGGCGGTGTCCGAAGAGGGCTTTTTGCTGCCCTCTAGGGGCTGGCCATTGGTGAGGCTGACCACCACCATGTCCTCGGCCACCATGTGTTCATATTCCACGCCGGAAGGTTTGATCACCACCAGCCCGCGTTCGCGATCCACCGCGCTGACGTTGCCCCAGGTGAAGGTCACCAGATTGTGTCGCGGCAGGTCGAGGTTGGCTTCCAGTACCTGTTGTTTCAACTGCGGCAGCGTTAGCATGTCATACCCCCTTGTTGCATTTTTTGTTCGATCCAGCGGCGTGCCTGTACGATTTCGGCCACCGGCTCTTCGGCTTTCTCGGTCCACATCTCGATCAGGAAAGCGCCGCGATAGTTAAGCTGTTTCAGCGTGCGGAATAGCGCGACGAAGTCGACGCAGCCTTCGCCAAAGGGCACGTCGCGGAACTGCCCCTGCGAGCTTTCGGTGACCGGGTAGGTATCTTTCAGATGAATGGCGGCGATGCGGTCAATGCCCAGCGCCAGCTCCAGCGCCACGTCATTGCCCCAGGCGCTGAGATTGCCGACGTCCGGATAGACCGTGAACCACGGCGATGCCAGGCAGGCATCCCAGGCCTTCCACTTGCTGATTGAGTTCATAAATGCGGTATCCATGATCTCTACCGCCAGCATCACCTGGGCGGCGGCGGCGCGTTCGACTGCCCACTGCATGCCTTCGGTGAAGCGGGCCAGGGTGCTTTCGTCCTGCTGTTCGTAATAGACGTCATAACCGGCGAGCTGGATGGTGCGGATACCCACGTCTTTTGCCAGTTGGATCGCCTGTTCCATCACCTCGAAGGCGCGTTGGCGCAGCGTGTCGTCATGACTGCCGAACGGGAAACGGCGGTGGCCGGACAGGCACATCGACGGGATGTTGATGCCGGTTTCCAGCATGGCGCTGACCAGCGACAGCCGCTGTTCCTTGCTCCAGCTCAGGCGTGCCAACCGTTCATCGCTTTCATCCACCGACATTTCGACAAAATCAAAACCGCAGGCTTTGGCCAGCGCCAGACGCTCGGGCCAGGTCAGGTGTTTCGGCAGGGCTTTTTCATAAATTCCCAATGGGTGCTGACGCATATCAACTTCTCCAGATGTCATCAATGACGGTGCGGAACTGACCGGCGGCGGCCAGCGGATCGGCAGCTTCAGCTAACGCCCGGCCGACAATAAAAGCGGTGACGGCGATGTCCTTGAACAGCGGTAAATCGGTCGGGGTGATGCCACCGGTGACCGACAGCTCAATGCCCAGATCCGACAGGGCTTTCATCAGATCCAAATCCTGTCGGCCCCAGGTTTGTCCGTTGGCCTGAGCGTCGCGGCCACGGTGGTAGATCGCCTGGCGGATGCCAAGCCCGCGCCACTGCCGGGCATCATCCAGCGTCCAGCGGCCGAACAACTCAATCTGGATCTCGCCCTGGTACTGTTGAGCCACCTCCAGCGCGCTGGCCATGGTGGCTATCGGGGCGGCGCAGATCACCGTCATCCAGTTGGCGCCGTGGCTGAAGGCTTGCTGCGCCAAAGTGTTACCGGCATCGGCCACTTTCAGGTCGGCCACCAGCGTATGTTGTGGGCAGCGTTCACGCAGCGCGCTCACCGCCTGAATACCGGCGCTGATGCATAAAATGGTGCCAGCCTCGATAATGTCGACGTGCGGCTGCAGGCGTTCTGCCGTTTGCAGCGCGACGTCCAGCCGGGTGTGATCGAGTGCCAGTTGCAGACGTGGTTTATTGCTCATAGTGCCTCCTTCTGGATGAATTGCAGCGTGGCTAACAGCGTCTGATAACGGTGATATTTTTTACCGTAAGCCTCTGCTGCGGTGGTGTCCGGCAGCACCCGTTCGATGCGCGGAGCCAACGCCCGCTGGGCAGCAGTGAAATCGCTGAATGCGCCGCTGCCGACCATCGCCGCCATGGCGGCACCCAGGCAGCCGGTTTCTTCCACCTGCGGCAGTTCCACTGGCAGGCCGCTGACGTCGGCAAACATCTGCATCCAGGGGGCTGATTTGGCCGGGCCGCCGGTGACGCGCAGCGCGGTAGCCGCCGGGAAGCGTTGCCGCATGCGGTTAAGGTGGGTCATATGACAGAACACCACGCCTTCGTAGATCGCCTGTACCAAATGTTCGCGCTGGTGGAAGGCCTGCATGCCGTGAAAGCTGGCGCTCAGGCCCAGCCCGGCGTTGGAGCCGTACAGGAAGGGAACAAACAGCAGGCTGCTGTCAGCCTTCGGCAGCGTTGCCACCCAATCGTTGAGCTGGGCGTAGTCCTGCAGCCCCCATTGACGGCAGAACCACTCCAGGTTGGCGGCAGAGGTTGGGCTGGCTTCGTGCACAATGTATTTGCCGGCTTCGGCGTGGCGACCATAAACAAACGGGTGGTCGAAACCTTCGATTATTTTGTCGGTAATGCCGCTGGTAACCGACCAGGTCCCCATCACTGCGTTGAGCTGTGTCTCGTCGTGTAACCCGGCGCACAGTGCGGTGGACACCACATCGAACAGCCCGCCGACCACTGGCGTACCCGCCAATAGCCCGGTTGCCTTTGCCGCGGCGGTGTTGATCCGTCCGGCGATTTCGGCCGAACCCACAATCGGCGGCAGGGCGGGCATGATGTCGCCGATGCCCAGCAGCTGCGCCAGCGCCGGGTCATAGCGACCGTCTGCCATTTGGTAAAGATTGGATTCGGAGATATTGGTTTCTTCACAGGCCAACTCGCCGGTCAGACAGTAGCGCAGATAATCGTGGGCCATCAGCACGCTGCCTATCTGGCGGTAGCGTTCCGGCTGATGTTGCCGGACCCAGCGCAGCAGTGACACCGGGTGGCCGGTCCACAACGTTTGCCGGGTCTGCGGATACAGCGCCTGCGGCATGCCCTGTTTTTGCCATTCCTGCACCAGCGTCAGTGCGCGTTGATCGGAAGACAGCATGGCGTTGCCCAGTGGCTGCCCTCGCCCGTCCAACAGAAACGCGCCTTTGCCCTGCGCCGAGATGCCGACGGCCTGAATATCACTGACAGCAATGTTGTTGCGGGCCAGCAACTCGCGGATCACCTCGGCAGCGGTGTGCCATAGCGCAGGCATATCTCGCTCTGCCCAACCCGGTTGGGGCGAGATAATTTCCAGGTTGCGGCGAGCGATGCCCAGTTCCGCACCCTGGCGGTCATACAGCCCGGCCTTGATAAAGGTGCCGCCGCAGTCCAGACCCAGCCAATAGTCCATTATCCGGCCCTCGCGCTTTGGTCACATTTGTTCGGCAACATCAACGCCAGCAGGGCGCCTTCCACCAGGAATAGCATGCGCCAGTTCCAGACGGTGATGATCCAGCCGGACAACGGAGCGGTGAGAATACCGGCGATCGGCACGAACTTAGGGATCGCCTGGTTTTGAGTGACAGAAACAGAGGCCGTATTCATATATACACCTGTAGAGTCAGATTTTATTGTTTTGGTTTATTTTGAGCACAGAGGTACCCGTACCGGCCCGCAGACCGGTATTTCCTGTCATTATTCTGTTGCCGTGGATCAGGCGCTAAATAATTCCAGCGGTATTTTCACCACCACTTTACGAATAGCGCTGGGCTGTTGATTAATACAGGCCGGGCGATGAACGTCCTGCGGGAAAAATACCGCAAAATTACCGGGCTGCATGGTTAACCAGGATTCATCCGCGACGTCCTGATAAAAAATAATGTCGCGCTGCGCCAGTAATTCCTGGTGGATCGGGTTATCGCCACGATCCGCCGCCACGCCGATCAATTCGCTGCCGCTGACCAGAAACTGCACGTCGACATTTTTCCGGTGTACTTCGGGCCGCAGGTCGCTCGGCTGTTGGGTATGCAGATCCAGTACCTGTACCACGTAACCGGTGGCGGGATCCTGATAACGTCCGGCGGGCAGGGCACTAAAATCTGTGCCTTGCAAATAGGCGATGGCGCTAGCCACCGGTGCCGGGTAGTGCTCCGGCGAGGTATTGGCGATATGGCCGAAGATCATGGTTTCTCTCCTGTTACAGCGCCTGAATGCGCGCCCAGATGCGCTCATCCACCGGGATGCCGTCACGCATGTTTTCTGCATGAATGTGCGGGAATTTATGGCCCGGCAGGCGGATAACCACCTCCGGGTTATCGCGTTCGGCGCTGGTGATGTAGTCCATGATGCGCTGCAGTTTGGCATCGCGAGTGGCACCGTCGATCAGGCGTTCGATCTCAATGGCGATAAACACCTGCGATACGCCGTACTCGTCGCTGTTGTCCTCGGTGATTTCCGCTACTGAAGATCCGCCGGAAAGCAGGGTGGCGATCATATCCAGCACTACCGACAGCGCCGATCCTTTCCAGTAACCCATTGGCAGAATGCGACGGTTCTCTTCAATAGTGGCCGGATCGCGCGTCAGCTGCCCGTCGTTGTCGAAACCACCGTCCACCGGCAGGGTTTTACCCGCCAGCCGGTTCAGTTCCAGCGCGCCATAGGAAAACATCGACATCGACATATCCACCATGGTGATAGGGTTGCCCGGTACCGCAACAATCAGCGGGTTGGTGCCGATACGGCACTCTTTGCCCCCCCAGGGTGGCATCACTGCTGCCGAGTTGGTCCAGCAAATACCGATATAGCCTCTTTCCGCCGCCTGCCAGCCATAGCCGCCGCCGCGCATCCAGTGGTTGGCGTTACGCAGTGCCACCAGTCCGATACCGTGGTCGTCGGCTAACTGCATGGCGCGATCCATCATCTTGCGGGCGGTGAGGTTGCCTATGCCCTGATGGGCGTCCCACTGCTCGATGGCACCCAGCGATAGCAGTTTGCTGGGTTCGGCATCCGGCAGGATATCGCCGGCATCCAACTGCTGAATAAAACGCGGGAAACGGTTAACGCCGTGGGAGTAAACGCCGTTGGCGGAGGTGTCGGCGAACATTCCGGCACAGTCATCGGCAGTGCCTTCTGCCACGCCCCGCGCCAGGAGCACGCGTTTGAATTGCTGTTTCAGATCGGTGTAACTCACTCTCATGCTGATTCTCCGCCACGGCGTTTTTGTTTGTTTTGTCTTCTTTAAATTTCATTATGCGAAATCACATTTCAAATAAATGCTATACCGGTGGTTAAATGAAGTCAAAGCAGGGAGGGGGAAATTTATTTATATAAAACAGTGTGTTAAATTAAATTGGTGAATTTGTGATCGACGACACATTTTGGGGTATTGACGTGCTTCAAACATGGCAAAGCAGAGCGGAACGGGCCCGCTCTGCGAACATCATTTTTCTCCGTTATCCGCGAGTATTCAGCACCATGCGGTATAACGAGCTGGTGGCGGTAATGTACAACTCATTGCCGTCCGGCCCGCCGAAGGTGCAGTTAGAGACGCGTTCCGGCACTTCAATCTTACCGAGCTGTTTTCCCTGGCTGTCGAAGATCAGTACCCCGTCGGCACAGCTGCAAAAAATGTTACCTATCCCATCAACACAAAAGCCGTCCGGGAAGCCGGGTGCCACGCCGGTGAAACGCCTTCCGGCGTCCAGTTCACGCCCATTGACCTGATACACCCGCAATTCACTGCGCCCTAGGGTCGGGAAATCGACGATCGACATGTCCGCCACGTATAACCGTGATTCATCCGGTGAAAACGCCAGGCCGTTAGGCCGCTGCAGGTCACTGGCGGCAATGTTCAGCGAGCCGTCGCGCGGATCAAAACAGTAGAGATAGCAGCCGATGATCTGACTTTCCGATTTGTAACCCTCTTCATCCCCGGTGATGCCATAGGGGGGGTCGGTAAACCAGAGGGTGCCGTCGGAGCGAACCACCAGGTCATTGGGGGAGTTGAACCGCTTGCCGTCTACCCGATCGACCAGCATTTGCACTTCGCCGTTGCTTTCGGTGCGGCTGATACCGCGCCGCCCGTGTTCGCAACTGATCACCCGTCCTTCGGCGTCGCGCGCATTGCCGTTGGCGTAGTGTGACGGGGTGCGCCACAGGCTTAGTTCCCCCCGTCGCGACCAGCGGAACATGCGGTTGCCCTTCACGTCGCTGAACACTACCGCATCCTGCTGTGGCAGCCACACCGGCCCTTCGGCCCAAATGGCCGGTGAGCACAGGCGTTCAAGCGGGAGACATGTCATCAGTGGGTTCATGCTGCCTCCGCTTACTTCACACCCCAAATGGTTTTGTAGTGGCCCTGATAATCATTCTGTGGGTCATACAGGTTGCTGCTGCCACCGTCGGCAGTGATATTGTCGCGGGTCACCAGGTGCGCCGGAGTGACATAGCCGGAAGGCGGCTGTTTGGCGAAGGCGCGGTTGAACTCATCCAGCAGTTGCCAGCCGTGTAGTTTAAGCGGTTCCGGTACCGTAGCCGACTGACTACCGCCGGAGCGGATGCGCTGGTTGGCAGAAATAGAGCCGTCGCCGGCCGAGATGTTGTAGGGCGCATTGTTGCCGCCTTTGCCGGCAGTTTTCAGCGCCGGGGCCATAAAATCAAAATACAGATCGTTAATGGCCAGTGCGTACTGGAACTGGTCGCCGTATTTTTGCAACAGGCTAAAGGTCATGGCTGGCATGCGGTTGGCGGTGTCCGCCAGCGGGGTGTCGATGAACTCGACCACCTTGCAGCCGCTGCATTTACCGATTTCCTCTTTCATCACGTTGGCCTTGTCGAGCGCGATTTGGTACAGCGAATCGGTAAAGATCAACACGCTGGCCTTGCCGCCGGACTGTACCACCGCATACTGAGCGGCGATGCGTGCCACTTCATTGGAGTCGGAGGTGACATTGTAAAATACGTTGTACCTGGCGATTGGCCCCGGCTCAGGCACTGCATGCCAGGCGGTCAGCACAATGCCTTGCTGAATGGCTTTTTTCAGCGGGATCTTGGCCACGTTTGGGTTCCAGCCGCCGATCACGATACCGTCCGGTTTCTGGGCAATCGCCTGGTTCAGTGAAGCCAGCTGATCTTTCACCGAGCCGCCGCCGTCCAGGGTTTCCAATTTCCATCCTGCCGCTTTCGCCGCTTCACTCAGCCCTTCCTGCACTCCCTGCACGCCGCCGTTTTTCATGTCCGAAGCGATAAAGATGATTTTCTTGTTGGCCTGTAACTTTGGCCCGCTGGTGGGGCCATCCCACTGGGTCACGATGGCGGTGGCCTTGGCGACCGCCGCCGTGGCCTGGTCGAGGTAGGCATCGGCCCAGGCGGATGAGGCGGTGCTGGCCAGCAGCAGGGTCGTGGACAATATCCAAAGACGTTTCATTCGGTGAACTCCTGGTTAAGGATTGATCGCTTTATGGTTATTTTTATCAGCCGAAGTGGCTGGGCTGCTTTGAACCGCTTTTTGATTAAGTAACCGACGGCGTTGGGCGTAGCCTGCCAGGGTGATTGACAGCAACAGCGTCGCACCGTTAAACAGCGGTTCGACCCAGAACTCGCCGCCGAACTGCTGGATACCGGCGATGCCGATAGCCAGAATGGCGATGCCGACCACGGTGCCCCAGACGTTAACCCGACCGGGACGAATGGTGGTACTGCCGAGGAAGGCGCCGACCAGCGCGGGCAATAGATAGTCCATGCCAACGCTGGCCTGGCCCACCCCCTGCTCGGCGGCGATCAGCACCCCGCTAAAGCCGGTCAGCACGCTGGAGGCGATAAAGGCACCGATGGTAAAGCGATTGACCGAAATACCGTTCAGCCGCGCCGCCGCCGGGTTTCCGCCAACGGCGTACATGCAACGGCCAAGTGGAGTGTGTTCGGTGATCAACCACAGCACCACTGCGGCGATCAACACGTAGAGCGCCACGATCGGGATCCCGCCGATCTCGGTGTGGTGCAGGGCGGTAAAGGCATCCGGCAGATCGCCGACGATCTGTCGTCCGCCGGAGTGCCACAGCGCAATGGCATACAGCGCGGTGCCGGATCCGAGGGTGGCGACGAAACTGTCGATATCCGCCAGCGCCACCAAAATACCGTTCAACAGGCCATACAGCGCGGAGAATGCCAGCACTACCAGCACCGCCATCTGCCACGAAAAGCCGTATTCCACCTGTAAGGTAATGGCCAGGATATGCCACAGCACGATGCCGAAGCCGACGTTAAGGTCAATTTTGCCGACGATCATCGGGATGGTCGCCGCCAGTGCCAACAGGGCGATCTTGGCTTTGCTGGAGAGGATAGCCTGCAGCGTCAGCATTGAGGCAAACGTGGGGGATATCAGTGAAAACAGGATCACCAGCGCAAAGCACAACAGCAACAGGCCGTAGCGGGTAAGTAGCTGCATCAGCCACGGGCCGGTGCCGTCCTGCGACAGGCTGACTCTTTGTTCAAGAGCCGTTGATTTAACAGATGTTTTAGACATGACCCACCTCAGATTCTAACCTTGTCTCGAGAATTTCCCCGGCGCTGGCAGAGGCCAGTTCCAATAAATTGGCGAATGACACCTGCTGATTTTTCAGCTCGCCGACGACTTTTCCCCGGTTAAACACCAGTGCGCGATTGCAGATATGGGCGATCTCCTCAAAGTCGTTGGAGATAACCAATACCGCCACGCCTTCCTCCAGGGATTTATTTAACAGATGGTAGATTTCCGCTCGCGCACCGACGTCTACGCCGGCGGTGGGATCTTCCAGGATCAGCAGTGGGGCGCCTAAATGCATCCAGCGTGCCATTACTACCTTTTGCTGGTTACCGCCGGACAGGGCGCTGATATCGATATTGACGTCCTTGGGGCGTACGTCGAACAACTGCACTTTCCACCAACTGGCACCGATCTCGGCTCGGCGGCTGTAGCGTGACAGTAGTTTGTGGCCGCTGGCCACAGGGTTGATAAACAGGTTTTCACGCACGCTCATCGACATCACCAGGCTTTCGCCGGTGCGGTCGCCCGCCACCAGGGAGACGCCGCAGGCCATGGCTTGCTGTGGGCTGCCGGCGGTGTAAGGCTGGTCGCGAAAGCGGATTTGGCCTTCATCAGCGTGACGCAGGCCAAACAGCAACCGGCCAATCTCTTCCTGTCCGGCACCGCGCAGACCGGCTAGCGCCAGCATTTCCCCAGGCTGCAAAGTGAAGCTGACCGGACCGATATCACCGACCACCACGTTACTGAGCTGCAGCACGGGTGGCCGATGTTCGGGCAGAGGTTCACGCTGGTCGTCCGCCATAGCTTCACCGACGATCATCTGCACCAGATCGCGCAGCGAATAGTCGGCGGTATTGCCACCCGCCACATAACGGCCGTCGCGCATAACGCACACCCGATCGGCAATTTCGATCACTTCATCGAGCCGGTGGGTGACGTAAATCATGCCGACCTTTTTGGCACGTAGCCGGTTAATCACCGCAAACAGGTGGCGCACATCGTTGGCTGGCAGCGAGGCGGTGGGTTCATCCAGCACCAGCAGTTCAGCATTCACCGCGACTGCTCGGGCTATCGCCAGTAGCGATTTTTCGGTACGCGACAGTTCGAAGACTCTGGCGTCGGGATCCAACTCGATGCCGACATCCTGCAGTGCCTGAACGGCGCGGCGGTGGTTGGCGCGCCAGTCGATCAGGCCGAAACGACGCGGGAAACCCATCACCAGCGCCATATTTTCCGCCACCGTCATCCACTCGATCAGCCCGAGATCCTGATGAATAAAAGCAATAGGCTGGCGGCTGTCACTTTTTATCGCCGCGGCGGAGGCTATGCTGGCCCCTTGAAACTGAATATCGCCGCCGTCGCGCGGGTAAACCCCGGCCAGTACTTTGATCAGCGTCGATTTGCCCGCGCCATTTTCACCCAGCAAGGCCAGGACTTCGCCCGGCATCACCTGCAGGCTGACGTCATTCACTGCGACATTGCCGCCAAAGCGTTTGACGATATGGCTGAGGGTGAGAATGGGTTGTTCCGCATTTTCTGGTGTCATGTGATGCGCCCCTGGTCTCTGCATCCGCGAACGGCGTGATGCTTTATGGTGGTTAAATCGCCTTTATATTTCAATATATGAAATTCAATTTCAAAAATAATATGCCGATTGCCGATCTAAAGCAAAGCCGGAGGAGTTTTAATTATCCTTTTAAAACAATTTGTTATTTACCTCTTTGCAGAATTGTGACGCACAACTCACTTCGGAAGTTAGCGGAGTGTTGCGGGTTTTTAACCCGCTGACGACAATGAAACGGCGTTCCGTCTTCACCTGATGCGGGCCTTGGGGTAACATTCCCGGCAAAGGGCCCGTTTACCACGCCGTGGCGTTGGCTGGCGGCTCGACACTGGAGAAATTGCGCTATGAGCCTGAAAGCTGTCGACGAGAAAGATGACAAGAAAGACAAACCCTTGGGTAGCCAAAGCCTGTTCCGCGGTTTGCAACTGATTGAGATCCTGAGCAACTTCCCTAACGGCTGCCCACTGGCGCACCTGTCTGAGTTGGCCGGCATGAACAAAAGTACCGTCCATCGCCTGCTGCAAGGGCTACATACGAGCGGCTATGTCACTCAGGCACCGTCGCCCGGCAGCTATCGCCTGACCACCAAGTTTATTTCTATCGGTCAGAAGGCGCTTTCTTCGCTGAATATTATCCATGTCGCTGCACCGCACCTGGAACGGCTCAATCTGGAAGTGGGGGAGACGGTCAACTTCTCCAGCCGCGAAGATGACCATGTCATTTTGATCTACAAGCTGGAACCGACCACCGGCATGATGCGTACCCGTGCCTATATCGGCCAGCATATGCCGCTGTACTGCTCGGCGATGGGCAAGATTTTTATGGCCTACGGCAACAGCGAATACCCCGATCGTTACTGGCAAACCCATCAGCATGAAATTCAGACCTTGACGCGTAATACCATCACTGAGTTGCCAAAGATGTATGAGGAGCTGGCCGATATTCGCAAGCAGGGCATGGCGATGGATCGCGAAGAGAATGAGCTGGGGGTGTCCTGCGTGGCGGCGCCGGTATTTGATATTCAACAACGGGTGCCCTATGCGGTGTCGGTCTCATTGCCGACTGCGAAACTGCAACAGATTGGTGTCAAGGCCCTGATTAAGCCGGTGCTGGCGACCGCACAGCGTATTTCTCAGGAGCTGGGATTTGTTATTCCCGCCTGATTATTAGCATTGCTGATAGTTGATTAGAAATATCAATTTCACCTAATAATTTTTTCCTCCTATGATGCGCGTATTGCCCGATACGCGCCGCTTAACGGCGCTTTTTTCTCTGTGAGGAATACCATGTTAGCTGTCTTTTTGCAGGGCTTCGCTCTGAGCGCCGCGATGATCTTGCCGCTTGGCCCACAAAACGTTTTTGTCATGAATCAGGGGATTCGCCGACAGTATCATCTGATGGTTGCGTCGCTGTGTGCGCTGAGCGATATCGTGCTGATCTGCGGCGGGATTTTCGGTGGTAGCGCCTTACTGAGCCGCTCGCCTCTGCTGCTGGCGCTGGTCACCTGGGGTGGGGTAGCTTTTTTGCTGTGGTATGGCTGGGGGGCGTTTCGTACCGCATTTAGCAGGCAACTGGCACTGGCGACGGCGGAGGAGCTGAAACAAAGCCGCTGGCGGCTGGTGGTGACCATGCTGGCGGTGACCTGGTTGAATCCGCATGTCTATCTCGACACCTTTGTGGTACTGGGAAGTTTGGGGGGCCAACTGACGCCGGACGTACGTTCCTGGTTTGCGCTGGGGGCGGTCAGCGCTTCCGTCGTTTGGTTCTTCGCCCTGGCGCTGTTGGCCTCTTGGCTGGCACCGTGGCTGAAAACCCAAATGGCGCAGCGTATCATTAATACATTGGTTGGGGGGGTGATGTGGGGTATCGCCTTGCAGTTGGCCTGGCAAGGGGCAAGTTTATAAGAATTTGTCACTAATCCGAATTCAAAACCCCGTGCGATATGCTAGCTTTGATGCCAAGGAACTGGCCTTTCAGGCTGGTAATCAGTTAAAGCCTGTCATCAAGGAGACACCGTGAAGCTTAAAGCATTGGCTATGGCCGCAATGATTGGATTAGGGACGTTACCTCTGGCGCTGCAGGCGGCAGAAGTGCCGGAAGGGCCGCACGTAGTGACCTCGGGTACCTCCAGCGTTGACGCGACACCCGATATTGCCACTCTGGCGATAGAGGTCAGCGTTTCATCCAAAGACGCCGCCCAGGCGAAGAAGCAGGTTGATGAGCGCGTCGCGCAATATTTTGATTTCCTGCAGAAAAACAATATTGAGAAGAAAGACATCAGCGCCGCCAACCTGCGTACTCAACCGGAATATGATTACCTGAAAACCGGTGAGTCGGTGTTGAAAGGTTACCGTGCCGTTCGTCAGGTACAGGTTACATTGCGCCAGTTGGACAAGTTGAACGAGCTGCTGGACGGGGCGTTGAAATCCGGTCTCAATGAGATCCGTTCCGTTGAGCTGGGCGTGGCAAAACCGGACGTCTACCGTGAGCAGGCGCGCCAGAAGGCCATCGAGAACGCGACTCAGCAAGCCGCTTCTCTGGCGAAAGGATTTAACGCCAAGCTGGGGCCGGTATACAGCATTCGTTACCATGTCGCCAACTACCAGCCGATGCCGGTAGCGCGCATGTATAAATCGGCGGGTGCGGCAGCAGAAAGTGATGCGGCGCAAACCTACGAACAGCAAAGCATTCACTTTGACGATCAGGTGGATGTAGTATTTGAGTTGCAGCGCAACGCCGCTCAGTAATATACCCGTCATACTTGAAGCTGCATCTGTGTTGGCTGCAGGCAGTCACCCCAGTTACTTACTTGAGTAAGCTCCTGGGGATTCCTGCCTTGGCCGCCTTGATGCAACTCCAATTATTTAGGGTATAAGATTGGTCTTTCAGACTACTGATCAAGCCCGTTATTAGGGAGAGCGTGCCGATGGGGTCGTAGCAGCTTTAGCTGCCGGAGTGCCCCTCGGTGCGCTAGGCCCGGGTATCTCGGGCTTAAAAACAACCTGAACAGCAACCTTTTCTATTTAATCCTGGCGCAGAACCTGGCGGCCATGCTCCAGCAGGGCATCTGTCACTTTACGCATCATGCGGCTCTCCGGCGCGAAGCGGTGCCAGAACAGCATGCGGCGCTGGAACAGGCCCGGCGTCAGATCGATCAGTTCACCCGAAGCCAACTCTTTCTCAATCTGCAGATGCGGGATCATACAGCAGGTGGTGCCCTGGCGTGCCAACTGCACGAAGGCTTCCGACGAGTTCACAATATGGCAGGGCACGCTGCCCGGCGACAGATCAAAGTTCTGCTGTAGGAAAGCCTGGTGCATGTCGTCGAGATGATCGAACGCCACTGCCGGCGCTTTGAGCAGCGCGGAGCGTGTAACCCCGTTAGGGAAATAGCGCTCGGCAAAACCCTTCGAGGCGACGAACAAATAATCCAGCGCGCCCAGTTGATCCACCAGGCAGCTTGGCAGCGGCTGCGGCTGGATACTCACCGCGCCCACCACTTCACCACGGCGCAGGCGTTCCTGAGTGCGTGTTTCGTCTTCTACCTGCAAGTTCAGGCGGATAGGGGAGTCGGTCAGTACCGGTTTCAATGCCGGTAGCAGCCAGGTCGCCAGGCTGTCGGCGTTAACCGCCAGCGACAGCAGCAACGGCGTATCAATGCCGGTATCGTTACCCAGCCACTCTTCTTCCAGTAATTCCACCTGGTGCAGCAGCGCCAGCAGTTTTTGGCCCTGCTCGGTCGGACGTGGCGGCACGGTACGCACCAACAGCGGTTGGCCAAACAGGTTTTCCAACTGCTTGATGCGCTGGGATACTGCCGATTGTGTGATGCAAAGTTTTTGCGCGGCGCGCTCAAAGCCACGCTCACGGATCACCGCGTCCAGCGCTTGCAGCGTTCGATAGTCTGGGCGTTTCATCGGAAAGATATCCCTTAAAGTAAATTGATACAGGCACTATGCCACATCTCTGGTGTATTACAGGTAGAAAATCACCGGGTCATCTTGTCGCACCGCGCCTAAAAATGCGGCCTGGCGTGAAGAAGTGTGATCCTGCCTGAGTGAAAAATAGCGATTTACCCTATAATACGCACACGTTTTCGTACAGAGGCAATGGACATATTATGACGCAGGATGAACTGAAAAAAGCGGTTGGCTGGGCAGCACTGGATTACGTTACCCCAGGCACCATCGTTGGGGTCGGCACTGGCTCGACCGCCGCCCATTTTATTGACGCGCTCGGCTCGATCAAGCACCAGATCGAAGGGGCGGTGTCCAGCTCTGACGCCTCCACCGCCAAGCTGAAAAGCCTTGGTATCCACGTTTTCGACAGCAATGAAGTGGATTCACTGGATATTTATGTCGACGGCGCGGATGAAATCAACCGTCATATGCAGATGATCAAAGGCGGTGGCGCTGCACTGACGCGTGAAAAAATCATTGCTGCTATCGCGCGCAAATTTATCTGTATTGTTGATTCCAGCAAACAGGTTGAAGTATTGGGTAAATTCCCGCTGCCGGTAGAAGTGATCCCGATGGCTCGCTCTTACGTAGCGCGTGAGCTGGTGAAGCTGGGCGGGCTGCCGGAGTATCGTCAGAATGTCCTGACCGATAACGGCAACGTGATCCTCGATGTGCATAACCTGAACATCATGGACGCCATCGCGCTGGAAAACAAAATCAACGGCATCGCCGGTGTGGTGACCGTGGGTCTGTTCGCTAATCGGGGGGCCGATGTCGCGCTGGTGGGTACGCCTGGCGGCGTGAAGGTTGTCGAATAATGTAGTACCCCAGCAGGTATGCGGTCTTGGATCCCACCGGGCCGCATAATTCACTGGTTAAAATATCTTTTATTAAAAGCGCCAAATTTGGTGACATATGTCACATTGCGAGCGATAGCTCCACGAAGCTTCTGCCTATTTCTTTCCCTATGGCATTTTCTGCCAGAAACCGCCAACAACGCTGAGCCTTGTACTGACGGGCGGGCAATCGTTTGTATTGCCGCCTGCGTTATTTTTGTTATGTTGGATGCGTGCTGTTTCACAACAGCCGCTTCTGAAGTCTGAACATAGGGTCGGGTAAATGGCAAAAGTATCATTGGAGAAAGACAGGATTAAATTCCTGTTGGTGGAAGGGGTTCATCAGAGCACGGTAGATAATCTGCTGGCTGCCGGATATACCAACATTGAATATCACAAAGGTGCGTTAGACACCGAATCGCTTAAGGCATCGATCCGCGATGCTCACTTCGTCGGTATCCGATCGCGCACGCATCTGACCGAAGAAGTTTTCGCTGCCGCAGAGAAGCTGGTGGCGGTAGGTTGTTTCTGTATCGGTACTAACCAGGTTGATCTGAAGGCGGCGACCAAACGCGGCGTTCCGGTGTTTAACGCACCTTTCTCTAATACCCGATCCGTGGCAGAAATGGTGCTGGGCGAACTGCTGCTGATGTTGCGCGGCATTCCGTCCGCCAACGCCAAAGCGCACCGTGGCGAATGGCAGAAACTGGCCGTCGGCTCGTTTGAAGCGCGCGGTAAGAAGCTGGGGATTATTGGCTACGGCCATATCGGCACCCAGTTGGGGATCCTGGCTGAAGGTCTGGGTATGAAAGTGTTCTTCTACGATATCGAGAACAAGCTGCCGTTGGGCAATGCCCAACAGGTGCGCCACCTGTCCGATCTGCTCAATATGAGCGACGTAGTGACGCTGCACGTACCGGAAACCCTGTCGACCAAGAATATGATGGGCGCAGAAGAGCTGGCGTTGATGAAGCCAGGTTCGATTCTGATCAACGCCTCGCGCGGTACCGTGGTGGATATTCCTGAACTGTGCAAAGTATTGGCCAGCAAGCATTTGGCCGGTGCGGCGATCGATGTCTTCCCGGAAGAACCGGCTACCAACAGCGAGCCGTTCAACTCACCGTTGTGCGAGTTCGACAACGTGATCCTGACCCCGCACATTGGTGGTTCTACTCAGGAAGCACAGGAAAATATCGGTGATGAAGTGGCCGGCAAGCTGGCGAAATACTCCGACAACGGTTCGACCCTGTCGGCGGTAAACTTCCCGGAGGTATCACTGCCCGCGCATGGCCCTAACGCCAGCCGACTGCTGCACATCCATGAAAACCGCCCTGGCGTACTGACGCAGATTAACCAGATCTTTGCTGAAGAAGGGGTGAACATCGCCGCGCAGTACCTGCAAACTGGTCCGGAAATCGGCTATGTGGTTATCGATATCGAAGCGGAAACCGAACGTGCCGATGCTGCACTGCAACGGATGAAGGCGATTGATGGCACTATCCGTGCTCGCCTGCTGCTCTGATTGAAAACGCGGTGACAAAAAAGGCCGGATTTATCCGGCCTCAGACTGATGACAAACCTCATTCCTGCCCAGAGCGAGTAGAGGCTGATAAATAAAAATCAGGAAAATCAATTGATTGATTTTCGGCTGTTCACCACAAAGCAGGAAAAACCACGCTTTTTCCTGCTTTGTCAGCAACCTAAGGCCGGATTTATCCGGCCTTTTGCTATTCGGCTATCCGCCATGTCCAATTTTTCGTTGGGGTAACGATTTCCGGCAGCGGGATATCCCAATGTTCCACCGGCAGTTGTTCCACCTGCTGGCAGTCATGCGCCAACCCGATCGGGTAGGGGCCGGCATTTTGCCAGTTTTGCAGGGTGCGATCGTAAAAACCGCCGCCCATCCCCAAACGCTGGCCCGAGCTGTCAAACGCCACCAGCGGCGTCAGCACCACGTCGAGTGACCCGACCGGCAGGACGTTGCGCACATCGAGCTGTGGCTCAAGGATATTGAAACGGTTGTTAACCAGCGGCGTTTCCGGGGTGTAACGCAGGAACAGCAGGTTACTGGGGCTAAACGGGTGTAACACCGGCAGGTAGACTTGCTTGGCCTGTTGCCATAACCGTTCAATCAGCGGACGGGTATCCAACTCGCCGTCAAACGACAAAAATACTGCAATGCTGTGTGCCGCCTGGATGCGTGGATGCGCAGCGATGCGTTCGGCAGTTTGCAGGGCAAAGTTATTTTGTTGTTCAGAGGTTAGGGCGCGTCGACGCTGACGAATTTGGTTACGGATATTTTGCCGCTGCTGGGCATACTGGGCTTGAAAAAACATAGTCAGCACACTTACCGCTGAGGAAGGGGGAATCTCCGAGATGCCGTCGCAGGCTGTAACCCTTGAACCCATGGTTCAAGGTGAACGTGCTGTCGCAATCTTAAGGCTTCTCGGCGGGCCGAGCATGCACACCGATCGCGGATCATCACATTCTGTTGGTACTAAATATCGGCTCAGGGGACTGGCCCGCTGGCGAACATCTCAGAGAAATTTTTTACTCATTGCCAAAATCTTGGATATCAGCAACTTAAGTTATTCGAATTGTGCATCCTGACGTTCAGAGATGCGACCCTGTTCAAGCAATGCCTGTTCAATGGTCTGTTGTAGCATGCGAATGCGTTGTTCCATATTGGACGCATAATCACGGGTTTTCAACCGTTCTTGAGCAAGTTCGTGACAAACATTCAATGCCGCGATGAAAACGAGCTGCTCAGTATTTGTGACTCTAGTGCGAACTTTAAGATCTTGCAACCGTTCGTTAAGATCGACCGCTGCCATGTTCAACGCATCTTGTTGTTCTGGCGGGCAATTGACTCTTAAAGAGCGACCAAAAATTTGAATATCTACTGGTTGTGCAGACATGCCACCTTCCTGCCTAAATTTCGCGCCAGCCTCAATCAACCCCTACCGGGTCGTCTAAAGCGGGCGCCACTATATATACCTCGGTACCAAGATACAACCCCTTTTTCAGTACCTGGTTGTAATCTACTGCGACAGACATTACCAGTCAAAAAAGGGTTTCAAAATGCGTATTTAGCTTCATTTTGTTCCCTGCCGGCAGTGTGTGAGATCTGACACATCACGATTATAACTAGCCACTGAGGTGTCGTGCTTATCTGGTACAGCGACGGACCTTGGTGGTAGCATAACACGAACTTATCCTGCCAACGATGACGAATACGCATGTCTATACAGAATACATTTCCAAGTTACCAATCTTTGACCCTTGCCCTCAACCAGCAAGCGGTGGCGTTGACCGCAGCAGAAATGCACGGCCTGATCAGCGGCCTGCTGTGCGGTGGCAGCCGCGACGCCGGCTGGCAGTCGCTGGTGTACGATCTGACTAACGAAGGCGTGGCCTTCCCGCAGGCATTGAGCCAACCTCTCCAGCAACTTCATGAAATCACACGTGAAACGCTGGAAGACGACGATTTCATGTTCCAGCTGATGATGCCGGAAGGCGAGACGGTCAGCGTATTCGATCGCGCCGACGCGTTGAGCGGTTGGGTGAACCATTTCCTGCTCGGGCTCGGCATGATGCAGCCGAAACTGGCTCAGGTGAAAGACGAGGTGGGTGAGGCGATCGACGATCTGCGCAACATAGCCCAACTCGGTTATGAAGAAGACGAAGACCAGGAAGAGCTTGATCACTCTCTGGAGGAAGTGGTGGAGTATGTGCGGATGGCGGCCATTTTGTGCCACACCGAATTTACCCGCCGCAAGCCGACGGCACCGGAAAATGCCAAACCGACCTTGCACTAAATACCCGATTTCACGACATTAAGGCCGTGAGCACAGGCAGATTGATTTCAGGAGAAGGTGATGACTCAGCAGGAATTCAACAGCCGCCGTCAGGCGCTGTTGGCGAAAATGGCTCCGGCCAGTGCGGCGATTATTTTCTCTGCGCCGGAAGCAACGCGCAGTGCCGATACTGAATATCCTTACCGCCAGAACAGCGATTTCTGGTACCTGACCGGCTTCAATGAGCCGGAAGCGGTGCTGATTCTGGTGAAGAGTGACGAGACGCATAACCACAGCGTGCTGTTCAATCGGGTACGCGATCTGGCGGCTGAAACCTGGTTTGGTCGCCGTCTGGGCCAGGATGCCGCTCCGGCGAAGCTGGGGATAGACCGCGCTCTGCCGTTCAATGAAATCAACGATCAATTGCCCCTGTTGCTCAATGGCCTGGACGTGGTTTACCACGCACAGGGCCAGTACGCCTATGCCGATAAAATTCTGTTCGACGCGCTGGACAAGCTACGCAAAGGCTTCCGTCAGAACCTTCAGGCACCGGCGACTCTGACCGACTGGCGTCCGTGGCTGCATGAAATGCGCCTGTTCAAGTCGTCCGAAGAGATGGTCATCATGCGCCGTGCCGGTGAAATCAGTGCATTGGCCCATACCCGCGCGATGGAAAAATGCCGTCCCGGGATGTTCGAATATCAGCTTGAGGCGGAAATTCATCATGAGTTTACTCGCCTTGGTGCGCGTTCCCCGTCCTACAACACCATTGTCGGTGGTGGGGATAACGCCTGCATCCTGCATTACACCGAGAACGAAAGCGAATTGCGCGATGGCGATCTGGTGTTGATCGACGCAGGCTGTGAGTTTAAAGGCTATGCCGGTGATATCACACGAACCTTCCCGGTCAACGGCAAATTCAGCCGACCGCAGCGCGCGGTGTATGACATCGTGCTGGCGTCACTGACGCGGGCGCTGGAGATGTTCAAGCCGGGTATCAGCATCCGTGTAGTGAATGATGAAGTCGTGCGCATTATGATCACCGGGATGGTAGAGCTGGGTATCCTGAAAGGTGAAGTAGAACAGTTGATTGCCGAACAGGCCCATCGTCCGTTCTATATGCACGGCCTTGGTCATTGGTTGGGGCTGGATGTACACGATGTCGGCCATTACGGCACGCCGGATCGCGACCGTACGCTGGAGCCGGGCATGGTGCTGACCGTTGAACCGGGGCTGTACATTGCGCCGGATGCCGACGTGCCGGAGCAATATCGCGGTATGGGCATTCGTATTGAAGACGACATCCTGATCACCGCGACTGGCATTGAGAACCTGACGGCCAGCGTAGTGAAAGATGCTGATGCCATCGAAGCACTGATGGCGGCGGCAAGGTAATAGCATGGGTGTAATCATCGTTGGCGGCGGTATGGCGGGCGCGACTTTGGCGTTGGCCATTTCATCGCTTACTCAGGGACGATTGGCGGTTGATCTGGTTGAAGCGACCCGACCGGACGACCGCAGCCATCCGGGATTTGATGCCCGTGCCATTGCCCTGGCGCAGGGCACCTGCCTGCAGTTGACGCGCATCGGCGTTTGGCCGGCGCTGTGTGACTGTGCGACGGCCATTACTCAGGTGCACGTTAGCGATCGCGGCCACGCCGGGTTCGTTAATTTGCACGCGCAGGACTATCAGGTCGACGCGTTGGGGCAGGTGATTGAGCTGCACGACGCCGGTCAACGGCTGTTTGCTCTGCTGGCCAAGGCACCAGGCGTCACGCTGCATTGTCCGGCCCGGGTGGTCGATGTAGTGCGCACGGCGGAGCAGGCCGAAGTGCTGCTGGATAACGGCCGGCGTATCAGCGGGAAACTGCTGGTGGCTGCAGACGGCTCGCGTTCGGCGCTGGCACAGGCCTGTAATGTGCAGTGGCAGCAAAATGACTATCCGCAGTTTGCTACCATCGCCAATGTCACCACCGCCGAGCATCCGCAGGGGCGCGCTTTTGAACGCTTCACCCGATACGGGCCGCTGGCATTATTGCCGATGTCTCAGGGGCGAAGCTCACTGGTGTGGTGCCATGCGCGTGAAGATCGCCAGCAGGTTGGCGGCTGGGACGACGAACGTTTTATCAGTGAATTGCAGCAGGCGTTTGGCTGGCGTCTGGGACGTATCCTTCGCGCCGGGAAACGTCACAGCTATCCGCTCAGCCTGCTGACCGCCACTCAGCATGTCAGCCATCGTCTGGCACTGGTGGGCAATGCCGCGCAGACGCTGCATCCGATTGCCGGGCAGGGGTTCAACTTAGGCCTGCGTGACGTGATATCGCTGGCGGAAACCCTGGCCGAGGCGCAGCAGGCTGGAGAGGATCCCGGCGGCTATGTGCTGTTGGGGCGTTATCAACAACGGCGGCAACAAGATCAGCAGGCGACCATCGGCGTGACAGACGGTTTGATCCGGCTGTTCGCCAATAGCTACGGTCCCCTGGTGGTCGGTCGCAATCTGGGCCTGATGGCGATGGCCCGGTTACCGGCGGTGCGAGACGCCTTTGCCAAGCGCACTTTGGGCTGGGTAGATCGCTAATCGATGTATTAGCAGGGGCGTAGCGTGCTGCGCCCAAAGCGCTGGGCAATGGCACAGCGAGTCATTTAAGGAAATTAAGCAGCATGCAATCATTTGACGTGGTTATCGCCGGCGGCGGTATGGTGGGGCTGGCTCTGGCCTGTGGTTTGCAGGGCAGTGGTCTGCGCGTTGCGGTGCTGGAACAGCAGCAACCGGATATGATGCCGCCGCAACCACAGCCGGAACTGCGCGTTTCCGCTATCAATGCCGCCAGCGAGCGCCTGCTGCAGCACATTGGCGTGTGGGACGAGATCCTCAACCTGCGTGCTAGCGCCTATAACGCAATGGAAGTCTGGGATCGCGATAGCTTCGGCAAAATAGCCTTCCGTGGTGATGAGTGCGGCTTCAGTCATCTCGGTCATATCATCGAGAACTCGGTGATCCAGCAGGCGTTGTGGAAACGGGCGGAAAGCCTGAGCGACGTCACGCTGATCACCCCGGCGGCGCTCAAGCAGGTAGCCTGGGGCGAAAACGACGCTTTTATCACCCTGGAAGATGGCCGCATGCTGACCGCCCGCTTGGTGATCGGTGCCGACGGTGCCCATTCCTGGCTGCGCCAGCATGCCGATATCCCGCTAACCTTCTGGGATTACCGCCACCATGCGCTGGTGGCCACTATCCGCACTGAAGAACCGCATTTGGCGACGGCGCGACAGGTGTTCCACGGCGATGGCATTCTGGCGTTTCTGCCGTTCAGCGATCCGCATTTAAGCTCGATCGTCTGGTCGGTGGCACCGGAGGAGGCGGAGCGGCTCAAGCAACTGGAGCCGGAGCAGTTTAACCGCGAGCTGGCGATGGCTTTTGACCTGCGTCTTGGTGCCTGCACGGTGGAAAGTGAACGCCAGACTTTCCCATTGACCGGGCGTTACGCCCGTAGCTTTGCCGCGCACCGGCTGGCGCTGGTTGGCGATGCAGCACATACCGTGCACCCGCTGGCGGGGCAAGGGGTGAATCTGGGCTTTATGGACGCCGCCGAGTTGATCGCCGAACTGCGCCGTTTGCAACGCCAGGGCAAGGATATTGGCCAACATCTGTATCTGCGCCGCTACGAGCGCCGCCGCAAACACGGCGCAGCGGTGATGCTGGCCAGCATGCAGGGGTTCCGCGAACTGTTTGACGGCCACCATCCGGCGAAGAAGCTACTGCGCGATGTCGGGTTGCGGCTGGCCGATAGCCTGCCGGGCGTGAAGCCCAGGTTGGTGCGTCAGGCAATGGGCCTCAATGACCTGCCGGAGTGGTTGGCCTGACTGCTGTCTGAGAGAGGTTGCCAGACCTCTCTGCCTTATTTTCCCCGAATTAACATCTATCCCAAAGGCGCAGTCCTGCGTCTGATACCCATAGCTTTTCCTTATAAAACCCTTCATTTGAAAAAATCTAATTTCAGGCTGGTTTTATCATTACTTTTTCTAATTCCATGTTCGGTTATCAAAAGTCGAAATTCCGCATCCGGCCGTGGGTTTGTTATATAACTTCGGATTTTTGGTGCTTTAATTGTTGGTTTTGTGCCTTAAAGCGCATTTTTCCAGTCAAAAACTCTGCACACTAGCCCGGCATTTTACTGGCTCTGAACGACGCCAAGCCTATTTTAACTTATGGTTAATGGGGGCGTTCGGTGATAACGTCAGGACAAAGGTATCGTTTGCGTCGCGGCGGTTAGCCGCAGTTTTTGCACGTTCGGCGCAGCGTTTCTGTTGGGCAGTCAGTGCGCCACGCAATCCGGCCGCGAGCCATTATCTGATGTATTGCGTAGCAGCACCCTATCTTCAGCTTCTGAGTGAAATGAGGGAAAAGATGGCAAAGCAAACCCCACTGTACGACCAGCACGTGGCGTGCGGTGCGCGCATGGTAGATTTTCATGGCTGGATGATGCCCCTGCATTATGGCTCCCAGATCGATGAGCACCACGCCGTGCGTCAGGATGCCGGTATGTTCGACGTCTCCCATATGACCATTGTGGATCTGCGCGGTGCTCGTACCCGCGAGTTCCTGCGTTACCTGCTGGCGAACGACGTCGCCAAGCTCACTCAACCTGGCAAAGCGCTGTACACCGGTATGCTGAATGCGTCCGGCGGCGTGATTGACGACCTGATTGTTTACTTCCTTACCGAAGACTATTTCCGCCTGGTGGTGAACTCCGCCACGCGAGATAAAGACCTGGCCTGGATCGAAGAACACGCAGCCCCTTACGGCGTAGCCCTGACGGTGCGTGACGATCTGGCGCTGGTTGCGGTGCAGGGCCCACAGGCCAAAGAACGTGCCGCCACCTTATTTACCCCAGAGCAAAAAAGCGCGGTTGAAGGCATGAAGCCATTCTTCGGCGTGCAGGCCGGGGATCTGTTTATCGCCACCACCGGTTATACCGGTGAAGCAGGCTACGAAATCGCCCTGCCAAAAGAGCTGGTGGTTGATTTTTGGCAGAAACTGCTGGCAGCAGGCGTTAAGCCAGCCGGTCTGGGCGCACGTGACACCCTGCGTCTGGAAGCGGGCATGAACCTGTATGGGCAAGAAATGGACGAAGGTATTTCGCCACTGGCCGCCAATATGGGCTGGACCATTGCCTGGCTGCCGGAAGACCGTCAGTTTATCGGCCGCGAAGCGCTGGAAAAACAACGTGAAGTGGGCACCGAACAACTGGTCGGCTTGATCATGACGGAAAAAGGCGTATTACGTAATGAGCTGCCGGTGCGATTCACCGATGAAGCAGGTCAGACGCATGAGGGGATTATCACCAGCGGTTCATTCTCACCGACCCTGGGCTTCAGTATTGCCCTGGCCCGTGTGCCCGCCGGTATCGGTGAGCAGGCCATCGTACAGATCCGTAACCGCGAAATGCAGGTCTTGGTCACCAAACCCGGATTTGTGCGAGCCGGTAAGCCACTGACCAATTAATTTTTTGTTTATTGATTCTTTATTTCTTCGAAGGAGTAGCTGGCGATGAGCAATGTGCCAACAGAATTGAAATACGCATCTTCCCATGAGTGGGTGCGCGATGCAGGTAATGGCGAATACGTGGTAGGTATTACCGAACATGCGCAGGAACTGCTGGGCGACATGGTGTTTGTCGACCTGCCGGAAACGGGCCGTGAAGTTGCCGCTGGCGAAGATTGTGCAGTAGCGGAGTCGGTGAAAGCCGCTTCCGATATCTATGCGCCAATCAGCGGCGAAATCATCGCCGCCAACGAGGCGCTGGAAAGCTCCCCGGAGCTGGTCAACAGCGATCCGTACGGTGAAGGCTGGCTGTTCCGCATCAAGGCTTCCGACAGTGCCGAACTGGGCAATCTGCTGGATGCCGGTGCGTATCAGGCTTCTATCGACGAGTAAGCGTTGCAACGCCCCGGGCCGATTGGCCGGGGCGTTTTAGTTATAGATCAGGCTATATCCCGTACCCCGTAAGCATTCAGGAATTTGTAGCAATGACTCAGACACTCAGCCAACTTGAACACAGCGAAGCGTTCATTGAACGCCATATCGGCTCTTCTGCGCAGCAACAGCAGCAGTTGCTGGAAGCGGTGGGCGCACGCTCACTCAGCGCGCTGATCCAACAGATTGTGCCGGCAGACATCCAACTGCCTGCGCCGCCGCCGGTGGGCGATGCGGCCACTGAACATCAGGCGCTGGCCGAACTGAAGGCGATTGCCTCGCAGAATCAGCGCTACAAATCCTATATCGGTATGGGCTACAGCGCGGTGCTGACGCCGCCGGTGATCCTGCGCAACATGCTGGAAAACCCGGGCTGGTACACTGCTTATACCCCTTATCAGCCAGAAGTGTCGCAGGGCCGTCTTGAGGCGCTGTTGAACTTCCAGACCCTGACTCTCGATCTGACTGGTCTGGATCTGGCCTCCGCTTCATTGTTGGACGAAGCCACCGCGGCAGCCGAAGCGATGGCGTTGGCCAAACGCGCCAGCAAGCTGAAAGACGCCAACCGTTTCTTCGTGGCTGACGACGTACATCCACAGACGCTGGACGTAGTACGTACCCGCGCCGGCACCTTCGGTTTTGAAGTGATTGTAGATAAAGCCGAGAAGGTGCTGGAACTGCAGGGCGTGTTTGGTGTGCTGCTGCAACAGGTGGGTACTACCGGCGAATTGCACGATTACAGCGCACTGCTGGCCGAACTGAAAAACCGTAAAATCGGTACCAGCGTGGCTGCCGACATTATGGCACTGGTGCTGTTGACCGCACCGGGCAAACAGGGCGCCGACGTGGTATTCGGCTCTGCGCAGCGCTTTGGCGTGCCGATGGGCTACGGTGGTCCACACGCCGCCTTCTTCGCCTGCCGTGACGAATTCAAGCGTTCGATGCCGGGTCGCATCATCGGCGTATCCCGCGATGCCGCCGGTAACACTGCGCTGCGCATGGCGATGCAAACCCGTGAGCAACATATCCGTCGCGAAAAAGCCAACTCTAATATCTGTACCTCGCAGGTACTGCTTGCCAACATCGCCAGCCTGTATGCGGTGTACCATGGTCCGCAGGGTCTGCAGCGTATTGCCGGGCGTATCCATCGCCTGACCGACATTCTGGCTGCCGGGCTGCAACAGGCCGGCCTGCAATTGCGCCACAAAACCTGGTTCGACACCCTGACGGTGGAAGTGAAAGACAAGGCAGCGGTGCTGGAGCGTGCGCTGAGCTTTGGCATCAACCTGCGTACCGACATTCATGGTGCAGTGGGCATCACGCTGGACGAAGCCACCTCACGTGAAGACGTGCAGACCTTGTTCGCTTTGCTGGTGGGCGACGATCATGGTTTGGACATCGACGC
The DNA here is from genome assembly GCF_052691735.1 of Serratia sp. NA_13. Lineage (NCBI taxonomy): Bacteria > Pseudomonadati > Pseudomonadota > Gammaproteobacteria > Enterobacterales > Yersiniaceae > Serratia > Serratia sp. NA_13. Next base: position 28,932 of record NZ_JBQZFV010000010.1, read on the forward strand.
ACTGGACGCGGCGGTAAGCAAGAATAGCCAATCGATCCCGGCGGGCATGCTGCGTCAGGATCCGATCCTGACCCACCCGGTATTCAACAGCTATCACAGCGAAACCGAGATGATGCGTTATATGCACCGTCTGGAACGCAAGGATCTGGCGCTCAACCAGGCGATGATCCCGCTCGGTTCCTGCACCATGAAGTTGAACGCCGCGGCGGAAATGATCCCGATTACCTGGCCTGAGTTCTCCGAGCTGCACCCGTTCTGCCCGCCAGAGCAGGCTGCAGGTTATCAGCAGATGATCGGCCAGTTGTCACAGTGGCTGGTGCAATTGACCGGTTATGACGCGGTTTGCATGCAGCCGAACTCCGGCGCGCAGGGCGAATACGCCGGGTTGTTGGCAATCCGTCATTACCATGAAAGCCGTAATGAAGCCGGCCGTCATATCTGCCTGATCCCAAGCTCCGCTCACGGTACCAACCCGGCTTCTGCCCAAATGGCAGGGATGAGCGTGGTGGTGGTGGCCTGCGACAAGAACGGCAACATCGATCTGCATGATCTGCGCGTCAAGGCAGAGCAGGCGGGTGAAGAGCTGTCTTGCATCATGGTGACTTACCCGTCGACCCACGGCGTGTATGAAGAAACTATCCGTGAAGTGTGCCAAATCGTTCATCAGTTCGGCGGTCAGGTGTACCTCGACGGCGCCAACATGAATGCTCAGGTGGGCATCACCACTCCAGGCTATATCGGTGCGGATGTCTCACACCTTAACCTGCATAAAACCTTCTGTATCCCGCACGGCGGCGGAGGTCCTGGCATGGGGCCAATCGGCGTAAAAGCGCATTTGGCACCTTTCGTTCCAGGCCACAGCGTAGTGCAGATCGACGGGGTGCTCACGGAGCAAGGCGCGGTTTCCGCTGCACCGTTCGGCAGCGCTTCAATTTTGCCAATCAGTTGGATGTATATCCGCATGATGGGCGCAGAAGGGCTGAAGCAGGCGAGCCAGGTGGCAATTCTTAATGCCAACTACATTGCGACCCGTCTGAAAGACGCTTACCCGGTGCTGTATACCGGTCGTGATCACCGTGTGGCGCATGAATGTATTCTCGACATTCGTCCGCTGAAAGAAGAGACCGGCATCAGTGAAATGGATATTGCCAAGCGTCTGATTGACTACGGTTTCCATGCGCCTACCATGTCGTTCCCGGTAGCGGGTACGCTGATGGTTGAGCCTACCGAATCAGAAAGCAAGGTAGAACTGGATCGCTTTATCGACGCGATGCTGGCTATTCGCGGTGAGATTGATCGGGTGGCGAAAGGTGAATGGCCGTTGGAAGATAACCCGCTGGTGAACGCGCCGCATATTCAGGCGGAGCTGGTCAGTGACTGGCAGCATGCTTACAGCCGCGAACTGGCAGTCTTCCCTATTGCCGGTGTACGCGAGAACAAATACTGGCCGAGCGTCAAGCGTCTGGATGACGTGTACGGCGACCGTAACCTGTTCTGTTCCTGCGTACCGATGAGCGAATACGAGTAAGCCTTTCGGCAGTCAGATGTTCAATAAGCAGCGCATTATGCGCTGCTTTTTTTTGCCCGCCACGCTATATGCTTTTCTTGCCTATATATTTGATATGTTGCTAATTATCTTATTTTTTGCACCTCTCTGCAGTTTGTTTCCAATCGGGTTCAAGACGCTTTCCGGTATACATTCCGTTTAAACTCGCATGGTTAAATTGACCTCAGCAAAATATTTTGTAGGGAAGATTGGCTCACAAGGGGTGTTCTATGAAAAGGTTGGCTATCGCAATCATTGCGGTTTTACCCTTCTGCTCCGCGCAGGCGGTTGAAAGTTATGAAGTGCGAAATAACAGCGGGCAAACGGTATTTAAACTGAACTTCTATAGCCCCAGCGATGACGGCTATTTTACTGACGAAGGCGTCCCTCAGCGCTCATCTTGGGTATTGGACGAGGCGCAAAAGGCGCAGGTTATCAGCGCCGCACAGCGCTGGGCCGATATTATCAACCCCAAGCCAGGCCAATTGCCGGGGGTGATCAATATCGGTACTTTTGACGAAAAAAATGCCGGTGCGATGAGCCAAAACGTCAGTGACGACACCTTTAGTCTGACCCAACTTCAGGCCGTGTTGCAGGGGCAAGAAGCGGGCGAGTTGGACAGTGGTGCTCACGCCATCGTCCGCATTGGCAAGCTGGATTTTACTCCTTCACAGGCTTCACCAGCGCAGATCCCGACCGAGCACCGTACCGATCTGGAAGTCACGATATTTCATGAAATTGCCCATGCGTTGGGAATAAGTAACGAGGCTGCGGTAGTTGATGGTGTGACTCAGTTCGGCCCGACGCAGGGGAGCTGGACATCGCATCTGTTTGACGACAACGGCAACCCTGCTCAGCCGGGGCAGGCTATTGTGTGCAAAGCTTGCGAGGGGCCGGACGATCCTTCCGCTTTTGACGTGCGCAAGGATCAAGGTTATTTCGCCGGCAGCCATGTCAAAGAGGTGCTGGAAGGTGCGATGCCAGGGGTTCCGGTGCGTATCCTCGATGTAGTTGGCGATTTGGATGACGATTACATGTCCCATATCGAGCTGGATCGCAGCCTGATGAGCCACCAAAATTACCGCAATTACACCTCAATGATGGAAGCCGAATTGGCATTGTTGCAGGACATGGGGTACGACATCGACCGGCGTAACTTTTTTGGCCGCTCGGTTTATGGAAGTGGTCTGGATGTGGTTAACCAGCAAGGGTATTTCGCGCGTAACGCCGCAGGCACTGCGTATATCGATGGTGAAGCCAATACCGCCGCCCGGGGCGTCGGGTTGCATATCTACGGCAGTAACAATCGGATAGAGCAACGTGGCGATTTGCTGGCCGATGGCGTGGCCGCCGCCGGTATTCGCATCGACGGTGCGGGTAATACGCTCAGCATAGCGCCGGGTACCCGGGTGCAGGCCAACGGTGACTACGGCACTGGCTTGATGGTGGCATACGGCGATCGGCACAATATTATTCAACGTGGCAGCCTGGAGGCGATCGGCAAAGAAGGGGTCGCTGCGCGTCTGGATTTTGGCAACAACCTGTTGGGCAATGATGCCGAATATCGCGGCTCCTATATCTGGCAGTGGGGCGGGTTCGACCTGTGGGCAGCACCGCTGGTGTCCAATTTCGATATCACCGGCTCGCTGAGGGGCAGCAAAGCAGCCATCTACCAGTCCGAGAATGCATTGGCCGGCGCAATCAACGTGATGCGCGGTGCCGATATTCAGGGCGATATCATTTCTGACTATGCCCAATGGGACGAAAATAATCAGGCACGACTCACCCGTTTAACCTTCGGTCTGCAGCCGGATGCGTTGGGGCAAGTGACCGCTGTGGCGGATAGCGGTTTTGATTTCACCTATAACGGCAATATTCGCGGTAAGGATAATTTGGCGCTGGTGGCCGAGGGCGGGAAAACCACTTTAAACGGCGAGCATCTGGTGTATAGCGTGGACATTGAGCCGGGTGCCCAGTTGGCGGGCAATAGCCGTTATGAGCTGTCGGATGCCGGACGGTTCACCAATAACGGATTGCTGACTACCGGTTCGCCTTTTGGCCTGGTTTCTATCATTGGTGATTACCTGCAGGGGTCACAGGGGCGTTTGCAACTGATGTTCGACAATCTCGGGCGTGGAGACAGGGTGCAAATCAGCGGAACGTCCAGTTTGGGCGGGGCCCTGACGCTGATGCCGGTAAAAGGCTGGTATGCATCCGACTGGAAACTGAACAGCGCTTCTCTGCTACAAATGGGGCAGAGAAGCGGTGAGTTCAGTCAAATCAGCGTGCAGACGCAGTCCCCGACGTTGAGCTTCAGTACAGCGTCGTTAGCTGCCGGGGAATATCAAATCAGTGCGACCCGTGGGGCATCTGCCTACAGCCAGTATGCACAGAGCGCGAATGAGCGAAATGTCGGGCTGGCGTTGGCCCGTGCGGCGGCGACAGCGGGTAATGAAATGCGTCTGTTACTGACTGCGCTTGATTTCTCTGCCCCTGATGGCAAACAGGTTAACGACGCTTTGGCGCAACTGGAGCCGTCGGCCTACAACAGCCTGATCCAGGCCTCTTTTGATCGTGAGCGTCAGTTAACCCGTGCGTTGACGGCGCCGGAACGTAATTTGACCTTGTCCCCGGTCGACGACGAACAAGACTGGATAAGCTTTGCTCTGCCTTATGGGGGCGGCAACTGGCAGCGCAATACAGGCAATATCACCGGTTACAACGCATCGCGTTATGGCGTGTTGTTCGGCGCGGAGAAACGTAACGTACTGGTGCCAGGGCTGACTACCGGTTTCCACGCGGCGGTTGGTGGACAAACGGTCAATGCCAAAAGTGCCGATCGGGCGCGGACGCACAGTACGTCATTTGATGTTGGTCTGCAGTTCAGCTTCGCGCAGGATCCCATGGATGGGCCGTTTGCCTATGGTCTGGGGCGTGTAGGGGCCGAGGATAATCATATGAAGCGTCAGTTTGATGTTGCCGGTATAAGCGGAACCAGCAAGAGTGACTGGACTGCCTGGAACGGTTCATTAACCCTGGGCGGCGGCTATCATTTGGCGTTAACCGAATCGTTTAGCTTCGGCCCAGTGGTGGCTTTGGATTATAACGCCACCAAGCATCGTACAATTAAAGAGTCCGGGTCTGGTACTTTGCCGATGCAGATTAAGGGCCGTTATGCCGATTCACTGCAAAGCACGCTGGGCGTGGAGGTGCTGTATCAGGGGCCACAGGCTTTGTCCGCCACCCTGCGCCTTGGCTGGCAGCATGAGCTGCTGAGCAACAATGTGACTCAGCGTGCTCAATTTGCCGGTTATGACACCTCTGCTTTTGATAGCAAAAGCACTTTGGCCGGGCGTGATGGGTTGGCAGCGCAGGCTGGGGTGCAGTATCAGCTTACTAAAGATGTTTCTGTGGGGGCCGGGCTTTCCAGCGAGCTGTTCCGTCAGGGCAGCAATTCGTTAGAAGGTAATCTGTCCGTGAACTGGCGCTTCTGATTTCTTCAGCAAGTTGCCGTTGAGTAAAACCCTATAACACATTCGGCAAAGCGTGTTATCAAGGGACACCGCATGATGCGGTGTCCCTTTTTTATTGTCGCTGCACAGCAACCCACACGGAATAAGGAGCAATGATGAGAGCTGCAATGGTAAATGCGTTAGGTCAGCCACCGGTAGTCGGTCATGTGGATGAACCGCAAGCAAGAGAGGGGGAAACCCTGATCGAGGTGATTGTCGCCGGTATCAAACAGTTGGATCGTGCCATGGTAGCGGGAACCCATTACTCCAGTCCGAAGGTGTTGCCGATCGTGCCCGGTACCGATGGCGTTGGTTATGCGCCGGACGGCCAACGGGTTTATTTTGCCTCATTCCGGCAGCCGCACGGTGCACTGGCGGAGCGCACCGTCGCTTCCTGGACCGTGCCGGTACCGGCGGGTGTGGATGATGCTACCGCCGCAGCATTGATTAACCCTGCCTTCGCCGCCTGGCTGCCGCTGCACTGGCGTGCCGAGCTTCAGGCTGGTGAAACGGTACTGATTATTGGCGCGACCGGCACCTCGGGCAAGCTGGCGGTGGCGGCTGCTCATCAGGCGGGCGCAGGGCGAATTGTTGCAGCAGGCCGTCGCCAGAGCGTGCTGGATGCGTTGGATGTCGATGCCACAGTGGATCTCAGCCTAGAAGGGGAGGCATTGGTGCAGGCTTTTGCTGCTGCCGCAGGGCCGAACGGATATCAGGTGATAGTCGATTACATCTGGGGTACGGCGACCGAAGCGCTGCTGGCCACGCTGAACAACCACGACCTGTCTTCCTACGCCGGAGGGCGTGGTATTCGCCTGGTCAATGTTGGGTCGATGGCCGGGCCAGACATTCGCTTACCGGCGGCAGTATTGCGCAGTAACCAACTGCAGATTATGGGCAGTGGCACCGGCAACTTCCCACCGGCGGCTGAGATGCAGAGATATGCCAGGGAGATCCTTGCGTTGGCGGCCACCGGGCAGATTTCGGTCGAAACTCAGGAGCATGGCTTATCCGAGATCGCCGAAGTGTGGGATCTGAACAAGAAAAGCGACGTCCGCTCGGTGATCCGCATTGCCGGATAGCTATTTTTATATTTATGGGCAAACAGCAGTTTGCCCATTTGTTTGCTACTGCAAATCAAGCGGATGCCGTTGCAGTAAATTGGGTGGGCGATGTTGCCTTAACTCTCCGATGACGCCAGATAGTTCTCGGGTAGATCAATAACAAACCCGACGCCGCGTTCATCAAGCCCTTCGGCTACCCGTAGTTGCGCACCGATTTTATCCGCCAGATTTTTGGCAATCGCCAGCCCCAGACCGCTGCCGACTTGCAGAGTACCGGGCTTGCGGTCAGAGATCATTCTGGCAATTTGTCGCAGTGGCCTCAGGCTGATATAGGCGGTGAACAGCAAAGTGACAATGATGGCTGCCAGAGTGACCAACAACGGGATCGCGGTGCTTTCCGCCGGATTGCCGAAAATAGTGGTGCGGTTGTCAAAGAATTCGCCGACGATCACCCTAAATTGCTTTTTATCACTCCAACTGCCGGCAATATGCCATTTCACATTGGCGTAGCTGATGGTGCCTGATAGCACCGACGGTGGCAGGAACAGCGGTTTTTCCTGTGACGGTGAGGCGTAAAGCATCTGGTTGTTGCTATCGTAAACCACAAATAGTGGCCGATAGTCTATTTCGTCCTGCATGCCACTTTTGATCGAGTCGATATACATGACTTCGATATCTTTAATCATCTCAAGATAACTGCGGTTGGTAACATCCGTCTTATCAAGAATATTGGCTATCCCGCGTGCGACAATGCGTTGCTGATTATCTAAATACTTTTCCGCGTCCGCGGGTAGTATGAATATGTCACCCAGCCAATCAATGCGCCCCAGAGCAATAATATGGCTAAAGCCTGGAAAATAATGGTGCGCATAGAAAAGGATTTAAAAATTATCATCCCAGAGTCTCTTTTTTTAATAAATAACCGATGCCACGCACGGTGATAATTTTTTCCTTGCCAATCTTGCGCCGCAAGTTATGCATATGCACCTCCAGAGAATTACTTTCCACGCTGTCGCCATGGCCAAACAGACTCTGCTCCAGCGAGGTTTTACGCACTACGGTGCCGGCGCAGCGCATCAGCTCATGCAGCAGCCGATACTCCTTTTTCGATAACAGCAGCAGTTCGTCAGCCAGCGTTACCTGATGATTGATGGGGTCCAGATACAGATTGCCCAGGCTCCAGGTTTGGGAGGCAAACCCGGCCATGCGGCGGTTCACCGCCTTCACGCGTGATATTAACTCAGGCAAGGCGAAAGGTTTGGCCAGAAAGTCGTCCGCGCCGGAGTCCAGGCTATTGACCAGGTTTTCGATACAGTCGCGGGCGGTCAGAATAATGATTGGGATATTTTGTCCGGCGGCCCGCCACTCGACCAGTTTCTCTAATCCATCCCCGTCTGGCAGGGTCAGGTCCAACAACATTAAATCGAAACTGCCCTGAGAGAGTCTGGTTTGAGCATCATGCACCAGCCGCACCCAGCATAGCTCAAAGCCCGCCAGCTCTAATGCCCGGCACAGGGCCTTGCCAAATTGCAGATCGTCTTCCACTAACAATATGTTCACGGGGTATCCGGTTTATGTCACGGTACTGGCGGTTATATAACTACAACCACCGGGGGAAGACAACGTCGACATCCTTTTTGCCCATCGTTCTTAAGCAAACCTTAATCTGGGATTAATATGACGTTAAGGGAGCATCGATATATTTCGAGTACGCTGACTCCTGCAAAAGTCATCAGGGTAGGGAAAAATGCGTATCGACAAATTTTCAACGGCGGTTACCTGTACAGATGCGATTTTATTGTTGGTTTTGGTCATGCTACCTTCTAACGTTGGCGCGCAAGGGAGTAATTATCCCACCAAGGTTTCCTCTCCCCCGTCGCATATTCAGCATGTGGAGCCACGGAGTTTTTCTAAAAACTTAAAGCCACGGATTAAAAAGCAGCTGCGTCGTTTGGCACTGTTATAAGGTTTATTTTAATAAGGAGGAAAATAGAAAATACCCTTGGATATTCTGCAGCATGGATATCTATACTCTGTTGAAGAAGGTGGCTGAGGTAGCTTGCTGAGCGCCAGTTACCGGTTATGACTTCCCAATCAGAGAAAGGAACAACATGACTAAAGTTGCACTGGTCACCGGCGCCAGCCGGGGTATTGGCCGCGCCACTGCGTTGTTGCTGGCCCGTCAGGGTTATGCGGTGGGCGTTAACTATCTGCAGAATGAAGCAGCGGCGCAACAGGTGGTCGCGGAGATAGAATCACTGGGCGGTCGGGCGCTGGCGCTGCGGGCTGATATTGGCGATGAAAGCCAGGTAGTGGCGATGTTTAGCCAATTGGATGCCAGCCTCGGCCCGATTGACGCGCTGATCAACAATGCCGGTATTCTGTTTCAGCAGTCGAGCATTGAGCAACTGACCGCCGACCGCATTAACAAGGTCTTGACCACCAACGTCACCGGTTATTTTCTCTGCTGCCGCGAGGCGGTGAAGCGTATGGCGCATCGTCATGGTGGACTGGGCGGAGCCATCGTCAACGTTTCCTCTGCCGCCGCTCGTTTAGGGGCTCCGTGGGAGTATATCGACTATGCCGCATCAAAGGGGGCGGTCGATACTCTGACAACCGGACTGGCGCTGGAAGTGGCGGCTCAAGGTATTCGCGTTAACTCGGTGCGGCCGGGGTGTATTTACACTGAGATGCATGCCAGTGGCGGTGAGCCGGGGCGTGTTGATCGGGTGAAAGGCAACTTGCCGATGCAGCGCGGCGGCACCCCGGAAGAGGTGGCAGAAGCCATCGCCTGGCTGTTGTCCGATGCTGCTTCTTATGTCACCGGCAGCTTTATCGAGGCCGCCGGCGGCCGTTGACAACTGGTTACTCCCCTTTAATTTCGGCCCGCAAAGCGGATGCACGAGAAAGGGGGATGTATGAAACGCAAAAATTCGGTTAGGAATGTGCAGCACAGCATCCTGCCTCCCCTGACGGAGGAGCAAAAAGCGCAGATAGCCTCCTTGAGGGTTATGCCGGATGATGATATTGGCTATGGTGACGTCCCTGCGCTTAGCGATGAGCAATGGGGAACGGCATTAAAGGGGCGGTTCTACAAACCGATGAAGGTATCAAAAACGGTCAGGATTGATGCTGACATTTTGGAATGGCTCCAGAGGCCGGGCAAGGGTTACCAGAAGCGTTTGAACGCGGTCCTGCGTGCCGCTATGTTGAAAGGCCAAGAGCTCGAAGAGTAAAATTATTTATCCGCAGGTGCTTATCCTGCAGTTTAAAACCCGGTAGCTTTAGAGACGCCGGGTTTCTATTCAGTATTCTCAATACTCAATCAGCCCTCATGCAGCAGCGCACTGCGGAACGACATAATGTGCGCCTCTGCTGCATTGGCAGCTGCGTCGTCATCCTGTGCGGCCAGTGCAGAGATAATGGCTCGATGTTCTTCGATCACCTCTCGCATATGACCTTCGCGTGACAGCGTACTGGCCCAAAAACGCTGCGCCCTGGCGTGCAGCACGCTCAGGATGTCCGCCAACATATTATTCCCGGCGATCTGCGCCAGCTGCTGGTGGAACTGATGATCCAGCGTCATCATCTGCACCCGATCGCGGCGCTGACTGGCGACTTCGATTTGTTGATTGAGGGCTGTCAGTGCGGCGACCTGTGGTTCGGTAATTCGCTTGCTTGCCAGCCGCATACAAAGCATTTCATTGGCCAGTCGGACTTCAATCAGTTCCAGTGCGTCATCCATCGACAGTGGTGAGACCATCACCCCCTTACGCGGGATCACCTGTAACAACCCTTCATTAGCAAGCCGGTGGATCGCCTGATTTATCGGCGTTCTGCCCATATCCAGCTCACTCATTACCTGTGCGGTATTGAGATATTCACCAGGTTTATAGCTTAACGTCACCAGTGCCTGCTTAAAGCGCCGGTAGGCCAGTTCATTCAGTGACATTCCGGCTTCCTCTGCCGTCGGGAGTTCCTGGCTCTCTGCGTCAAGGCTCATCACGTTCTGCTCCTGCAAGAAGAAAGTTTTTAGACATAGTACACAAAAACATGGCATGGAAATCGCTTATTTGGTAACTAAAGATATAGTGAAATTTCACAGTATTTTAACCAAAGAGGCACAAAAGCCATGAGACTGACCTTCACTTTACCTGAATCCAGCGGTGCCGGGGTGCTGGATGTCGAGATCGACCATCTGGTGATTGCTGGCTGGACCGGCCGCGATCGTGAGGCCATCCTGCACCATATTAGGGAGTTGGCTGAACTGGGCGTGCCCCAACCCAGTGCAGTTCCGCTGTTCTATCGGGTGGCCGTTAATCAGCTCAGTCAGAGCGATTGCATTGAAGTGATCGGCAATGCCAGCTCCGGCGAGGCGGAACCGCTGATCTTTACTCATCAGGGGGAACTGTTTGTTTCGCTGGCCTCAGATCATACCGATCGTCAGCTTGAGGCGCACAGCGTCGCGCTATCCAAACAAATCTGCGTCAAACCGGTAGCTCGCGCTGCCTGGCCGCTACGGGAAGTGATTGCTCACTGGGATTCACTAATCCTGCGATCCTGGATCAAAGAGAACGGTGAGTTCCGGCTTTATCAGCAGGGTTATCTTGCCAGTCTGCGTACTCCCGACGATCTGCTGGATCGCTATTTGAGTGGCCAGCAGGTGCCGGAGGGCGGGCTGACGGTACCCCAGCCGCGCAATGGTTTAGCGATGGCCTGTGGCACGGTGGCGGCGATTGGCGGTATACGTCCGGCGACCGAGTTTCGTATGGAACTGGTGGACGAAGTGCTGGGACGTACCATCTGCCACGGCTATCGCAGCATAGAACTGCCGGTGGTGGCGTGATGAAAAAGCTGACTTTAACGCAGGCTGTTGCCGGATTGGCCAGTGGTGAATTCACTGCTGTGCAACTGACCGCCACCGCGCTGGCGCAAATCGCCGACCCACAGGGGGAGGGCGCACGCACTTTTACTCATGTTTATAGCGACTGGGCACAAAAGCAGGCATTGGCTGCCGATCGGCGGCGTGCGGCGGGAACCCCTTTGTCGGTGCTGGACGGTGTGCCGGTATCGGTCAAAGACCTGTTTGATGTCGCCGGGGAAGCGACTGCCGCAGGTTCGTTGGTGTTGACCGATGCGCAGGTAGCTAACACCCATGCCGCCGTGGTGGCGCAGTTGTTGCAGGCTGGCGCGGTGGTGATCGGCAAAACCAACATGACCGAATTTGCTTATTCAGGGCTTGGGATCAATCCCCACTACGGCACACCCGCCAACCCGTGGGATCGCCCGGCATGTCGTATTCCCGGCGGTTCGTCTTCCGGTGCGGCGGTTGCGGTGGCCGACGGCATGTGCTTTGGCGCGATAGGCAGCGATACCGGTGGCTCGGTGCGTATTCCGGCGGCCTTCTGCGGTCTGACCGGCTATAAGCCCACCGCCCGGCGCATCAACAGTCGTGGTTTGCTGCCTTTGTCACCCTCACTGGATTCGATTGGCGTGATCGCCCATGACGTTGCCGGTTGCATCGCGCTGGATGCGGTGATTGCCGAACAGCCGCTGCACCCGCAGCAGAAAACGTTGAGCCAGGCGCGTTTTGCCGTGCCACAAACGCTGGTGCTGGATGGTCTGGATGATGAAGTCACCTCCGCCTTTCATCTCAGCGTCCAGCGGCTGGTGCAGGCCGGGGCACAGATTGAATCTATTCCCTGCCATGAGTTCGCTGAGCTGGCTGCGATCAACGCCGCCGGGGGGTTTACCGCGCTGGAGTCCTGGCGCTGGCATCAGCCGCTGATTGCCGAACATGCCGAAGACTATGACCCACGGGTGCTGTCGCGTATTCGTCGCGGTCAGTTGCTCGATGAGTGGGATCTGCAGCAATTGCAGATGCAGCGTACCGATTGGCAGCGGCGGGTGACCGCAGCAGTGGACAAGTTTGACGCGTTGTTGATGCCAACCGTGCCCTTCGTTGCGCCGACCATTGCCGAACTGCAGAAGGATGACGACACCTATTTCCGTATCAACGGTGCCGCGTTGCGTAACCCTTCGGTGATCAACTTCCTCGATGGTTGTGCGCTATCGCTGCCTTGCCAGCGGCCCGATACGGCACCTGTGGGGCTGATGGTGGCCGGGCTACCGCTGCAGGACGAGGCGTTGCTGGGTTGGGCGCTGGCGATCGAACGCTGCCTCGCCGAGGCGTGATTTTCCGGTGGGGGGCGACCCCGCCTTACTTTGAGCTAACAGGAGAGTACCCATGACCGGTTCCCCAAACGGAATGCTGTTTGTCGCAACAGATGTCGCCGCTCAGGACGAGGCGGATTTCAATAAGTGGTACGACCGCGAACACGTGGAAGAGCGAGTACGGGTGCCTGGTTTCTTGTCGGGCACGCGTTATCAGGCGCTACAGGATGGGCGCAAATATCTCGGACTGTATAAAACCGAATCCCTGGCCAGCTTTACTTCGGCGGCCTACCGCGCCGCGTTTACCGAACAGACCCCATGGTCGGTAGCGAGTCTCGATAAAATGCGCGATCCGATGCGCCGTGTCTGCGCGGTGGAGGCGGTGACCGGCCAGGGGTGCGGCAGCCATCTGGCTATCCTTACCCTCGAACCGGCCGAGCCGCATGTGCTGAAGGCCTGCATCAATCATTTGGGCAGCCTCCTGGCGGAACAGCCCGGTTTTGTGCGCAGCAGCCTGCTGTCGCCGGACGCGGACCTCAGCTCGCCGCTGCCGAAAGAGTCGCGGGAAAACCGCAGGTTACTGCCGATGATGCTGATCGAAAGCAGCAGCGCCGAAGCCGGCCAGCGGCTGGGTGAGTTGGCCTGCAGCCAACTGAAAATCCCTGCCACCGGTGCCCTGCATTATGCCCTTGGTTGGCAACTGACCACACAGGAGCTTTCATCATGAGTACTTCAACCACTCAACCGTCAATCGCGGACGCGTCCACTGCCGATGTTCCCGCCCATCCGCCGAACACCGGCAAACTGGCGGCGGCCAGTTCGATTGGCACTGCGCTGGAATGGTATGACTTCACCGTTTACAACATCATGGCGGCGCTGATTTTCAACCACGTATTTTTCCCCTCTTTCGATCCGCTGGTGGGCACTATTTTGGCATTTTCCACCTACGCGGTTGGCTATGTTTCGCGGCCGATTGGCGGTATCGTCTTTGGTCATCTTGGTGACGTGCTGGGGCGGCGTTTTGTATTGGTGACCACGCTGGTGATCATGGGCGTGACTACCGCGCTGATGGGGCTGCTACCCGGTTATGCCAGTTGGGGGATTTGGAGTCCGCTGCTGTTGGTGACACTGCGCTTTATTCAGGGGATTGCGCTGGGGGGCGAATGGGCGGGGGCGGTATTGCTGTCGATGGAACACGGTAAATCTCATCAACGCGGGCGCAACGCCTCCTTTGCTCAGGTTGGCCCTTCTTGTGGAACGCTGATCGGCACCGGCCTTATCACGCTGGTGACGGTGGCGATGACGGCGGAGGACTTCCAGCAATGGGGTTGGCGTATTCCTTTCCTGCTTAGCCTGGTACTGGTGGTGTTTGGCCTATGGCTACGCCGTGGCGTGGGAGAAACGCCCGCGTTTCTGAAACTGGAGGCATCGAAGGACGTTACCCATTCACCGATCCGCGAAGTTTTCACCCAGTATCGGCGCCCACTGCTGATCGCCGGCGGTTCGCGTATTGGTTCCGACGTGCTGTATGCGCTGGTAGTGGTTTTTACCCTGACTTACGTCACCACGGTATTGAACCTGCCGCGCCCGCTGGCGTTGGCCGCCACCATGTTGGGGGCGATCGGTAACGCGATTACCGTGCCGATGTTCGGCGCACTGTCCGATCGTTTTGGTCGTCGGCCGGTGTATATCGGTGGGGCATTGGCGGCGATGGCTTGGGCGTTTGTGTTCTTTATGCTGCTCGACAGCAGCCAGCCGGTACTGATCTGTCTGGCGGTGGTGGTGGGGCTGTTGATCCATGCGGCAATGTATGGCCCACAGGCGGCTTTTATTACCGAACAGTTTCCAACCCGAGTGCGCTATGCGGGGTCGTCATTGGCTTATACGTTGGCAGGGATTATCGGCGGTGGCTTTGCGCCGCTGATCATCGCCTCGTTGTTTAAGTCTTACGACAGCACGCTGGCGATCTCGGCCTATGTGGTGCTGGCTTTGTTAATCACGCTGTGGGCGGTGATTGCCGCCAAGGAAACGGCACACAAGCCGTTATGAATGGCGTGCCGGGTGAAGGGAGCACCCGGCGTGTCACAAGAGCAACGGCGTTATTTCAGCCAACCCTTGCGTTGTGCGTCCTGCAGGTGTTGCAGAAGGTACTTCCACAATTCCGGCTGAACATCGGCGATGGTGGTGTTACGTGCCAGTACCTGTTCCAGGCTAATGCCGTTCTCGACCCAGCTTTGGCCCTGGTTGTGCAGGTTCATCAGCATCGGCATGGTGCGATCCAGCACCAGCGCAAAGCGCGCGTCGGCGCTCTCGCCATCTTCATATTCCTGCCATAAAGCGGTGAAATACTCGCGCTGAGTGTCCGGCAGCATCCCGAACAACCGGCGCGCCGCCGCCACTTCCACATCATGGATCGCTGCGCGGGCCGCCAGATCGTAGACCAGTACGTCACCGGCATCGATCTCAACGATGTCATGCAGCAGCGCCATCTGGATCACTCGCTGGATATCCACACCTTCACCGGCGTAGGGGGCCAGGCTCATGGCAGCAATAGCAAAGTGCCAGCTATGTTCGGCGGAGTTTTCCTGGCGTTGGGTGCCCAGCACTTTGGTGCGGCGTTGCACGCTTTTCAACTTGTCGATTTCCATCAGGAACTGGATGACCTGGGTCATGGAGCCGAAATCTAACGCGGGTACAGCAGATGACATGGTGTAAACCTCAAGGTAGATGGGGTGAAGCCGAACGATTGTAGACCAGCAGGCGAGGGATTTCGATGGTTACACGCGCACACAGTTTTATTTTGGCGTACACGTGTACACTGAAATTATTCTCAGCTAAGCTTCCTTGCGGTAATTTCGAACAATGTTGGCTGTTTTGAGGGGTTGTGTGTAATGGGTAAAACGGGCGTAGTGAAAGCCGGTACTGAAAAAATGGCCGCCACGGCCTATCCGTGGGCGGAAGAAATCGCTAACAGCATCAGTCACGGCATAGGGTTGGTTTTTGGGATTGTCGGCCTGGTACTGTTGTTGGTTCAGGCGGTAGACACCGGCGCTGACGTGACGGCTATCGCCAGCTACAGTCTTTATGGCGGCAGCATGATCCTGCTGTTCCTGGCCTCAACGCTGTACCATGCCATTCCCCACCAAAAAGCCAAGCACTGGCTGAAAAAATTTGACCACTGCGCCATTTATCTTTTGATTGCCGGTACCTACACGCCGTTTCTGTTGGTGGGGCTGAACTCACCGTTGGCCAAGGGATTGATGGCGGTAATTTGGGGGTTGGCGCTGCTGGGCGTGTTGTTCAAACTGGCGTTCGCGCACCGTTTTGAAGCGCTCTCGCTGGTGACCTATCTGACCATGGGCTGGTTGTCGCTGATCGTGATTTATCAGTTGGCGACTCGTCTGGCGCTGGGCGGTGTGACGCTGCTGGCGGTCGGTGGCGTGGTTTATACCCTGGGTGTGATCTTCTATGCATCGAAGCGTTTCCGCTTCGGCCACGCCATTTGGCATGGTTTCGTGCTCGGCGGCAGCCTGTGCCACTTTATGGCGATTTATCTGTACGTCTGATATCCGTTCGGCAGGCGTTAATATCATGTTGATTAAGCGTTTCTTTTCAGTTAGAAAAGAGGCGCTTGTTTCTTTCGGGTATCCAGCAAGCCCATTTTTTCATTCCTGAGCCCGCGAACTACACCTTCGGTGTTTACGTTAACCTTTTCAGGACTCATCAATATGATCGTTCGCTTATCTAAAGCGTTGCTGGTGTGCGCGATGGCGCTGTTCGCCACACTGGTGGCATTTGGCAATATTACGGACTACGGCTCCAATTTCGCCTTTGTACGTCATGTCTTTATGATGGACACCATTTTCCCTGACGCCACCATCACTTACCGTTCAATACAGACTCCATGGCTGCATCACGCCGGTTACATTGGCATCATTACGCTGGAAAGCCTGACCGCGTTGTTGTGTTGGATGGGGGGCCTGCGCCTGCTGCGCGGCCTGAAACTGTCCGCAGTGGCCTTCAATAGAAAGAAAACGCTGGCAGTGGCCGGTTTGACGCTCGGTTTTTTGACCTGGCAGGTGGGTTTTATGTCGGTGGGCGGTGAGTGGTTCGGTATGTGGATGTCTAAACAATGGAACGGGGTGCCTGACGCTTTCCGCTTCTTTGTCACCCTAATTTTGGTGCTGATCTATCTGGTGCAGCGCGATGGCGAACTGGACGAGTAAGGAATCAGGCAGCGGGCGTGAGCCTGCTGCCGGGGGATTATTTTTCTTCCGCCAGTGAATATGGCAGTGGTTTGATGGCCAGTTGGCTGGTGGCATCATCGCGAACCCGCAGTTTGCTGTCGGCGTCGAGATCGTTATTCAGCACCACTTGAACCCACAGCGTGCCGTCGGCCAGTTTGGCGGCGCTCAGCACCGTACCGGTACGGCGCCAGTTTTCACCCAACTGCAATTCCATGTCCTCAGCGGCCTGCGGCACTCGCCCGGCCTTGCCTTCCAGCCAGTACAGTGCCCGTTTGTTGGCCCCGCGGAACTTGGCGCGCGCCACCATTTCCTGACCGGTGTAGCAGCCCTTGCTGAAGCTGATGCCATCCAGCGCCTGCAGGTTGGTGGCCTGGGGGATCAACTGCCCGCTGTTGGCGACGTCAATCACTGGGTAGCCGGCTTCGATATCCAGCGTCAGCCACTGCTGGCTGTCGTTCAGTTCGGCCTGCTCGTGCAGTTTGCCAACCAACTGTTCGGCAACGGCGGCGGTGGTGACCAGCAGAAAACGTTCCGCCGGTAGCGAGAAGTGCAACAGGGTCGTTTCACCGTCCTGCACTACCTGATGGTCAGCATCCGGCAGGCTGTTGAAAACCCCCGTCAGCGCTGCGCGTGCCTGAAAACCGGCCACGCCCAGCAACACCGCTTCGTTGTCGGCGGCAATGGTGAGTTTGGAAAATACCGCGTACTTCTTGATTTCAGCCAGTTGGCTGTCCAGCACGCTGCGGCGTTCCAGATAGGCAAAGCCTTCACCGCGATGGAATAAACGCAGATTGCTCCACATTTTGCCCTTGGCGTCACAGTGGCCGCACAACATGTGGCTATCGGTAGGCAGCGCTTCGATATCGGCGGTGACCTGGCCCTGAAGGTATTTCACCCGGTCCGGCCCGTTCAATGTCACCAGCGCCCAATCTTCCAGTGAGATCAGGGTCAGGGGCAGATGGGAGGAAGCGGAGGGCTGACGGGGTGGAAATGGAATTTTATACGCCATAGTAAGATCCTGCTTAACGTTTAGCTTACCTGAAGGTGTGTTGGCCCCATGGTAAAAGAGGCGACGGCCTTTGCAAACTGTTATTCACGCTTGCCTCCCCGACAGCGCTTTTTTTGACATTTAGCGCTTAATTACGTTTTACACCGAGAACGTCCTTCCCGGCGAGTATGTCAAATTGTTACTCTATAGGCTTGCGGCCAAGGGTAACCCATGCAGACAGATCTTTGGCTGATGGAATTATATCGCGCCGGTGTTGCCATACAGTGTGTCAGTTGAACCCTGCGATGGCGTTGCCATGCTGAAAAGAGGTTAGTCATAACAACATGGATATTAATAACAAAGCACGTATCCACTGGGCCTGTCGCCGCGGCATGCGTGAGCTGGACATCTCTATCATGCCCTTCTTCGAGTATGAGTATGACCTGCTGAACGATACAGACAAAGCGCTGTTTATCCGCCTGCTGGAGTCTGACGATCCCGATCTCTTCAATTGGCTGATGAATCATGGCGCTCCGCAGGACAGTGAACTGCAGAGAATGGTGACACTGATCCAGACGCGAAATAAAGACCGTGGCCCAGTGGCGATGTGACGTCCGTATTTCCTGGCGCACCCAGTTATTTTCTCTGCTGACACATGGTGCTCTTATCCTGCTGATCCTGATTTCACCCTGGCCGGAAGGCTATGGCCCGATCTGGCTGGTGTTGCTGACGCTGGTGGTGTTTGAGTGCATTCGCAGCCAAAAGCGTATTGCGTCGCGGCAGGGCGAACTACGCCTGCTGGAAAACCAGCGCCTGGGTTGGCATGGGCAGGAGTGGCAATTGGTGAAGCAGCCCTGGATGCCGCGTTACGGTATTCTGTTGACGTTACAGCCGGTGGGGGGCAAAAAGCGCCGTCGGCTGTGGCTGGCTTCCGACTGCATGGCTAAAGCCGACTGGCGGCATTTGCGCCAACGCTTGCTGTATCCGGCCGCCAGCGATGACGAGGAGTTCTGATGAAGCCGACGCTCTGGCTGGTGGAAGATGAACCCAGCATTGCCGACACGCTGATTTATACCCTGGAGAGCGAAGGCTTCCAGGTGCGCTGGTTCGAACGCGGTGAACCGGCATTGCAGGCGTTGGCGCAAGGGGCACCTGCGCTGGCGATCCTCGATGTTGGTCTGCCGGACATCAATGGTTTTGAACTCTGCCGCCGGTTGTTATCGCAGTCGGCGGATTTGCCTGTTTTGTTCCTCACCGCCCGCAGCGATGAGCTTGATCGCCTGATTGGGTTGGAAATCGGTGCCGACGATTACGTCGCCAAACCCTTTTCCCCGCGAGAAGTCAGCGCTCGGGTGCGCACTATTCTGCGCCGTTTGCAAAAACAGCAGCGTCTGCAGCAACCGCCACTGTACCACTTCGGCCCTTTTAGTTTGGATGAACAGGCCGCGGCCATCCATTACCATCAGCAGCCGTTGTTGCTGACCCGTTACGAATTTTTATTGTTGAAAACGCTGTTGCTGGCACCCGGCAGGGTATTCTCACGCCAGCAACTGATGGAAAGCGTCTGGGCGCTGGCCGAAGAAAGCCTGGATCGCACCGTTGATACCCATATCAAAACGCTGCGTGCCAAGCTGCGCGCCATCAATCCCGCTGAACCCCCGATCCACACTCATCGCGGCCTCGGCTACAGCGTGAGCCGCCAGCCATGAGAATAGGCCTGCGCCTGCTGTTGGGGTATTTCCTGATTGTGGCGGTGGCGGGTTATTTCGTACTGAGCATTTTCGTACAGGAAGTGAAACCCGGCGTGCGGCGCGCGACCGAAGGCACACTGGTGGATACCGCCAATCTGCTGGCGCAGATTGCGCGTCTGGATATGCAACGTGCTGACGCGGCGCACGGGCAACTGGCTCAAGCTTTCTCTCAACTCAATCGACGCCCCATAGGTGCCAATATTGGCGGTATCCGTAAGGATCGCAGCGAATATCACGTTTATCTTACCGATCAAAACGGCAAGGTCATTTTTGATTCCAGCGGCAAGGCGCTCGGCCAGGACTACTCACGCTGGAATGACGTTTATCTGACGCTGCTTGGTCAGTACGGCGCGCGCAGCACGCGCAGCGATCCGCAGGATGAAAACAGCTCGGTGATGTACGTTGCCGCACCCGTAATGGAGCAGGGGAAAATCATCGGCGTGCTTAGCGTTGGTAAACCCAACAGCACCATGACACCGGTGATCAAGCGCAGCGAACGTCGTATTCTTTGGGCCGGCGCGCTGCTGCTGGGCATTGCCTTGCTGATCGGTCTGGGCTTTGTCTGGTGGATCAACCGCTCGATTGGGCGGCTGGTGCACTACGCAGACGGCGTGGCGCAGGGTGAAAGCCTGCCGTTGCCGATAATGGGCGGCCACGAATTAACCCAGTTGGCACAGGCGCTGGACAGCATGCGGGTGAAGCTGGAGGGCAAGGCCTACATTGAGCAGTATGTACATACCCTGACCCACGAACTGAAAAGCCCGCTGGCGGCGATCCGCGGCGCGGCTGAGCTGTTGCAGGAACAACCTCCGGCGGCCACTGCCCAGCGTTTTTTGACCAATATCGAACAGCAGAGTGCGCGCATTCAGCAACTGGTGGATAAACTGCTGGTGCAGGCGCGGCTGGAGAGCCGGCCGGTCCTGGAACGGGGGCCACTGGCAATGGCGGCGCTGGTGCGTCAGGCTGTGGCAGGCAAAGAGGCGCAGGCAGTGCGGCGTGGCGTTTTGCTACAGGTTGAAGGGGTGGCAGATATCACCCTGAGCGGCGATGGATTGCTGATTAGCCAGGCGCTGACCAATCTGCTGGACAACGCACTGGACTTCACCCCGGAAGGTGGCACCATCAAGGTGCGCGGTGAGCACCATGAGGGCCACTACCGGGTCACTGTCTGTGACGACGGCAGTGGCATTCCGGATTATGCACTGGATAAAGTATTCGAGCGTTTCTATTCTCTGGCCCGATCGGATAAGCCGAAAAGCAGCGGTCTGGGGCTGAATTTTGTGCAGGAAGTGGCGCGCTTGCACCGAGGCAGCATCCAGTTGAGCAACCGTCAGCCGCACGGTGTGACCGCTATTTTCACCTTATCGCTCTGACTTCACCGTCCCTTCACATAACCACATTCTGCTTTCACCTGAGGGCATTATCGTAACTTCATTACCTACATGGAGCGCGGCGATGATGAAATCGGTACTGTTTTGGAAAATAACCACTCTGCTGGGATTAATGATTTTAATGATCATCCCGGTAACGATGTTAATGAATGTGATTGATGAGCGCAGCGGCTACCGCCAGAACGTGGTCGGGCAGGTCAGCGAAAGCACCAGCCGGGCGCAGCGCATTTTGGGGCCGTTGATCGTCATCCCTTACAGCGAGCGGGAAGAGAAGACGGATGACAAGGGGCAGAAGGTGGTGCAAATGGTTCGCCATCATCGCTATCTGTTGCCCGAAACTTTGCAGGTTAGCGGCAAGCCGAACGTAGAGGTACGCAAGCTGGGTATTTACCAGACTCAGGTCTATCAGGGACCGTTAAAGTTTCAGGTGAAGTTCGGCCAGCCGGATGTGACAGACTTGCAGCGCAGCAACGTGACTATTGGTCAGCCTTTCCTGCTGGTTTCGCTGAGTGATTCACGCGGCATCAAGAGCATCTCGCCGCTTACCAGCGCAGAGTCTCAAACGGTATTTGAACCTGGTACTCAGGTCAATGTGTTACCTCAAGGCATTCATGCGCCGCTGACGCTGACCACATTGCAAAAAGCGGGGCTGGATGCTGAGTTCACCCTGATGCTGGCCGGCACCAGCAGCCTGTCACTGGTCCCGCTCGGTCGCAGCAGCGAATTGATGCTGCAAAGCAATTGGCCACACCCGAATTTCCTCGGTAACTTCTTGCCGGACGAACGCAAGGTGACGGAAAAAGGCTTCAGTGCCCGCTGGCGCAGCACTTGGTTTGCCAACAACATCAACAGTGCTTTCCATTACGACGACGAAATTCTTGGCGAAGACAAGTTGCCAACCTTCAGCACCAGTTTGATTGAACCGGTCGATCACTATCAACTGACCGAACGCGCGGTGAAGTATGCGGTGCTGTTTATCGGCCTGACATTTATGACGTTCTTCCTGTTCGAAACCCTGACCGGTTTGCGGGTACACCCGATTCAGTACCTGCTAGTCGGCGCGGCACTGGTGCTGTTCTACCTGATCCTGCTGGCATTCTCCGAGCATTTTGGCTTCGCCACCGCTTATCTGCTGGCCAGCATCGCCTGCAGTGGGCTGATCGCCTTTTACCTCAGTGCAGTACTGCGCGGCAGGCTACGGGCGGCGCTGTTCGCGGCCAGTCTGTTGATGTTGTATGGCGTGCTGTATCTGCTGCTGCAGTCGGAAGATAACGCCTTGGTACTGGGGGCCGGGCTGTTGTTCGCTATTTTGGCGGGAATTATGCTGCTGACGCGTAAGTTGGACTGGTATCAGGTGGCCGATCCGGCGCGCTTGAACGGCGAAACGCCAACCGGCGAAGGAGAGAAACGCTTCCGGTTGTGGAAATAAGCATCGGACTGGGCGCGGTAATAACCGCGCCCATGGGCATTACAGCAGGGGTTCCATCTCCAGCAGGATCTGTTCGCACCATTGTTGCAGCCGCTCTTCGCTCATGTCGTATTGGTTCACATCATCCAGCGCCAGGCCAACAAAGTGTTTGCCGTCGGCGCTTAGTGGTTTCGGACTGGTGAATTCGAAGCCGTCGATCGGCCAGAAGCCAATAAACTGTACGCCCAGTGGGGCAATGTGATCGTGCAGCATGCCAAGTGCATCGAGGAACCATTCGCCGTAACCGAGTTGATCGCCCATGCCATACATGGCGACAATTTTCCCCTGGAGATCCAGCGTGGTCAGCTGTGGCCAAATCGCTTCCCAGTCTTCCTGAAGCTCACCGAAATCCCAGGTTGGCATGCCGAGGATCAGGATGGAGTACTCTTCCATCAGCTTGGGGGAAACGTCTTTCAGGTTGTGCAGGTCGACCAGGTCTTCACCTAAAATCTCACGGATTTTTTCTGCCGCCATCTCGGTGTAGCAGGTGCTGGAGCCGTAAAACAGACCAATCTTCATGTGTAAACCGTTTATATCGCCGTAGGTAGAATTGCAGCGAGTATACCCGATTTGTCCCGGCTTAAGGCATAATGCCTGTGGCATAAACGTAACAAAGAGAGGACCGCGTGCAACAGCAAGAGACTGCGTTGATTGAGCAATTCCTGGATGCGCTGTGGCTTGAACGTAATCTGGCAGAAAATACGCTGGCCTCTTACCGATTGGATTTGCAGGCGCTGGGCGCCTGGCTGAATCAGAAAAATAGCTCGCTGTTACAGGCACAGGCGCTGGATTTACAGGCGTTTCTCGCCGATCGGGTGGAGGGGGGCTATAAAGCGACCAGCTCCGCACGTTTGCTGAGTGCCATGCGCCGTCTGTTCCAATACCTGTATCGCGAAAATATGCGAGCCGACGATCCCACTGCACTGCTGGCTTCGCCGAAGCTGCCGCAGCGCCTGCCGAAAGACTTGAGCGAAGCGCAGGTCGATGCGCTGCTGAAGGCACCCTGCGTCGATCAGCCGCTGGAGCTGCGTGACAAGGCGATGCTGGAAGTGCTGTACGCTACCGGGCTGCGGGTCTCCGAATTAGTCGGGCTGACTATCAGCGATGTCAGTCTGCGTCAGGGCGTGGTGCGGGTGATAGGCAAAGGCAACAAGGAGCGACTGGTGCCGCTGGGTGAAGAGGCGGTGTACTGGATAGAAAACTACCTGGAGCACGGCCGCCCGTGGATGGTCAACGGTCAGGCGCTGGACGTCTTGTTCCCCAGCAACCGCAGCCAGCAAATGACCCGACAGACATTCTGGCATCGCATCAAACACTATGCGATCCTAGCGGGTATTGACAGCGAGAGGCTGTCGCCGCACGTGTTGCGCCACGCGTTTGCCACCCATTTGCTGAACCATGGGGCCGATCTCCGTGTCGTACAGATGTTATTGGGGCATAGCGACCTCTCAACCACACAAATTTACACGCATGTAGCGACCGAAAGGCTTAAACAGCTACATCAACAGCACCACCCGCGTGCCTGACACGCTGGGTTCAAAAGGATTGGAAGAATGAAGAAAGGTTTAATGCTGCTCTCTATGCTGGTGGCTTCAGCAACCGGCGCGGCCCATGCCGACGACGCGGCAATCCAAAAAGCACTGGGTAGCCTGGGCATTCAACAGGCGGACGTGCAGCCTTCACCGGTGAACGGCTTGAAAACCGTGCTGACCGATAACGGCGTGCTGTACGTGACCGAAGACGGCAAACACATTCTGCAAGGCCCGTTGTACGACGTCAGTGGCAAAGAGCCGGTTAACGTCACCAACCAACTGCTGACTGGCAAGCTGGAAGCGCTGAAAGATCAGATGATCGTCTACAAGGCGCCAAAGCAGAAACACGTGATCACCGTGTTCACCGACATCACCTGTGGTTATTGCCACAAGTTGCATCAGCAAATGAAAGAATATAACGATCTGGGCATTACCGTCCGCTATCTGGCGTTCCCGCGTCAGGGGCTAAATTCCCAGACAGAGAAAGACATGCAGTCAATCTGGTGTACCGCCGACAAGGCCAAGGCCTTCGATACCGCCATAAAAGGCGACGCAGTTTCACCTGCCACCTGTAAGACTGACATCAGTAAACACTATGCGCTCGGCGTGCAGTTCGGTATTCAGGGCACCCCGGCGATTATTCTGGAAAACGGCATGATGATCCCTGGGTATCAGGGGCCAAAAGAGATGGCCGCCATGCTGGACGCGCATCAGACCGCAACCAAAACCGGTGGTTAATCGCCGGTGAGCATCAAAACACAACTACGCCGCCGTGCGGCGGCGGACGACAGCCATCTGCCGGCCAACCTGCACCCGCTGTTGCGCCGTTTATATGCGCTGCGTGGCGTTCAGGCTGAGCAGGAATTGGAACGCAGCGTCAAAGGCATGCTGCCGTGGCAGCAACTGGATGGCATTGACGATGCCGTTGGCATTCTGCAACAGGCGCTGGCCGAACATCGTCGCATCATGGTGGTGGGGGACTTCGACGCCGATGGTGCCACCAGTACCGCGTTGACGGTGCTGGCGCTGCGCAGTATGGGCGGCAGTGCGGTCGATTATCTGGTACCGAATCGTTTTGAAGATGGCTACGGCCTGAGCCCCGAAGTGGTCGAGCAGGCAGCAACGCGCGGTGCGGAATTGATCCTGACGGTGGATAACGGCATCTCTTCCCACGCGGGAGTGGCCGTGGCCCACGCCAAAGGCATGCAGGTGCTGGTGACCGACCACCACCTACCGGGGGAAACCCTGCCGGCGGCGGAGGCGATCGTCAACCCGAACCTGCGTGGTTGTGAGTTCCCTTCTAAATCCCTGGCTGGTGTCGGCGTGGCTTTCTATCTGATGCTGGCGTTGCGTGCCCGGCTGCGGGACAGTGGCTGGTTCGAACAACGAGCGTTGGCGATGCCGAATCTGGCAGAACTGCTGGATCTGGTCGCGCTAGGTACGGTGGCTGACGTAGTACCGCTCGATGCCAACAACCGTATTCTGGTGTATCAGGGCCTGAACCGCATCCGGGCCGGCAAATGTCGGCCGGGTATCCGGGCGTTGCTGGAAGTGGCCAATCGTGATGCACGTCAGTTGGCAGCCAACGATCTTGGCTTTGCGCTGGGGCCACGGCTCAATGCCGCCGGACGACTGGATGATATGTCGATTGGCGTGGCGTTGTTGTTAAGTGATGACATCGCGCAGGCGCGTATGTTGGCAAACGATCTTGATGCGCTCAATCTGACCCGGCGTGAGATTGAACAGGGCATGCAGGTTGAAGCTCTGCAGCTGTGCGACGAACTCGAGCGCAGCTGCACCGCCTTGCCATACGGGCTGGCGATGTATCATCCGGAGTGGCATCAGGGCGTGGTGGGGATTTTGGCTTCGCGCATCAAGGAGCGCTTTCATCGCCCGGTGATCGCCTTTGCCCCGGCAGGTGAGGGCATTCTTAAAGGTTCCGGGCGTTCGATAGCCGGTCTGCACATGCGCGATGCGCTGGAACGGTTGGATACGCTGAATCCGGGGTTGATGATGAAATTCGGTGGCCATGCCATGGCAGCCGGGCTGTCGCTGGAAGATAGCAAATTCGACGAGTTCCGCCAGCGCTTTGGCGACCTGGTGGGCGAATGGCTCGATCCGGCGATGCTGGAAGGGGTGATTTGGTCTGACGGCGAACTGGCGATGCAGGAACTTTCGCTGGAAACGGCGGAGCTGTTGCGCGAAGGCGGCCCCTGGGGCCAGGCGTTCCCGGAACCGACCTTCGACGGCACCTTCCGTATCTTGCAGCAGCGGCTGGTGGGCGAGAAACACCTGAAACTGATGGTGGAACCGCTTGGCGGCGGCCCACTGCTGGACGGTATCGCTTTCAATGTCGACACCACCCTGTGGCCCGACAGTAGCGTGCGCGAGGTGGAGCTGGCCTACAAGCTCGACGTCAACGAGTTCCGTGGCAACCGCAATGTACAGTTACTGATCCAGCACCTTTGGCCGCGTTGATTTGTAACTGCTTTATCCCGGGGTTTGCTCAGCCAAACCCCGGCATGTTTTCTTCCCCCACAAAAACTAACCAACCGGCTATAAACTGACGCCTGGATCCGCTAGAATTACCGGTTCCAATGGCATTTCGCCATCGACGACATCAACGTAAAAGAACGCAAAAAACATGTTTGAAATTAACCCGGTAAAAAACCGAATTCAGGACCTGTCCGTGCGGACTGCCGTTCTTAGGGGGTATCTTTGACTATGATGCCAAGAAAGAACGCCTAGAAGAAGTTAACGCAGAGCTGGAACAACCTGACGTTTGGAACGAACCCGAGCGCGCACAGGCGCTGGGTAAAGAGCGCGCGGCGCTCGAAGCCATCGTTGAAACCATCGATCAGCTGGAACAGGGGGGCGAAGACGTCTCTGGCCTGCTGGAATTGGCAATTGAAGCCGACGATGAAGAAACCTTTAACGAAGCCCTCGTTGAGCTTGATCAACTGTCTGCCAAGCTGGAACAATTAGAATTCCGTCGTATGTTCTCTGGTGAATACGACAGTGCTGATTGCTACCTGGATATCCAGGCCGGCTCCGGCGGCACTGAAGCGCAGGACTGGGCCAGCATGCTGTTGCGCATGTACCTGCGCTGGGCTGAATCCAAGGGCTTCAAAACAGAAGTGATCGAAGAGTCCGACGGCGACGTCGCAGGGCTGAAATCCGCCACCATCAAGATTATCGGCGACTACGCGTTCGGCTGGTTGCGTACTGAAACCGGCGTACATCGCCTGGTGCGCAAGAGCCCGTTCGACTCCGGCGGCCGCCGTCATACCTCGTTTAGCTCGGTGTTTATCTATCCGGAAGTGGATGACGATATCGATATCGACATCAACCCGGCGGACCTGCGAATCGACGTTTACCGCGCCTCGGGTGCGGGTGGTCAGCACGTGAACAAAACTGAGTCGGCGGTGCGTATTACCCACTTGCCGACCAACATCGTAGTGCAGTGTCAGAACGACCGTTCTCAGCATAAGAACAAGGATCAAGCGTTTAAACAGCTGCGAGCCAAGCTGTACGAGTTTGAGATGCAAAAGAAAAATGCTGATAAACAGATGATGGAAGACAACAAGTCCGATATCGGGTGGGGCAGCCAAATTCGCTCTTACGTGCTGGATGACGCCCGAATCAAGGATTTGCGCACTAACGTTGAAACGCGCAACACGCAGGCCGTATTAGATGGCGACCTGGATAAATTCATTGAGGCAAGTTTGAAAGCCGGGTTATAAGGAACAGAAATGTCTGAGCAACAACCACAAGGCGCTGAACAGGCGCTGGATCTCAATAACGAGTTGCAGTCACGCCGTGAAAAACTGGCTGCGCTGCGCGAGAACGGCATTGCGTTCCCGAATGATTTCCGTCGCGACACCACATCCGACAAGCTGCACGCTGCGTACGGCGATAAAGACAACGAAGAGCTGGAAGCACTGGGTGTAGAAGTCACCGTTGCCGGCCGTATGATGACCCGCCGTATCATGGGCAAGGCATCCTTTGTCACGCTGCAAGACGTTGGTGGCCGCATCCAGTTGTACGTCGCACGCGACGATCTGGCGGAAGGCGTTTACAACGAAGCATTCAAGAAGTGGGACCTGGGTGACATCCTTGGCGCACGCGGCAAGCTGTTCAAAACCAAGACCGGTGAGCTGTCTATCCACTGTACCGAACTACGCCTGCTGACCAAGGCACTGCGCCCGTTGCCGGACAAGTTCCACGGCCTGGCCGATCAGGAAACCCGCTATCGTCAGCGTTACCTGGATCTGATTGCCAACGACGAATCGCGCAAGACCTTCCAGGTGCGTTCTCAGATCATGGCGGCAATGCGTAACTTCATGGTGGAACGCGGTTTCATGGAAGTCGAAACCCCTATGATGCAGGTGATCCCGGGTGGGGCTTCTGCTCGTCCATTCGTGACTCACCATAATGCGCTGGACATCGATATGTACCTGCGTATTGCTCCAGAGCTGTACCTGAAGCGTCTGGTGGTCGGTGGTTTTGAACGCGTATTCGAAATCAACCGTAACTTCCGTAACGAAGGCGTTTCTCCGCGTCATAACCCAGAGTTCACCATGATGGAACTCTATATGGCTTACGCGGATTACAAAGATCTGATCGAACTGACCGAGTCGCTGTTCCGCACCCTGACCCAGAACGTGCTCGGCAATACCCAGGTGCAGTACGGTGATGAAGTATTCGACTTCGGCAAGCCGTTTGTGAAGCTGACCATGACCGAGGCGATCAAAAAATACCGTCCGGAAACCGATCTGGCTGACCTGGCTGATATGGGCAAAGCGGTGGCTATCGCTGAATCCATCGGTATCAAGGTTGAGAAGAGCTGGGGTCTGGGCCGCGTAGTGACCGAGATCTTCGAAGAAGTGGCGGAGAGCCATCTGATTCAGCCGACCTTCATCACTGAATACCCGGCAGAAGTTTCGCCGCTGGCGCGCCGTAACGACGTTAACCCGGAAATCACTGACCGCTTCGAGTTCTTCATCGGCGGCCGTGAAATCGGCAACGGCTTCTCCGAGCTGAATGACGCAGAAGACCAGGCGCAGCGTTTTGCTGACCAGGCTAATGCGAAAGACGCAGGTGATGACGAAGCGATGTTCTACGACGAAGACTACGTTACCGCGCTAGAGCACGGCCTGCCACCAACCGCAGGTCTGGGCATCGGTATCGACCGTATGGTGATGCTGTTCACCAACAGCCACACCATTCGCGACGTGATCCTGTTCCCGGCAATGCGCCCACAGAAATAACTTCGTAGTAATGAATATCAACCGGCATAGGTGACTGTGCCGGTTTTTTTTCGTCTGATGAGTGAGAATAGAGCCTATTACCGCTAACTGCTTAAAACACCAGCAGTTACGCGTTATCTCCGCTTGCCCGACAGGGATAACCGGTTATAATGGCAGTCGCACACCGATGCGGGTGTAGTTCAATGGTAGAACGGCAGCTTCCCAAGCTGCATACGAGGGTTCGATTCCCTTCACCCGCTCCAAAATCTCCTTATAAATCAACTTTTTGATTTATAAGCGCTTCAAGCAAAGGTGATTTCTCACCTACAATGCTTTCAGCCCCATTGAACGACATCCGTAACTGTCACTGTTTGGTGTGTAGTTGATCTGCGAGCATATTAAACCGTTGGCGGTCGTTCCTGCGTCTCCAGAAAATCGTAACAGGGAAGGGGCGTTAATCATGAAAAATAGAATGTTGCTGGCTGTCGTATTCCTCTTAACGGGATGCCCTGGGCCAGGTGACCAAATGGTAGATCGAGAATCTACAACGGCATTTATCAAAGACAATCATGTTTGTGTGGTGTCGCCACTGGAGCCACAGGAACGGATCACTGCTATTCAAATCAACAGCGATAAAAACGACTCTCTTCACAAGATTTTTGATGACAAGCCTGTTTATGTACCGAAGGGGGAGTGTCTTCCTGTGTTCGGATTTAAGTTTACATCTGGAGGGCGGTATACCTTCGCGTACGATGTTCAATCTAAGAAATTAGAGTCACATTTAGTCACTGCTGAATTTTCTTATCCCAAAGAATAAGGGGCATTGCGCCCCTGTCATGGAGTGACTCCGATTCCATAGACAATATCTGTCCTCACGACTTGGCGTCCCCTCCTATAAACTTTACGCATGGAGCAAGCGTTCGCTGGCGAGCACCTCAAACAGCATGTCAATTTCCTGCTGAGTATTGTAATGCATCATCCCGATGCGCAACACGCCGCCGCTGTCCTGCAGGTTCAACCGCCGGATTAACCCCAATGCATAGAAGTGTCCGCTGCCAGCGCAGATATTGTGCCGGCCAAGTCGACGGGCAATTTCCTCAGGCGCATGGCCGATAAAGGTCAGAGCAAAGGTCGGCGTGCGACGGTGAATGTCTGCCTGCGAGGTACCGTAAAGCTGCACTCCGTCGACGTTCTGCAGGCCTTGCAGGAAGTATCTGCACAGGTTCTCTTCATGGCGGTGATAGTCGGCAAAACTTTCCTGCAAACGCTGCCTTAAAGGAGCGCCTGGCGTACCCCATTGCGCCAGGTAGTCAATGGCTGCCGTTACGCCGGCCAACCCTTCGAAACTTTGGGTGCCGGTCTCAAAACGGCCTGGGCCGATGTCGGTGGCCGGCTCGACTTTATAGGGTTGCAGCCGTTGCAGCCATTGCGGCGCGATATAGGCCATGCCGAGATGCGGGCCAAAGAACTTATAGGCAGAACACACCAGAAAGTCGCAACCCAGCGCCTGCACATCGATCAGGTTATGCGGAGCATAATGCACTGCGTCGACATAAACCTGTGCGCCGACCCGGTGGGCGGCTTCGGTGATAGCTTTAATATCGACAATGCTGCCGGTGACATTAGATGCATAGCTGACCGCGACCAGGCGCGTTTTAGCGGTGATTTTTTCGCACAGCCGGGCGGTATCCAAAGAACAATCCGATTGTTGCAGGGGGATTTGATGCACTGTGACCTGTTTGTCATTTGCCGCCTGCTGCCAGCTGGAGACATTGGCGTAGTGATCCAGCTCGGTAACGATGATCTCGTCTCCGGCTTGCCAATCACGGCTAATGATGCGGCTGAGGTGGAACGTCAGCGAGGTCATGTTCATGCCAAAAACGATATTGTCGGGCGAGGGTGCATTCAAGAAGGCGCGCACCGATTCCCTTGCATTATTCATCACCTCGGTTGTTTTATGGCTGGAAAAATAATGACCGCCCAGATTGGCGTTATATTTCCCCAAGTAGTGAGTCATTTTCTCCAGCACGCCTTGCGAAACTTGGGAACCGCCAGGCCCATCGAAAAAGATAACGGGTTTATCATCATAGCGTTGGGCTAGTGCACTAAACTGAACCCGGACGAGTTCGGGAGTAAATGTCATGCTTTTTTCCCCTGTGCGGTCAGAACAAACAGATCAAGATGCCCCTCTTGTTCTGGGACAACGGCGCTGATCGGCGTGGCGTTATGCCATAGCTTACTGTCCGCCAGCAAAACGGCCTCACCGTCCGCCAACACTTTTTTAAAGAACGGGGGCTGGTGATTATCGGCATATAGCATGATCTCGCCGCCGACAATATTCTGCCGATGGATACCAATCATCGCGATATGGTCAAAACCATCCTGATGGATCCCTTCCGGCGCCACCTGCGTTTCATGATCAATAGCGACAACGCGCATCTGGTGGATTTCTATTTCCGTTCCTTCAGGTAAATCATTGCTTTCAGCAAACAGATTGCACATTTCTTCCATGCCAGCGCTTTGCAATACGGCTACGTCAATCGGCTCGAAATGGCGAACCACATTGCCCTGAAAGTGGTTGATTTCATCCGACTGAACGAAATTACGCGGACCAATCTCAACCACATGACCATCGAGATGTTTGACGACCGAATAGCGGCGTAAGCGGTACTTCCCGTCGGCGTGTTGTGTATGGGGTAATCCGGAAAACGACGGCATTAATTGTTGGGTGGCCTGGTGGCTAAGTGCAGTCATACTTATTACATTTTCGTGTTTATGTAACATAATCACCTCAAATATGAATCAAGACTGACTTTGTAGGGAGGTATTTCGATTGAATTGTAGTCGACACTATTGCCAACGCAATTTTTAGCCAGTGCCGACTACCTTCAAGCTATATGTTGCTGTAAACAAGAATGAACGCAGGCAGTATTAACCGTCGGTTGAACGGCTGACAGTTTCTCAGGCATCGATATCGCTGTTCATTTGCTGCAGTTTTTCTCTGACATACATGAGGGCATCGCTGCCCAGCAGCAGAAATGCCGGGGGCTCAGGGGTATTGATGAGTTGCAGGATGGCTTTGGCAGCCTTAATCGGATCGCCCGGTTGATGGCCGCTGCGTTTTTCGCGTGTTTCACGGATTGGCCCGAAGCTCTGATCGTAATCACTGATGCTACGTGCTGATCGTACCATCGAACGTCCTGCCCAGTCGGTTCGGAAAGCTCCGGGCTGGATGGCGGTGACTGCAATATTAAAGGGCTTTAGCTCTTTGGTCAGCGTTTCGGAAATACCCTGCAAGGCAAATTTGCTGCCGCAATAGTAGCTGATCCCCGGCAGGGTAATGAAGCCGCCCATGGAGGTCACATTGAGAATATGGCCGGCCCGACGCGCCCGAAAATAAGGCAGGAAGGCTTTAATTACGGCTACCGCACCAAACACGTTGACCTCAAACTGGTGGATAGCATCAGTTAACGGCGACTCCTCCATAGTTCCTTCGTGGCAATAACCGGCATTATTGACCAGTACGTCAACGGCCCCCAGTTCCTGTTCTACGGCATTGACCAGCGGGGCAATCGCAGCGAAATGGGTGACATCGAGAATGTGGCCAAAGCTGCGGTCCGGTGCCAGGGCTTCGAATTCATCTTTGGCCTGCTGGTTGCGTAATGTTTCTACCACGCGGTGACCTGCTTTCAGCGCTTCTCTGCAGGTAATGGCTTCACCGCTGGATGCCGAGATATTGGGGCCGGCGATGATGCGGGAAATTTATTATCGCGTAATGACCGGGGCGCAGGGGCAGATGTTGCGAAATGCGCTGACCACCCAGGGGCAGTTTGGCAAAGTGGCGAAAGCGTTGCGAAAATTGCATGCCGAATATGATTCTCATCTGGATGTGAATGCGCTGGCGAAAGAGGCGGGAATGAGTCTGCCAACATTCCATAGCCATTTCAAAACGGTGACCAATATGTCCCCGATGCAATATTTGAAGTCTACGCGACTACATCAGGCCAGATTACTGATGCTGCGAAATAATCTCTCCGCTTCAGCAGCCTGCGTGCGCGTGGGGTATGAAAGTGTTTCTCAGTTTAGTCGTGAGTTTAAACGCCTGTTCGGGCTAACACCGCTTAATGAAGTTGAACGTATGAGGCACAACTTTTCGCTACCTGCGCCAGTGACCCCTTCTGATTTTATTTCTTCTCATTGACCGGGATCCTGCGTTTTAAGAAATGGCGACCAGAGCACCGATGATGGCGATCATCAGGATCCAAAACCATTTGGAGGTTTTTCCCGGTCTCCATTCTTCGCCATATTTAACCTGGTAATCGGGTTTGCGATCCTTGCTTTTCATCCTGTTTTCCTGGACGCCCATATCCATAAACACGTTGGTTTTATTTTAAGATGAGTCCTAATGTTATTGAATTTAAAACTGTTTTTTGGGTAAAAATCCTAATTTTGCATGGCTATGTTGAATGGTCTTATGAAGGAGGAGGAACGGCAGTCTGATATCGAACTGAGGGGACTTCTACGGCTTTCATCCTTGGGTGATGTCTCGTCGGCAGTCTTAAGGGATATTTATAGCTATATTTATTTACCGAGAATGATGGCAATTAATTTCTATTTTTTTACAAAAAAAACATAAAAATAACCGTATTTAAACAAACTGGTTTTCACTTGATTATCTGGTCTTTTTTTAACTAAAAAAACTATCTATATGTGATCGCTATCCCTCAATGAAAATGAAAAGAAGTTAATTATTAACCTTCTTAACAATAATAATGAGGTTAGCATGTTATTTACCATTCAGCTTATTGTCATACTGATCTGTCTATTTTATGGGGCCAGGAAAGGTGGGATTGCACTGGGGCTGCTCGGCGGTATTGGATTAATCATCCTGGTTTTCGTTTTTCATTTACCCCCCGGGAAACCGCCGGTGGATGTCATGCTGGTTATCATTGCCGTAGTGGCCGCATCGGCGACGCTGCAGGCATCAGGTGGGCTTGACGTGATGCTGCAGATTGCCGAGCGTATGCTGCGCCGCAATCCTAAATATGTTTCCATTGTCGCTCCCTTCGTGACCTGCATCCTGACCATTCTTTGCGGCACCGGGCATGTGGTATACACCATTTTGCCGATTATTTATGATGTGGCAATCAAAAATAACATTCGCCCGGAAAGGCCGATGGCAGCCAGTTCTATCGGGGCACAGATGGGTATTATAGCCAGCCCGGTATCCGTCGCTGTGGTATCGCTGGTCGCCATGCTGGGTAATTTTACCTTCAATGGTAAACACCTCGAGTTCCTCGATTTGCTGGCCATTACTATTCCCTCGACCCTGTGCGGCATTCTTGCTATCGGTATCTTCAGTTGGTTCCGGGGTAAGGATCTGGATAAGGATGAAAAGTTCCAGAGCTTCATTTCAGACCCGGAAAACTATAAATACGTTTATGGCGACACGGCAACCTTACTGGATAAGAAATTGCCTACCAGCAACTGGGTAGCCATGTGGATTTTTCTGGCAACCATAGCCATTGTTGCGCTATTGGGCGCTTTTTCTGAACTGCGGCCATTAATTAATGGAAAACCACTTTCCATGGTATTGGTTATCCAGATGTTTATGCTGTGTGCAGGTGCAGTAATTATTATCGCGACCAAAACGAATCCGGCCAATATCTCAAAAAACGAGGTTTTCCGTTCAGGAATGATTGCCATAGTGGCGGTTTACGGTATTGCCTGGATGGCCGAAACCATGTTTGGCGCGCATCTGGAAGAGATAAAGTCTGTACTGGGAACCTTGGTGAAAGAGTATCCCTGGGCCTACGCGATCATTTTGCTGCTGGTTTCCAAGTTTGTTAACTCGCAGGCCGCTGCACTTGCCGCCATTGTCCCTGTCGCATTGGCTATCGGTGTTGATCCGGCCTATATCGTGGCCTCTGCCCCCGCCTGCTATGGCTACTATATATTACCCACCTACCCAAGCGATCTGGCGGCCATTCAGTTCGATCGCTCCGGGACAACCAACATCGGGCGGTTCGTCATCAACCACAGTTTCATCATGGTGGGTTTGATCGGAGTGTCCGTATCTTGCGTGATGGGTTGGGTGCTGGCTGCAGCATACGGCTTCTTGTAACGGGGTGGGCGCAACGCTGGATAATGCTGTTTGTTGATGAATCACTCTTTTTCTTAGATGTGAAATGCAAAAAAACCGCTCAAAGCGGGTTTCAGACTGATGACAAACCTCATTCCTGCCCAGAGCGAGTAGAGGCCGATAAACAAAAATCAGGAAAATCAATTTATTGATTTTCGGCTGCTCACCACAAAGCAGGAAAAACCACGCTTTTTCCTGCTTTGTCAGCAACCTAAAACCCGCTCAAAGCGGGTTTTTTTATCACTAATGCTTAACTGCTCAGGCTGGTGCCTTCATCGCTATCGTAAGTATTAGCGAGATTATCGGCGATTAAAGCGCGATAACATTAACAGCAGATGGGCCTTTAGCGCCGTTCTCAATCGAGAACTCTACATTCTGACCTTCATCCAAGGTTTTAAAATCGTTGCTCTGGATGGCGGAGAAATGTACGAAGACATCTTTGCTGCCATCTTGTGGAGTGATAAAGCCGAAGCCTTTGTCAGCATTAAACCATTTTACTAAACCAGTCATTTTGTTAGACATAGATATATCCTTTTCATTTTTTTGAGCCACTCAGCGTGGCGAACATGGCCTGTTTTGCAGATTTTTACTTATGGGGCACTTAGGAGGAGGCTCATGAAGAAGGGTATCTAGAGATAACGCTTGAACTGAGAACTGCTTTACTAAAACTGCTTTCATAAGGTCTGTGTTCCAAACCGATGCCGCCATAGTAGGCTTGGTTTGATTTATTAAGCAAGGATTAATTTTTTTAATGTCATTGGCAGGTCAATATTGCCTTGGCACCGCATGAGTGATGATGACAGGGCTCAGGCTGGGTGGCGGGCATCTTTTTATCGTCATGTGGCTGATGCATAAAAGATAAAAGCCCTGACAATGGTTGCCAGGGCTTTTAAGGTACTATCAACTTCAAATTTAACATTAATGAACTTACTGATTTCTTACTGCTAAGGTACTACCATTAAATGTACATGTTTATCACAGATAATATTAGGCGAACTAAAACCTCCCCTATATTTACCAGTTTACGTTTATCATCAATCTTAATAGATATTCAAAGATTGATGGCTCAACCAGGTACATCTCCCCTCGCGATATAGACTCTTTGATGCGTGGCCTCACCTCTATTGCGATCTGTTGCAAAAAACTGAAGAATCGCAAACAAAAAAACAATTAGAACATAGCCTTACATCATCGCGTTTTGGTACACACCCTGCGATTGTAGGTACTGACTACATGGCCTGAAAGCGTCATCAATAGAGATTTTTGCTTTTCTCAATACCGATGCCCATACAAAAATGCTTCGTGGCCTTTATCGCAAAAATAACTGTAATAACTAATCTTCAATACTTCTACTATTATCAACTAGCTATTGTTGCGCTGTTGATGATTACTAATCTACTGGTTTTTTAAGGGGTGTCAATACTGTTTTTAATAACATGTTTTTAATGACATGTATTTATTAACAGTATTTATAATAATCATCGATTAAGCATCATGGAACGCTTATTTTCAGCCCAGAATCTGGAGCCTCAGGGGAATTTATTATGCTCGAAATTGGTTCGGCCAGGGCAGGGTAAAACTTATTTTTTATTAATTAAGGAAAAAAAATTATAGTTGGGGCAATAGGGAAAGGCAGTGCCTGACATCGCCCGCCGCCGAAGCCACGGGCTGGTTTTAACCCTATCAGGGCTTGCCGATGAAGCGGGCCAACCGTTGATGCAATTGGCTGTTTTCTTTACGCAAATGCTCAATTTCTTCCAGCAGCGTCAGCGTAACCGCAATGCCGGGCCAATCCAGAGCCAGCTCGCGGTGCAACTGCTCTGCACGATGGAAGGTGATTAAAGCGCGATCGTCAAAGATCCACTCTTCAGTCGCGGGATCTCGCGGCTGGATCACACCCAGCCCGACAATTTCCGTTAGCTCATCCTGTGAAACACCGGTGTGCAGGCAAAACTCGGTAATGGTGAAAGTTACTGTTACGTTAGCCATTTTGCTTACTCCACTCTTTGCGTGGATCGAAGGTCTGCTGGGCTTCTGACAACTGTTGCCATAGCGCTGCGCTTTTTTCGTCCGACTTCGGTGGCATCATAACCTTGATCACGGCATACAAATCCCCGGTTTCTTTTTTGCCGACCAGGCCTTTTCCCTTGATGCGCAAGCGCTGCCCGGTTTGGCTACCGGCAGGAATGGTCAACAGGATACTGTCTTTCAGAGTAGGGACCGGCACCTTGGCGCCGAGCGCCGCTTCCCACGGGGCGACGGGCAGCACGATTTCCAGATTGTGACCGACGATGTCGAACAGTGGATGCGGAGCAATGCGGATGATCAGATACAGATCGCCGCTGGCGCCACCGTCAGTTCCTGGTCCGCCCTGGCCTTTCAGACGAATGCGTTCCCCATCGCCGACGCCGGCGGGGATTTTCACATTAAGGGTTTTAGGGATTTCCTGCTCCACTATGCCGAAAGCGTTATACACCGGCAGGGTGTAGCGAATAGTGCGGGTTTGCTCGGCCTGGGTTTCTTCCAGGAATATAGCCACTTCCATTTCAACATGTTGGCCGCGCATGCCCTGACGCCGCTGACGATGTTGCTGAGCACGGGCATGTTCGCCGAACATGGAGGAGAAAATATCGGAAAAATCTTCGGCGTTATGGGCACTGCCATGCTGTGTCTGGCGGCCAAAGTTGGGATCGTTACGGTGCTCCCGCAGTTGATCGTATTCGGCGCGGCGTTCGTCGTCTTTTAGCACTTCATAGGCTTCGGCGACCTGTTTGAACTGTTCTTCGGCATTCGATTCGGTGCTGACGTCGGGGTGATACTTTCGCGCCAGTCGGCGATAGGCAGTTTTGATTGCCTTGAGATCGTCCGCTGGCTTAACCCCTAAAATGGCGTAGTAGTCCTTGAATTCCATAGCGTTATCATCTCACTTCAATCTTTCGTCAGGGGGATAGTTGAACCTGTATTGGGTGAAACTTTACTCTTAGTCGGGTCGTTTGTCGTGGACGTACCGATGTAATCAGGTGGTTTGGCAAGCTAAAAGCGGAGCCGGGCGGCTCCGCAGCGGTATCACGTCCGTTTCAAGAGTCGGGCAACCTGGAATAGGCTGAAAGAACTGAACAGCATTTCAATGCCGACAATGGTGGTGACCAACACCACCGACGTCGCGGGATCGGCGCTAAGCAGCAGCCAGGCAATCGTCAGATCCAAAACGCCAATCACCAGTTGCAACCAACTGCCTTTAACTTCACGCAGCTTATAGCCGGCAATCAGCCGCACAATCCCGCCGATCATCGGCCAGGTATTTTGCAGTCGGTTGGCAACCATGGCGAAAATCAGCCCGAATCCGCTCAGCAACAAAAAAATCTCCACAACCATACTGATTGTCGCGCCGGAGGCAAAGGGGCTGAACAGGCAGAAAAGGCCGCCTTGAGGATGATGCATGGCTGCGGTGTATTTCTTCCCGTATCAAAAAGAGCCGTCCAGGTGGATTAGGTAAGGTTTTTCATGGCATACGTGCCAGAATAGAGATAAAACCGATGCCGCTATGCTGAGCGAGATAATAGATATCCGATGATGGCTCCTTCCCGTTTGCTGAAATTCCTGCTGCCTTATCTTTGGCCTAAAGATAACCCCAAACTGCGTTATTACCTGGTTATCGCCTTTGCTTTCATGGTGATTTCCAAGGTCAGTATTACGCTGGTGCCGCTGGCATACAAAGCGATGATCGACTCCCTGAGTGGCGAAACCGCCAAAATACTGGCCATCCCCATAGGATTAATTTTGGCCTATGGCGTTGCCCGTATCGGCGGGGCGTTATTTGAAGAATTACGCAACGTGATGTTTGTGCATGTCAGCCAGAATGCAACCCGATTACTGGGGCTTCGGGTTTTCAGACAGTTGCACGCGTTGAGCCTGCGCTTTCACCTGGAGCGCCAAACCGGTGGGCTGTCGTTATCGATTGAACGCGGCACTCAGGCGGTGGCAACCGTGCTTTCGCGGCTGCTGTTCTCCATTTTCCCAATCCTGTTCGAAATCACCCTTGTCGCGGTGATCATGTGGCATCTGTTAAACGGTTGGTTTGCGCTGGCCATTTTGCTGACGGTCGGCTGTTATATCCTGTTTACCGTGATGGCAGTCAGTTGGCGCAGTCGCTTTCGGCGCGAGCTGAATCAGGCGAATGCCGATGCCAATACCAAGTCTATCGACAGCCTGCTCAATTATGAGACGGTAAAATACTTCGGTAACGAAGACTTCGAGGCCGAGCGTTTCAATATGTCGCGCCGGTTGTATGAATATGCCGCCATCAAAAACCAGTTCAGTTTTACCGCCCTGAACCTCGGGCAAACTGCCATTATTTCCATCGGACTGATCGTGATGATGGCGATGGCGGCGCAGGGTATTGTTCAGGGGCGCATGACGATTGGTGACTTTGTATTGGTGAATGCCTATCTTCTGCAACTTTATCAGCCGCTGAATTTCTTTGGTTTTATTTATGCCGAAGTCAGGCAGGCGCTGATCGATATGGAAAACATGTTCGATTTGTTGCAGGAAGAGCAGGAGATCGTCGATCGGCCGGATGCGAAGGCGTTACACCTGACTGCCGGCGAGGTGAGTTTCGACTCGGTCAGCTTTGGTTATGATGCGCGTAGACCGATCCTGAAAAACGTCAGCTTCACTATTCCGGCCGGTAACACGGTCGCGGTGGTCGGTGCTTCGGGGGCGGGAAAATCCACGCTGTCCCGGCTGCTGTTTCGTTTCTATGACGTGAGCGGTGGCTCGGTCTCGATTGACGGCCAGGATATCCGCAGCCTGAAACAAGCCAGCCTGCGCGCGGCGATCGGCATCGTGCCGCAAGACACTGTGTTGTTTAACGATACGTTGGGCTACAACATTGGCTACGGTAAAACCGGCTCGAGCCAGGAAGAGATCGAGCGGGCCGCCAGGTTGGCGCATATACATGAGTTTATCGTCAGCCTGCCCGACGGCTACCAGACCCGGGTGGGGGAGCGTGGGCTTAAGTTGTCCGGCGGTGAAAAGCAACGGGTGGCGATTGCCCGTACTATCCTGAAAAACCCGGCGATTTTGGTGTTTGACGAAGCGACCAGCGCACTGGATACCCAGACCGAACGCGAAATCCAGTCGCATTTGCGTGAAGTGAGCCGTGACCACACCACGCTGGTGATTGCGCACCGTTTATCGACGGTGGTCGACGCCGATGAAATTATCGTGCTGGAGGCCGGTGAAATCGTTGAGCGCGGTCGGCATGAAGCCCTGCTGGCAGCCAACGGCCGCTATGCCGCGATGTGGCAAAACCAATATAACGACGAACAGCAGCCCTGAGGGCGTTTAACCCCAGGCGGTAGATAACGCCTGGGGAATGGCCGGTTAAAGATCGCCGGTCAGATACTGCGCCACGCCGTTCGCGAAACTCCAGTCACCTTTGTCGTTAGTGGTGACAGACACCATCAGGTCACTGCCTTCAATCCCACAACTCTCCTTAAGCTCACGGCTGAGCTCGGCATAAAACCGCTGTTTCTGCTGCTCGGGCCGCGGGCTGGTAATCACCCGTACCACCACCAAATTGCGGGTGCGCGTCAGGTTCAGGCCGGTGTCTTCAATCACCATGTGATGAGCTTTGTTTTCATGAACAATCTGGTAGCGGTCACGTGATGGCACCTCGAAGGCGCTGAGCACTGCACGGTGGGCGGCATCGAGCAGGGTTTTCAGTTCGGCTTCGCTGCGGCCCTCAATGACTTCAAAGATAAGTAATGGCATTTTTATAATCCTGTCAGTGGGTTAATCTCGATGTGAGGCAGCGAGTTATCTTCGCCCTGGAGAACCTATCTTAGCGAAGCGCCGACAGGGGAAGAAGCGCTATACTTGAACTCATTGTTTACAAAAA
The DNA here is from genome assembly GCF_052691735.1 of Serratia sp. NA_13. Lineage (NCBI taxonomy): Bacteria > Pseudomonadati > Pseudomonadota > Gammaproteobacteria > Enterobacterales > Yersiniaceae > Serratia > Serratia sp. NA_13. The sequence continues at coordinate 69,898 of NZ_JBQZFV010000010.1, forward strand.
TGAACAGTCGACGATGAAAAACCCAAATGTAGAAACCCTGTGGACCCATTTGCACTGGCTCACCGTGCTGGCTGAGCAGGGGAGTTTTACCCGTGCGGCGGAACGGCTGGATGTCAGCAAAGCGGCGATGAGTCAAAAAATCAAAGAGATTGAAATGCTGGCCGGGGTGCCTCTGGTACAGCGCACGACTCGCAGCGTCAGGCTGACCGATGCCGGGCTGCGGTTGGTGGAGGAAGTGCGCCAGCCTTTCGCGCAGATAAAGCAGAGTTTTTCCGGCATTTGTGATTCGACCGGGCCGCTGCGTGGCTCGGTGCGGGTGACGGCACCGGTGGCATTTGCCCGCCAGCAGTTGGTGCCGCGCATTACCGGTTTTTTGCGTGCCAACCCAGAGGTACGGGTACAGCTTGAGGTGTCCGATCGGTTGGTGTCGTTAACCGGCGAAGGGTTCGATTTGGCGATCCGCCACAGTGACCAGCTGCCCGATACCCATGTTGCTTGGCGACTTTGCCCAACCGCCACCCTGGCGGTGGCGTCGGCGGATTATGTGCAGCGTCAAGGCATGCCGGTTTCACCGGCCGATCTGCAACGGCATCAGTGTCTTTATTATCCCCGCAGCAGTGAACCCCCAAGCTGGAGCTTTGTCGCCAAACAGGCAGCACAGAGCAAGACAGAAAAGATTCGGGTACCGGTCAGCGGCCCGTTTGCCACCAATAACAGCGAATCGATACGTGATGCGGCAGCGGAAGGCTTGGGCATTGCCCTGTTGCCAGACTTTAGTGCGCAGCAGGCATTGGCGGACGGCAGATTGATCGAGGTATTACCGGCCTGGCGGCCGGTCGATGCCTTTGCTGACAGTCTGTATGTGGTACGCCCTTATGCGCCGCAGGTCTCGCGGGTCGTGGCAGAATTCAGCCGTTATCTGCGCGGTGCCTTTGCCGGGGGCTTTTCGTCTGCCGGATGCTGAACTGCCAGCGTGACCACTCATCAAGGCTGGCGCAATGGTAAGGCTAATGATAAGAAGGATGTCATTAACGCAACCCCTGAACCAGCGAGTCGGTGTTAATGTCTGCAATGGTTTTCGCGCCGATCAGCGTCATGGCAACGCGCATTTCTTTATCGATCAGCTCGAGCAGGTTGGCGACGCCGGCCTGCCCGGCGGCGGCCAGCGCATAGGCAAAGGCACGCCCCAATAGCACGCCGTCGGCACCCAGAGCAATCATGCGCACCACGTCCAGCCCGCTGCGAATACCGGAGTCGGCCAGCAGAGTAATCTCGCCTTTAACCGCTTCGGCAATCGCCGGCAGCGCATGAGCGGTAGACAATACGCCGTCCAGCTGGCGGCCACCATGGTTGGACACCACAATACCGTCGGCACCAAAGCGCACTGCATCTTTGGCGTCTTCGGGATCCAAAATGCCTTTGATGATCATCGGGCCTTGCCAGAACTCGCGGATCCAGTCCAGATCCTTCCAGGAGATTGAGGGATCGAAGTTGGCACCCAGCCAGCCGATATAGTCTGCCAGACTGGTAGGTTTGCCGCGATAGGCCGAAACATTACCCAGATCGTGCGGCTTGCCGCACAGCCCTACGTCCCAGGCCCACTGCGGATGGGTCACCGCCTGTAGTATGCGGCGAGCGGCGGCATTGGGGCCACTCATGCCGGAGTGGGCGTCGCGGTAACGCGCACCGGGCACCGGCATATCGACGGTGAATACCAGGGTTTTCACCCCGGCGGCTTTGGCGCGTTCAAGCGCATTGCGCATAAAACCCCGGTCTTTCAATACGTACAGTTGGAACCACATTGGCCGATCGATTGCCGGTGCCACTTCTTCTATCGGGCATACCGAGACCGTTGACAGAGTAAAAGGGATGCCTTTCTGCGCGGCGGCTTTAGCCGCCTGCACCTCACCGCGGCGGGCGTACATACCGGTCAACCCGACCGGGCCGAGGATCACCGGCATCGCCAGTTTTTCACCGAACAGGCTGGTTTCCAGGCTGAGGTCGGACATATTGCGCAGTATGCGCTGGCGTAGCGCGATGCCCGCCAGGTCTTCCGTGTTGCGCCGCAGCGTATGTTCCGCGTAGGCCCCGCCGTCAATATAGTGAAACAGAAAAGGCGGGAGCTTAGCCTGAGCTGCGGCCCGGTAATCGGTGGAAGCGGAGATAATCATATTTTTACCTTATTTCTTTACGCTCAGAGAATCATGATCTGCGCCATCACTGCGGCGATTCCCCCGTACACCAGCAAGGGTAATACGGTTTTTTTAATAATTTTCCCCTCGGCATTGCCGATCCCGAGGATTGAGCAAACGGCGATAATATTGTTCAGGCATACCATGTTACCCATGGCACCGCCAACGGACTGTAGTGCCAGCGTCAGGTTGACGTTTAGCCCGCTGCTTAGGGCGATCGAATGCTGAATGCCGCCGAATGTCAGATTGGAAACGGTATTGGAGCCTGAAAAGAACGCTCCCAGGGCGCCGAGGAAGGATGAGAACAGCAGCCAGCTTTCTCCGGTAAGTGAGGCCAGTGTCTTGCCAATAAGGATCACCGGAGCCTTGTCGCCGCCCAGCATCATCAGGTTGACCATCACCAGGGCACCAAACAGGGCGATAAAGGGTTTGGCTATGCGCCCACCGGTTTCTGCGAACATTTGTTTTACCTGCCTGCCGTTCAGTCGGAACAGGGGAATGCACAGCAATACCACCAATAAAAAAGGAATTAATGCAGGGACATACAGCGTTTTGTAGCTGGCGGCGGCGGAAGTGCCTAACACCTGCTGCAATTCAACGATCAGAGCATTGCTGACGCGTAACTCGCCCAACCCGCTGAGCTTGCCCTGCCATAAAGGCGTGCTGCTATTGAGGAGTGCCTTAATCCCCAACTGGTGAATGCGCGTCACTATCAAAATAGCAATCAGCAGCAGAATTGGCGTCATTGCTTTTATTACTTGAATGAACTCCACCGGTTGGGAATCGGTTTTGCCTTCGCAACGGGTCAGGCCAACGCCGGTACGCGCGAACAGAACCGACAGCATCAGACCAATGGCACCGCCCACCAGAGCCGGGAATTCATAATTAACCTGGGCCAGCAACAGATAAGGCACCGTACAACTTAAGACGCTGAGTAAAATAAAGGGCAGATTGAGGCGAATTTCACTCCAGGAAACGATAAAGCGCAGGGCCAGTAATGGGATAACAAATCCGGCGACAAAGTGGATCAACGCAGTCTGACGGCCAATTTCCAGCAGGCTGGCGTCGGACAAGCCCAAGTTGGCAAAGCCGAACCAGGTAGGGGTACCGACGGCACCGAAGGAGACGGGAACCGAGTTCATGATCAGCGTCAGCAGCGTTACGCGCAGGGGGTTAAAGCCCAACCCAACCAGAATGGGCGCGGCAATGGCGGCTGGGGTGCCAAACCCGCTGGCACCTTCAATCATAAAGGCAAATGCCCAGCCGATGATCATTAACTGGGCTACAGGGTTAGGGCTGATATTTTCCAGCCAACGGCGAACCACATTTTCCGCACCGCTGATTTGCATCAGTTTATTGAGCAAGATTGCACCGGCAATGATGGTTATCGGGGTGAAAACCGATACCAGTGCGGTGATGATATTGGCGTGCAACAGCAGTGGCAGACTATCGAACCAAAACATCTGCACCCCATACACCACGGCGGCCGTTAAGGGAAGCGCGATATAAGAGGGAATACCGCGTTTTTTGGTCATCATCCAAATCAGCAGGACGATGGGCGCAATACTGAAAAGTAGGGACATAGAAGCCTCAGCGTTATTATTGTTATTTGTGGAGGTATGTAGCCGAAAGGTTAATTACCGCAACATTTTCATTCTAATCACAACGCTGGCTGATGTTCTATTCTGCAATTTTCCAAAATGGAGAGATGGGGCGATATAGCGACTTTTCGGAACCTTTCTTTATCAAGGGGGGAGTTTTTATTGTATTAAAAATCAGATGGATAGAATAAATCATTGTGTGATGAATGTGTGAGATCACATTGATTACACAACAATTATCAATGGATTATATTCAAATGTGGGGTAATCCCGTTGGCTCGCTCACGAGCCGGGCAGAATAATTATGTGACCCACTTCAAAAATAGTGGCTGATATTTTGGTAGGCGGTGATGATATGTTCGGTTAATAAACGGGTCTTTAACGGCAAATTGCGGGTGTAAGGGTAAACCGCATAAACGCCTAATACCTTGCCGCAGTGGCCGCTCAAAACCTCCACCATGGTACCTTCTTGTAAATCCTTGTACACCATGCAGCGTGGCACCATGGCAATGCCATAACCGCCGAGCACCGCTTTGCGGATCGCCCTGGCATTATTGGCGGACAGGTTGCCCTTGACCTGCAGTTCGTAAATCTCGTTGCTGCCTGGCTGCTTCATCAACCAGTTGTCGGTACCGCTTTCCTGATAGGTATAGGTCAGGCAGTTATGCTTGAGCAGGTCGCCTGCTGCTTGCGGCTCAGAATATTGTTGCAGATAGCTGGGCGAGCATACGATCACCCAGCGAGAGTTCAGGATCGGACGGGCAATCAGGCTGGAATCCGGCAGGGTGCCGGTGCGGATCGCCAGATCTATCCCTTCATTAACCAGATCGACGAAGCGATTTTCCAGCCGCATTTCCACTTTCAGGTTCGGGTGAAGGGTACAGAATTCCGCCACGCTTTCACTTAACAACAATTCCCCTGAAATGGTCGGCACCGACATGCGGATGATGCCGGTCAGTTCATCACTGTTTTCACTGATGACGTTCAAGGCTTCCTGAGTTTTTGCGCTGATTTCTTTGGCCTGACGATACAGGCTTTGGCCGTTTTCGGTTAGCGTCAGGCTGCGGGTGGTGCGGTACAGCAGGCGTGCGCCGAGGGACTTTTCCAGGCGACCGATGCGCTTGCTAACCACCGAACTGGTGATACCGGCGGTTTCAGCGGCTTTGCTGAAAGAACCACAGTCCACAATCAGGGCGAACAGGATCAGGTCGTTGGCATATTCATGTGTGGGTAACATCGGTGGGGTTTTTCCTCGTCCCGGAGTAACCGCCAGTGTAAATCCTCAGGTTCAGGAAGCCAACGCCGGCGACAAAATGAGAATTGTTATTGATATCACTTTGTGGCCGCTTACAATGCCTGCCATCTCAAGATTTCAGGTTAAGGGTTCTTCATGGAGTTGCTACGGGTGGTTTACCGCCAGTATCGCTGGCCGTTTCTGGCGGTAATGGCGTTGACCATGGCCAGTGCGGCACTGGGTATAGGCATCATCGCCTTTATAAATTTGCGGCTGATGACGGTGGCGGGCAACCCGCTGGCGGTATTGCCGGAGTTCCTCGGGCTGCTGGCGCTGCTGATGGTAGTCACGCTGGGTTCGCAACTGGCGCTGACCACGCTCGGCCACCATTTTGTGTTCCGGCTGCGCGGCCAACTGGTGAAACAGATCCTGGATACCGATATTGAGCGGATAGAGCAACTAGGCAGCGCCTCACTGTTGGCGAGCCTGGCCAGTGATATACGTAATATCACCATTGCCTTTGTTCGCCTGCCGGAGCTGGTGCAAGGGGTGATATTGACGCTGGGGTCGGCGGCCTATCTGGGCTGGTTATCTCCGCAGATGCTGGCGGTCACTGCCGTTTGGGTCGCGGTGACGGTATTGGGCAGCGGGTGTCTGGTATCGCGGGTGTATCGTCATTTGACCAGCGTGCGAGAGGCTGAAGAGCACCTCTATGAACACTATCAGTCTGCGATTGAAGGCCGCAAAGAGCTGGCATTGAACCGCGATCGTGCAAAAGCGCTATACCGGCAGGCCTACCAGCCGGATGCCGAAGATTATCGGCAGCACATCATCCGCGCCGATACCTACCATCTCAGTGCGGTGAACTGGTCGAATATCATGATGCTGGGTGCGATTGGTTTGGTGTTTTATATGGCCAACAGCCTGGGCTGGGCCGATACTACTGTCGCGGCAACTTACTCGCTGACGTTGCTGTTCCTGCGTACCCCGTTGCTGCAGGCTGTGGGGGCATTCCCGACGCTGATTGCTGCCGAAGTCGCCTTCGGCAAGGTCAAAGCGCTGCGACTTGCCGATTATCAACCCGAGTTTCCTGCGGTAGCAGCCAAAGCTTGGCAAACCCTGGAGCTGCGCGATGTGATGTTCCACTATGGCGCGACGGAGCAAAAAGCGGGTTTCGCCGTTGGGCCGATTGACTTGACCTTGCAACGCGGTGAACTGGTCTTCCTGATTGGCGGCAACGGCAGTGGTAAATCGACGCTGGCGATGTTGTTGACCGGGTTATATCAGCCGGTCAGTGGGCAAATCTTGCTGGATGGCATTGTGCAAACTGCGGCTGATATGCCCGACTACCGCCGCTTGTTTTCCGCCATTTTTACCGACTTTCATCCGTTCCACCATTTGCAGGGGCCGGAAGGCGAGCAGCCGGATGCTGAACTGGTGGAAAGCTGGCTTAACCATTTGAACATGAAAAGCAAATTGCAATTCGACGGCCTGCGGGTTACCAATCCGCAGTTATCGCAGGGGCAGCGCAAGCGTCTGGCGCTGTTGCTGGCGGTGGCAGAGCAGCGGGATATTTTGCTATTGGACGAATGGGCGGCGGATCAGGATCCGCAATTTCGCCGAATATTCTATCGTGAACTGCTACCGCAGTTACGCGCTTTGGGCAAAACGGTATTTGCCATCAGCCATGACGATCATTACTTCGAACATGCCGACCGGCTGCTGCAAATGCGTGACGGGCGACTCAGCGAGTTGACCGGCAGCGAGCGTGAACGTGCCAGCAAGGACTCGGTTTCGCAGATTGACTGATATTAATATCACCCAGCCTGCACTATTGGGCTGGGTGATACATTCTCCTTGCAGGGCGCTATCCGCTCAAACCAGCATATCCCCCACTTCAGGCTTGCCCTCCGGCCCAAATTGTTGCCAGTTTAACTTAAGTTATGCTGATTAATTATGTGAGTAGTGGTTTAATTTTGATCTATCTGCTTGTGTCACACTGCTGCTTGTCGATTAATCCACCCCAACGTTATCGGCAATGACCTGACTAATTTTGTTGTCTTTCTGCCGCCCAACTGACGTTAGGTGTATGACTAGCAGGTATTTTTTAAATTTCCATAGGAAAAAACCTCTTTATTGATCGTTTAAATAGATCAATAATTGGATTTTGATCAGTTTAATCTATTATGTGGAGCGGCAGTGATAAGCAAGGATGACGCGGATATCAAACGTAAAGCTTGGCTGTGCGTATTTATCGGCTGCGGGGTGTTTTGGCTGGCCATCGCCGCCGTGATTTATTGGCTGCTTATTTAGGAAACAAATCGATGGACAAAAAACGCGTCAAGAAGAAAGGGGGCGCCCGGGATGACAGCCCGGTCAAGATCCCCCCTTCCTGGCAGTTGACCCAACAACAACGAGACTTTATCAACGATCTCTGGCAGGACGATGCCACGGAGTCCGTACCGAAACCGGCCACCCGGCCCGGCGTTAACGAATAACCCGATTGCGTCCGGCCAATATGCCGAACAGCGTCGGCCCCAGTGCGGCCAGCAAATAGCCTACCGATTGCGCCATGCCTGACCGTTGCGTAGCCTGGTGATGATGGCTGCTGCGCAGGCCAAAGAACGACAGCGCCAGTACCAAAGAACTTCCCGCCCCCAGACCGGCAAAGATCAACCATAACAGAGAATAGGCCGGCAGAAGCAGCAGCCTGGCGACGCCGGTAAAAATCAGCAGTGAGCTGCACAGCGCAATAGCCCGCTGATTGCGTGCGCGCGGCAGAATAAATACCATGACAAAGTTGGCGGCGATTGCCACCACCTGATAGATAAACAGCTCAAAAACCGCCTGCTGCGGCGCGGCCTGGAAAGTCGCGTTTCACCAGCGTCGGTAAGATCACGTTGGCAAAGGCGATGGTTGCGCCGATCAGGACAGTACCCAGCCATAACATGCCGGGTTGTGCGATGCCAATCACCAGCAGTAGCAGCGCCATACCGAGCGTGCGTTCAATCCCCAGGTGTTTGGCCAGGCCGGGAGTGACCGGCGACAGCACGGCAAACAGGATCAACGGCAGCGAATTAAGCAGACCGGCCGAGGTAGAGGACAGCAACAACTGCTGCTGGATCTGTTCCAGTAACGGCCCGACGCTGGTTAGCGCGGCGCGCAGGTTGGCCGCGACCAGCATAATGTCGGTGACCAGTAATAATGGGGGGCGTAAACGGCTGCGTTTTAGCGGGGCAGCCGTTGGGGGTAAGTCGGATTGGGGCACCAGTTCCTCGCACCGGGGCAGGCAGTCAATCAATACTGCATGGCATGATGCGTTGATTGACGTTAACGCTTACGTACCGGCAGGGGGCCGATATTTGCGCGCAAGTGTAGGGAAGAGCCCCTAGCCTGACAAGAAGCAGGTTTTGCGACAAATGCGCCATTTCGGCGTCTGCGACACAATGCCGGGAGGGGATAATTGCTGTTATGTGATCCCGATCACCTGATGAACTAAAAGTCGGCCAGCCGGCCCGCAAAGTCGCCGCTTTCGTTTGCTGCTGTGCTTTGGGAGCTGCATCCCGGCAACCGCGCCTGCCCTGATATTTCACTTTGCCTTTCACTGCCGCTTAATATTTTCACTTCATTTCGATCCGAAAGGTTTTTAGCCTCTTTTTCTGCTAAAACAGCGCTGTAACCCCGATCACAATTTCATTGCTTTCGCTTTGCTGTAATGCCAGCGCAGTAGAGCGAAAGCCATCTTCTCCCCGGCCCGGCCGGAAACCTGAGGACCGCAGCTCATGCCAGTGAATACCGCCAAGCGACGTGAACACATTATCGATCTGTTATGCGAGCACGGTAGCGTGCGCGTGGAGCAGCTCAGCAAACAGTTTGCAGTATCCACGGTGACGATCCGCAACGATCTGCGCTTTCTGGAACGAAAAGGGTGCGCGCTGCGGGCCTATGGCGGCGCGATGCTCAATCAGCAATTCGCCTTCGATCGCCCATTGCATGACAAAGGGCGATTAAACCGCGACGTGAAGTCGCAGATCGCAAGCGTAGCGGCAAGCTATGTGCGTGATGGCGACGCGCTGATCCTCGATTCCGGTTCCACCACTACCCAGATAGTGCCGTTCCTCAAAGGACGACGCGATCTGGTGGTGATGACCAATGCGTTGAACATTGCCTATGAGCTTTCAGGTCACGATGGGGTGGAGGTAATGGTGTTGGGCGGCAGCGTGCGCCGTAACTCCTATTCGCTCTACGGTCCGGCTGCCGAGCAGCAATTGCGCCAGTACCGCTTCGACAAACTGTTTTTGGGCGTCGACGGTTTCGATCTGGTTGCCGGTATCACCACGCCTCATCCCGGTGAGGCCCACCTCAATCGCGTGATGTGCGAGGTGGCGCGCGAGATCATCGCCGTGGCAGATGCCAGCAAGTTTGGTCGCAAGAGCTTTTGCATGATCCGCGAAGCCGGACAAATTCATCGGCTGATTACCGACAGCCTTCTTCCGGACGATTACGAGCGGGCGTTAACCGAGTTGGGCGTGGAGGTTGTCATCGCCGATCGGTAATAGGGCGTCTGCGTGGGGGTTTCATGCAGCAGTTGTTAAAGCTTGTTGAGCAGCACAAGGCCGGAAAACCGGTTGGCGTTTTTTCCGTTTGTTCCGCTCACCCTTGGGTGCTGAAAGCGGCCCTGCGGCAGGCCAGGGCGCGTGGCACGCCGGTGCTGGTTGAGGCCACCTCGAATCAGGTCAATCAGTTTGGTGGTTACACCGGCCAGACGGCGCAGCAGTTCCGCGATGCGCTGTGGCAACTGGCGGATGAAGTCGGGCTGTCGCGTGACCGCCTATGGCTGGGGGGCGATCATCTCGGTCCCAATGCCTGGCAGGATAGACCGGCAGAAGAAGCGATGCAGCTGGCGGAAACGCTGATCGACGATTATGTCCGCGCCGGTTTTCGCAAAATTCACCTCGATTGTTCCATGTCCTGCGTGGGCGACCCTTTCCCACTGAATGATGAAACCGTGGCCGTTCGTGCGGCCCGGCTGTGTAGCGTCGCGGAACGCGCCTGGCAGGAAAGCGGCGGCGAGCCACCGGTGTATGTCATAGGTACCGAAGTGCCGGTGCCGGGCGGCGCGCAGGAGGCGCTGGAAGGCATGCAGGTCACAACGCCGCAGGCGGTGCAGCAAACGCTTGAGGTACATCGCCTGGCCTGGCAGCGGGCGGAGCTGGTCGACGCCTGGAGGCGAACCATTGCGCTGGTGGTACAGCCGGGTGTGGAGTTTGATCATCACAGCGTAGAACACTACCAACCTCAACGGGCCCATGAACTTAGCCGCTTTATCGAACGGCAGCCGGGCATGGTCTACGAGGCGCATTCAACGGATTACCAACCCCCGCAGGCCTACCGGCAACTGGTTGGCGACCATTTCGCCATCCTGAAAGTCGGTCCGGCGCTGACATTTGCCCTGCGTGAGGCGCTGTTCGCCCTGGATCATATTGAACGTGAATGGCTGGGCGAACATCAGTCGGCGCAACTGTGCGCCACGCTGGAACAGGTGATGCGCGAGCAGCCGCAGCAGTGGAGTCGCTACTACCACGGCAATCCACATCAACAGTATATCGACCGCCATTACAGCCTGAGCGACCGGGTGCGTTACTACTGGCCGCAGCCACAGGTTCAGCAGGCGGTTGAGCGGCTAATTGACAACCTGCGCCGCAATCCGGTGCCGTTGGCGCTGTTAAGCCAGTATCTGCCCGACCAGGCCCGTGCGATGAATGCCGGCGAACTGAGCGAGGATCCGCAGGACTGGGTGATGCATAAGGTCACGCAGGTACTTAATGATTATCACGCCGCCTGCTACCCGGAGGTGCACTGAAATGCCGAATATCCTGATGACCCGCATTGATAACCGACTGGTCCATGGCCAGGTCGGCGTTACCTGGACCAACACCCTGGGGGCCAATCTGGTGGTGGTGGCCAACGATGAAGCGGCGGCCGATCCGGTGCAGCAGAACCTGATGGATATGGTAGTGGCTGAGGGGGTGCAGACACGTTACTTCACGCTGCAGAAAACCATCGACGTGATCCACAAGGCGGCAGATCGCCAGAAGATCTTTTTGGTGTGCAAAACGCCGCAGGATGTTTTGCGGCTGGTACAGGGCGGGGTGCCGATCCGTTTCGTCAATGTCGGCAACATGCATTTCGTCGAGGGCAAGCGGCAGGTGCATAAAACGGTCTCGCTGGATGAGGGTGACGTGGCCGCCTTTCGCGAACTGGCGGCGCTGGGCGTCGAATGTGAGGTGCGCAGGGTGCCGGATGAAGCGGGTGAGCCTGTCGGCAAACTGCTGTTTTGAGTTTGGGGGAAATCATGTTGACTGATGCGTTATTGATTGCACTGCTGGCCGGATTGGCGGGGGTCGACCTGTTCGACGGCCTGACCCACTTCCACCGTCCGGTGGTTCTGGGGCCGCTGGTCGGCCTGATCCTGGGGGATGTCTACACCGGCCTGCTGGTCGGCGGCACGCTGGAACTGGTGTGGATGGGCATGGTGCCGCTGGCGGGGGCTCAGCCGCCGAACGTGGTGATTGGCGGGGTGATTGGCACGGCATTCGCCATTCTTACCAAAGCCGATCCCAAGGTGGCGATTGGCGTTGCGGTGCCGTTTTCGATTGCGGTGCAGGGGTGTATCACGCTGCTGTTCACCCTGTTTTCACCGATGATGCATCGCTGCGATCGCATGGTGAAAGAACTGAACTGGCGCGGAATTGAACGGGTGAACTACCTCGGTATCAGCATCCTGTTCGCGTTCTATTTTGTGGTGGCGTTTCTGCCGATTTATTTCGGTGCCGACGCGGCCAGTGCCATGGTGCAAAAGGCCCCGGTCTGGCTGTTGGACGGTCTGGCGGTGGCAGGTGGCATGATGCCGGCGATTGGCTTCTCACTGCTGATGAAAGTGATGATGAAAAAAACCTATGTGGCCTATTTCATCCTCGGTTTTATTGCCGTCACCTTCCTTAAATTGCCGATCCTGGCGGTGGCGCTGGGCGCGCTGGCGATCGCCCTGATCGACTTCTTTAACAGTCAACGGGCCGCTGCCGACCCGCTCAAACAACCTGTCCCCCAGGAGGATGCTGAAGATGGCATTTAACGATACCGACGATCTGCTGGCACAAAAAGCGGAAAAACGTATGGCGCAGGCGCTGGCTACCAGCCAGGTGGAGCAGGGCGATTATGTCGATAGCCAGCCCGCCGAGGCTCTGACCCGCGGGGATATCAACCGCATGGCCTGGCGCTCGTTGCTGCTGCAGGCCTCGTTCAATTATGAGCGTATGCAGGCCGGTGGCTGGCTATATCAGTTGATCCCGGCGTTGCGCAAGATCCACCGCAATCCGCAGGATCTGTCCAACTCGATGAAAATGCACATGGAGTTTATCAATGTGCATCCGTTTGACGTCACCTTCCTTTCCGGGCTGGTGCTGGCGATGGAGCAAAACAAAGAGAAGATCTCCACCATTCGCGCGGTAAAAGTGGCGCTGATGGGGCCGCTGGGCGGGATTGGCGATGCGCTGTTCTGGCTGACGCTGCTGCCGATCTGCGCCGGGATTGGTGCCTCGCTGGCGTTGGAAGGCAGCCTGTTTGGGCCGATCGTCTTCCTGCTGCTGTTTAACGTATTTCACTTTGGGCTGCGCTTCGGGCTGGCTCACTATGGTTATCAGGCCGGTACCAGCGCGCTGGCGCTGCTGAAAACCCATACCCGGCGAATATCCCACGCCGCCTCGATTGTCGGCATGACGGTGATCGGTGCACTGGTGGCTTCTTATGTTCATCTTTCTACTCCGTTGGTGATGCATGCCGGCAAAGCCAGCGTGGCGCTACAGACCGATGTGCTGGACAAGCTGATGCCCAACCTGTTGCCGCTGTGCTTTACGCTGCTGATTTTCTTCCTGATGAAGCGCGGCTTCTCACCGGTGAAGCTGATTGGCGTGACGGTGGTGATTGGGGTGGTGGGTAAGTTTATCGGTTTATTGTGAGGAGCAGTTTTATGCCAGGCATTGTGATTACCGGCCATGGCGGCTTCGCCAGTGGGCTGTTGCAGGCGGTTGAACAGGTGGTGGGGCCGCAGCCGGACTGCGTTGCGGTCAATTTTCCCGAGCAGATGAGTACTGCTGAGTTAAAGGCTGCGTTGATCTCGGCGTTGGCCGAAGTGGCACAGCCGGACGGCGTGGTGTTTCTCACCGATATGCTCGGCGGTTCGCCGTTTCGCTGTGCCAGCGAAACGGCGGATGCGCACGGGGATTGTGAGGTGCTTACCGGGGTGAATATGCAGTTGGCGGCGGAAATGATGCTGGAAAGGGACGGGCTGAGCCTGCATGAATTCCGCGAAGTCGCGCTGGCGTGCGGTAAGCGTGGGTTGACCAGCCTGTGGCACGAAAGACGCCGGGTAAAATGTGAGGGTGTACAGACCGACGGCATTTGAGGGAAGCCGGGCGCGGCTAGGGGAGCAGCGCCCGGTTGATCAACTCGCGACCGGCAGTGGGCTTAGTGCCATACGGGCCGGTTGGTTCTCTTCTGCGCGGGTAAAGCGCCAGCAGCTCTGGTGGTATTTCGCCACGCTGTTGCGGTGCGCCACGCTGACCAACGTCACCTGCGGCAGCTCATCGACCAACAGGCAATACATCAACTGCTCGGTTTCATCGTCCAGCGCGCTGGTGGCCTCGTCGAGGAACAAAATGTCCGGGCGGGTCAGAATGGCGCGGGCGAACGCCAGCCGCTGTTGCTCGCCCGGCGACAGACGGTGGCTCCAGTTGGCGCTGGTGTCCAGCCAGCGCTGAAGGTGTTTAAGGCGGCAGTTATCTAGGGCTTTCAGCAGTTGCCCATCACTGTATTCGGCTGAGAGATGCGGATAACTGAGCGCCTCGCGCAGCGTGCCTATGGGAATATAACTGCGTTGCGGCAGGAATAACGTACTGCTGGCGGCGTCGAGCCCAATGGTACCGGAGCCGTAAGGCCAGATCCCGGCAATAGCACGCAGCAGCGTGGATTTACCACAGCCCGAAGGGCCGACGACCAGCACTTTCTCACCGCGTTTCAGCGCCACCGACGTTGAGCCCAGCAAACTTTGGCCGTCCGGCAGTTGCAGGCTGAGACGGTCGAGGATCAGCGGTTGATCGTTCTCCGCTTGCAGTTGAATGCCGCGTTGCTGATGGTGTACCTGATCCACGGCGGCGTTAAAACCGGCCAGACGGTTAACGCAGGCTTTCCAGGTCGCCAGATCGCTAAAGGCATCGATAAACCATGACAGCGCGCCTTGCACCTGGCCAAAGGCGGAGGCGATCTGCATCATGCCGCCCATCTGGATAGCGCCGGAGAAGTAACGCGGTGCCGCCACCAACAGTGGGAAAACAATGGCAAACTGGCTGTAAAAGTTAGAGGCGATATTAAGTCGGCGGGTGATGCGCATGATTGACCACCAGTTGGTGCGGATGCTGTCAAAGCGGTCACCCAACTGTTGCGCTTCGCGCGGTTCGCCGTGATAAAGCGCGATGGCGTCGTTGTTTTCCCGGATACGGATCAGCCCAAAACGGAAGTTTGCCTCATAGCGCTCCTGATTAAAGCCGAGCTGGACCAGCGGTTTGCCGACCCACCAAATCAGCAGCGAACCTAGCACTGCGTACAGCAGGGCGAACCACACCATGTAGCCGGGCAGGGTGACGGCATGCTGATGGATAACAAAAGTCATTGGCCCGCTGACGTGCCAGAGGATGGTGATAAAGGAAAACAGCGTCACCAGACTGGAGAGCAGCCCAAGCGACAGCGACAGCGTGTATTGGGTCAGTACATTGAGATCCTCGGCAATACGCTGGTCCGGGTTATCGACGATCTGTTGCTGTTCGGTATGGTAATAGGCCTGATGCGCCAGCCATTTACCCATAAATTTTTCCGTCATCCAGCGCCGCCAGCGCATCTGCAGGCCCTGCGTCAGGTAAATTTTATACACCGCCAGAACGATGAAGATCAGCGCCAGATAGGTAAAACGCCACAGTTGTGCCTTGAATACCGGATAGTTTTTGTTTTGCAGCGCGTCGTAAAACACCTGGTTCCACTGATTGATCAGCACGCTGATGTACACCAGCCCGAGCGACAGAGCGACAATGGCGATCAGCATCGACCAGGCTCGCAGTTTCTCTTCCGAGACCCAAAAGGGCTTAATCAATTGCCAGACGGCGTGTTTGGGGGGTGGGGTCGTGTTCATGGGCTCTCGTCGATTCTGTATTTTCTTCAGCATGGGCTGCGGACAAGTAACAAACAAACCTGGACTGTAAGCAGTTCTAACGCAGCTAACCGTTTGAAATATTAAGGTTGGATCGTCAGAGGTGTCGCCGGGAGCAATGGCGGTTATACTGGCGCCGAATTTGGGGTGTTTACTGCGGAAAGGAAAAGTAATGAAGGCGTTGGTTCCCTTGCTGTTGACCTGTGGTGCGTTCGCCAGCGCCCAGGCCAGAGCACATATTGATGAGCCGGATATTGATGCCGATTGCCACAAAGTGGCGAGCTATGCCGAGCTGGGGAAAAGTGCCTACCAGCGCGGCGATTACCCGCGCGCAGCCGACGTTTTCCGCGATCAGGCCGCCTGGAGCGAGTTCTGTGGCCTTGACAGCCAGGCGACCGCCACCGCTTACAACAACGTGGCACTGGCGCTGATGCATGCCGGTGAACTGCTCAAGGCACGCGCCTATCTGGAACTGGCACCGCAGGACAGTAAATCCCAACATAATTTAAAACTGCTGCAGCAGCGCCTGGCGAAGCAACCGCCGTCGAACGGCCCGGGCGGCGTCTACTGGCAGTATGCCGGGCGCGGGGTGTGGAGCGAAGTGGAGGTCAAGCCGCAGGACGGTCGCTGGCTGATCGACTATTCCGGTTATTACATGCCGCAGATGGGGTTGTATTACGGCCCGAATATGGGTGAGTTCGCCGAGGTGTTGCCGATTGAACAGGGCAAGGCGCTGTACCGTCAGCGGGAGCCGGAGGACGCGATAACCTGTGATGTGGCGATACAATTCACGGCGGATGCGCTGCAAATGCATACCAAAGGCGACTGCGGTTTTGGTTTTAACGTACGGGCGGAAGGGCGCTTTGTGCGGGTCGAATAAATAGCCCAGGCACCCAACAGAGTGGATGCCCGGGCAGATTAACCCGGTTTACGCCCAGGTAACAGCACCGCTCAGTAATTCTTTCCAGGCTTCAACATTCCCCAGATAGTTGCCCACCGGGATCTGGCGCAGCCGGCCTTCACTTTCTTCGAGTGCAAAGGTCGGGAACCCTTGCCCCTGAACTTTGGCAAGCATCGCCCGGCTTTGCGCTATATGTTGCGCGGTCTGCACGCCGGCGTTGAAGCGCATTTCGGCGATGAACGGGGCAGAAGCCAGACCCAGCTCTTTCGCCAGAGCTTCCAGCACCGGCGTATCGGCGATGCGTCGACCTTCCTGATAATGCGCTTCCTGAATGCGATGCAGCATATCCAGCCCACGTCCCGCCAGCGCCTGCGCCGCCAGTATCGCGGTAATCGGCGGTTCTGAGTCCATCACTGCGGTGGTATCACGTAGCAAGCCATTGAAATAGGCTTCGCCAAAGGTCTGTCCGGTTAACTCCGCAATACGTTTGTCGTGCGGGATAACATAATTACGCCATTCGTCCGTGATTTGGCGGCGGTTGTTGCCGGTCATCATGCCACCGGCATGCAGGACGATGTTCAGCCCTGGAATGGTTTTGGCCGCCTTCACCAGCGGGGCCGCGCCATAACACCAGCCACACAGCGGATCGAAAATGTAATGCAGAGTCGTGCCGGTCATAATTATTCCTCTTTATCCCCGCCCCCTTTCAAGGGCGGGTGGCAGTAACGCTTTAATCTGTGGGTATAGGCGGGCTTATTGAGGCCACTTCATTTCGCCTTTCAGCACCTTGGCGCTCAGTTCCAAGCTGGATTCATCTTTCAGGTTCGGGTAATGCTTTTTCATTGCCGCCACCAGTGCCGCAGAATCTTTGGCTTTCGGCAGTTCAGCTTCCAGCGTGGTCAGGTAGTTCTGGGTAAAGGTAACGGATTTCAGCGTCTGGTCGGCACCCGGCAGGAAATGGCCAGGGACAACGACTTTCGGTTTCAATGCCTTGATGCCTTCCAGCGTTTGCTGCCAGTGCGCGCGGGATTCTACGGTCTGGTTATCGGCGATCCACGGATGGATATTGTCGCCTGCGACCGGAACACCGCCCACTACCGCTTTCAGCGCCGGGATCCACACGTAGGTGCGCTCCGGCGTTGGGCCGGTCAAGCCTTTCACTTCGACTTTCTGGCCGTCAACGGTGAAGCTGTCACCCTGCAATGCCTGTGGAACCACTACCGCTTTCGGCGCGTTGTCTTTCAGAATTGGGCCCCAGTAGGCTACTTTGCCGTCTTTGGTGGCGTTGATTTCTTCGATGGTGCCCGGTGAAGCGATGATTTTCGCCTGTGGGAACGCGGCTTTAATCACGTCCAGACCAAAATAGAAATCCGGATCTGAATGGCTGATGTAGACGGTGGTCAGCTTCTTGCCGGTGGCCTTGATCTTTTTCACCAGTTCTTCTGCGTCATTGCGCTGGAACTGGGCGTCGATTAGTGCCACTTCGTGCTTGCCGCTGATGATTTCAGAAGATACCGGGAAAACGCTTTTCTCACCTGGGTTGTACACTTCCATGGTCAGAGTGTCGGATGCGGTGGCGTAGGCGCTAAAGGTGGTGATGCCGGCGAAGGCCAGGGTCAGTAATGATTTGTTAAACATGGTCAGAGGTCCTTGGGTAGCGATTAAATGTTGTGTAGATGTTAGGTTGCATAAAGCGATAGAAAAACCGGATAATGAGCAATTATTCATTGCGTAAATCGGACGAATCATGGATCGCATCACTGCCGCTGAGGTTTTTATCACCATCGTTGACCGTGGCAGCATGATTGCGGCGGCGGAAACGCTGGAAATGTCGCGCGCTATGGTGACGCGTTATCTGGCCCAGATGGAGCAATGGGCCGGTGCACGTTTGCTGCATCGTACTACTCGTAAGCTTAGTCTGACTGACGCTGGTGAGCGTACATTAGAGCGTTGCCGACAGATGCTGGCGCTGGCGGGGGAAATAGATCTGGTCGAAGGGGAGCAGAGTGATGAACTGCGCGGTCTGCTCCGGATCACCTGTTCGCAGTCGCTGGGCCAGACGGCGCTGGTGGGCGCGGTAGCGCAATACCTGAAGCGTCATCCGCAGGTGGCGGTGGATCTGCAAATGAACAATCGCGCGGTGAATCTGGTCGAAGAGCGTATCGATTTGGCGCTGCGAATTACCAATGAGCTGGATCCCAATCTGATCGCCCGACCGCTGTCTTCCTGCGCCTCGGTGGTCTGCGCTGCTCCGGGCTATCTGGCGGCGCATGGCACGCCGCGTCATCCGCAGGATCTGGCGCTGCACAACTGCCTGACTTACTCCTACTTCGGTAAAAGCCTGTGGCATTTTGACCACCAGGGGGTGAAGTCGGCAGTCGCAGTCAGCGGTAATCTGAGCGCCAACGAGTCGGTGGTATTGATGGCGGGAACGGTGCAGGGGGCGGGGATTTCCATGCAGCCTTACTATTCGGCGGCACCGCAGCTGGCCAGTGGCGAACTGATTGAGCTGATGCCGGATTATCGGCCCCAGTCGATGGGCATTTACGGTATTTATACTTCCCGTCGACAGATGCCGGCGACTCTGAGGACCATGTTGGACTTTTTAGTGGAGTGGTTTGCCACCGATGCCGGCTGGCGAGCGACGTTGCGCTGATATCGTTAACGCCGTAGTAACATTTTCACACATTTTTCATCATCAGCGCATTCAAGTGGTTAGCGAGTTTAGCGGGGTATTTTGTGCGCTGTTGCGGCTTTGTCACTGGTTAACCGATGGGGTGACGTGTAGTTTTTGTAGCGTGAGAAGAGTGAATAAGACTTAATAATTATAGGGTTAAATAGATAACCCGGCTCTTTGAACATCCTCTCTGACCTTTCCACGGACAGCCTGCCAGGCTGGCCGATAATTTTGTGTTTTTTTACCAGCCTCGCGCGCCTTACGCCGGGGCTTTGTTGATTGGGAGCGTTACGCATGCCTGTTTCTCTGCTCGCACTGGCATTAAGTGCATTTGCTATCGGCACCACCGAGTTCGTTATTATGGGGTTGCTGCCGGAAGTCGCGAGGGATCTGCAGGTCTCTATTCCTTCCGCCGGCTGGTTGATCAGCGGTTATGCCCTTGGCGTGGCTATCGGCGCACCGATCATGGCGTTGCTAACGGCGAAGCTGCCGCGCAAAAAGACGCTGTTACTGCTGATGGTGATTTTCATCTTCGGCAATATTATGTGTGCGCTGAGTTACAGCTACGATTTCCTGATGCTGGCGCGCATTATCACCGCTCTGTGTCACGGTGCGTTCTTCGGCATTGGCGCTGTAGTGGCGGCTAACCTGGTGGCGCCAAACCGTCGGGCTTCTGCCGTGGCGTTGATGTTCACCGGTCTGACATTGGCCAACGTGTTGGGGGTGCCGCTCGGCACTGCGCTAGGACAAGCATTGGGCTGGCGCTCAACCTTCTGGGCTGTGACGGTGATCGGCGTGTTATCCCTGTTGGCGCTGTATAGCAAGCTGCCGATCGTCAAGGATGAACAACCGACCGACCTGAAAAAAGAGCTGACGGCACTGCGTGGCGGCGGCATCTGGCTTTCGCTGCTGATGACCGTGGCCTTTGCCGCATCCATGTTCGCGCTGTTTACCTATATTGCCCCGTTGCTGACCGAAGTGACTGGGGTTTCCTCACATGGCGTCAGTTGGACGCTGCTGTTGATGGGGGTGGGCCTGACGCTGGGTAATATCCTTGGCGGCCGTCTGGCCGACTGGCGTTTGCCACTGACCCTGACCTGTACTTTCCTGGTCATCGCCTGTTTCGCGGCGCTGTTCAGTTGGACCAGTCACTCAATGGTGCCGGCGGAAATCACCTTGTTCCTGTGGGCCGCGGCGGCGTTTGCCGCAGTGCCTGCATTGCAGATCAACGTGGTGACCTACGGTAAAAAGGCACCGAATCTGGTGTCAACGTTAAATATTGCTGCGTTTAACGTCGGCAATGCGATTGGCGCCTGGGTTGGTGGCGTGGTGATTGCGCAGGGGTTGGGGTTGACCCGCGTACCGCTGGCGGCCGCGGGGCTCGCGCTGCTGGGACTGGTACTTTGTCTGGTGACCTTCAGTCGTGCCAAGCGCCCGGCTAGCGTGTAATGACTGCCGCCAGACGGGCGGGGAGTGTCTGCGCCTGCTGTTGCAAATGCTGAGTAAAGGCCGTGACCAGCGCCGAAGATGGGCGGTGCAGCGGCCGGATCAGGCTAACGGTAAAAGGCACTTCAACGCTGAATGTCCGCACGTGAACACCGCTGCCGGCGTAATCGAGCGCCGTCAGCGGGTTAACGATCGACACTCCCACTCCCGCTTTCACCATGGCGCAGACCGATGCGGCACTATGGGTTTCCATCACCAGACGGCGCTTGACGCCTTCCTCACTGAACAACGAATCCAGTAGCTGGCGATAGCTGTCGGTGTTCGACAGGCTGATAAAGTTTTGTCCGGCAAAGTCCTGCGGTGTTAACACCGTTTTCGCCAGCAGGGGATGCCCGGCCGGTAGCACGCACACCTCGTTCAGTGTCATCAGCGTCATGCGCTCGGTCCCTGCCGGGGTCAGGGTATTTTCTGTCAGTCCCAAATCGTGGCGCTGCGCTGACAGCCACTCTTCCAGCAGCGGTGATTCCTGCGGTATTACGCTGAAACTCACCTCCGGATAGAGATCGATAAAAGGTTTGCACACCGCGGGCAGCAGTGATTGAGAGAACACCGGCAGGCAGGCAATCGACAGTTGAGCCTGCTGGAACTGGCGGATACTGGCGGCGGCGGCGGTGATACGATCCAGGCCGTAGTAGGAGCGCTGCACCTCCTCTAATAGCCGCAGGCCTTGTACCGTTGGGGATAACCGACCTCGTACCCGTTCGAACAATTGCAGCTGGATGAGCTTCTCAAAGCGCGCCAGCTCACGGCTGACGGTGGGCTGCGAGGTTTGCAGCAGCGCGGCGGCTTCGGTCAGGTTGCCGGTGGTCATCACCGCATAGAAGATTTCAATCTGGCGTAGCGTTATCGCGTGCATCGGCAGCTCTTTTAATCAGCAAAGCCATATCATAAATGAATAGACTCTGGCTAAATAGATATTTTCCATCCAAGAAAGCGTGCGGCAATATTGGGGTATTAGAGTCACTAAATTTTATTCAGGGATACCACCATGCCACGTGCTTTACACGATACGACGACTGCCCTTAATGCCGCTAACCTGTTGGCCTTGCCTGAGCGCTTTGGTTGCCCGGTATGGGCCTATGACGCTGCTATCATTAGCGAGCGCATTAGCCAGCTGCGTCATTTTGATGTCATTCGTTTTGCCCAAAAGGCCTGCTCGAATATCCACATTCTGCGCCTGATGCGTGAGCAGGGCGTTAAGGTGGACTCGGTGTCGTTGGGAGAGGTTGAGCGTGCATTGCAGGCCGGTTTTCAGCCGGGTGGTGAGCCAAGTGAGATTGTGTTTACCGCCGATGTGCTGGATCACGCTACCCTGGCACGCGTCAGCGAATTGAAAATTCCGGTTAACGTCGGTTCTATCGACATGCTGGAGCAACTGGGCCAGGTTTCTGCTGAGCACCCGGTATGGTTGCGCATCAACCCAGGCTTTGGTCACGGCCACAGTCAGAAAACCAATACCGGCGGCGAAAACAGCAAGCACGGCATTTGGTATGCTGATTTACCGCAGGCGGTGGAGAAAATTCAACAGTACGGCCTGAAACTGATTGGCGTGCATATGCATATTGGCTCGGGCGTGGATTACCAGCATCTGGAGCGAGTGTGTGATGCCATGGTGCAGCAGGTGATCGATCTTGGCCAGGATATCAGTGCCATTTCCGCCGGTGGCGGCCTGTCTATCCCTTATCAGTACGGTGAAGAGGCGATTGATACCGAACACTATTTTGGCCTGTGGAACAGTGCCCGTGAGCGCATTGCCGCCCACTTGGGCCATCCGGTAAGCCTAGAGATTGAACCTGGGCGCTTCCTGATGGCGGAGGCTGGGGTGCTGGTGGCCGAGGTGCGCGCGGTGAAAGACATGGGCAGCCGCCACTTTGTGCTGGTGGACGCCGGTTTTAACGATTTGATGCGTCCGGCGATGTACGGCAGTTACCACCATATTTCTCTGCTGCCGGCCGATGGCCGCGATACTGCCAATCAGCCGCTGCGCGATACCGTGATTGCCGGGCCGCTGTGCGAATCCGGTGACGTCTTTACCCAACAGGCCGGTGGTGGCATTGAAACTCGCGAACTGCCGCCGGTGCAGGTCGGTGATTATCTGGTGTTCCATGACACCGGTGCCTATGGCGCGTCAATGTCATCGAATTACAACAGCCGTCCGCTGCTGCCGGAAGTGCTGTTTGAGAACGGCGAAGCGCGTTTGATTCGCCGTCGTCAGACCATTGAAGAGTTGATTGCACTAGAATTGATCTGATGATTTGGGCGCAGTTCGGTGCTGCGCCCGCGCATTAATCATATCTTATGAAGGGAAACTACAGAGAAGGAAATGCGGCGCGGCATGCAATCGGCGGCAGCGCCCAGATAAGTCAGTTGGCGTAGGGGCCGGGTACCACGGATTCCCGCAGCCGCAGTTCACCGGTGAAAGGAGTGAGTGGCTGTATATCCTCCCCTTTAATCAGTCGGAAAGCCTGGCTGATGGCGGCTTCGATCATCACATCGATCGGCAGATAAACGGTAGACAGCGCCGGCTGCAAATAGGCGGCGCTGGGTTCGTCGTCAAAGCCGAACAGTGAGACATCCTGCGGCAGGCGTTTGCCCGCATCGTGCAATGCTTTCATTGCGCCGACCGCCATGTCGTCGTTACAGGCGAACAGGGCGCTAAAGCTGCTCCCCCTACTCAGTAAACTACGCACAGCCTGATGGCCGCTCTGTACGCTGCTGTCACCATAGGCTACGCGGGCATCGTCGAAGGCAATGGCGTGATGCTCAAGTGCCTGCCGATAACCGGCTAACCGAGCCTGGGCGGTAGGCGTGGCAATCGGCCCGGTAATGCAGACTATCTCGCGGTGCCCTTGCTGAATCAAATAGTCCACCGCATGGAAGGCGGCTTCCTGCTGTTCGAAGGACACACAGCGTGCACGGGCTTGTGGCAGATCGCGGTTGATCACCATGATCGGCACCGGCAGGCTGTCCAACAGCTTCATTAGCGTGGGTTCGGACATAAAACGGGTATACAGGATGATGGCGTCACAGCGACGGTCGGCCAGCAGTTGCACCGCCTGTAGCTCGTCTTCCGGCGTGTCGTGGCCGTCGGTGACAATCAGATGCTTGCCGCTGGCCTCGATCAGCTTGGCGGCTTTGCGTAGCAGGCGACCGAAGTAGGGGCCATCGAAGTTGGAAACCACCAGCCCGATGCTGTTGGAGCTTTTATTCGCCAGCGATTGGGCCAGGAAATTCGGGCGATAACCCAGATCGTTCATGGCCTTGAACACTGCGTCGCGGGTGCTCTTTTTCACCTGGCCGGTGCCATTCAACACGCGAGAAACCGTGGCTTTAGATACCCCCGCGCGAATGGAAACATCCAACATGGTGATCATCAATGGCTTACCCCTTCAACATCCGCTGTGGCAAATAATGCTCAGTCTAGCATAGGGTTAGCCCTTGGCTGCGCGGCTTTTTATCGCGGTGATTGCGTTGTGATGAAACGTCCGTAGACTGCTTTCAGGCAACGAGAATAAAGGGACGGCGGGATGACTAATATTGCGCTTCTGGCGGACTATCCGCAGCACCGGCAACAGGTGATCGACTGGCTATGGCGGGCGTTCGGCAGTGAAAACAGCAGGGCATTTTTCGCCAGTGTGGTGGACAGTGGGCTGCGTGGAGCAGATTTGCCCATCACTTTTATCGCCTTGCAGGGGGAAAAACTGGTCGGCACCGTCGGTCTGTGGCGCTGCGATTTAATCAGCCGCCAGGATCTGACACCCTGGCTGGCGGCGTTGTATATCGATGAAAGCCAGCGCGGCAGCGGTCTGGGCTGGCGGCTGCAGCAGCATGTGCAGGACTACAGCCGCCAGGCCGGTTTCAACGAGCTGTATCTCTACAGTGACTTCAGCGGCTATTACGAACGTCACGGTTGGCACTATATCGGTGACGCGCTGGACTACCCTGACCGCCCGGTGCGGCTCTATCACCGCGAGCTGGACTAGTTCTGCTCGTAAACGTTATTGATGCTGGCCACCGAATGGCGACGTACCAGCGTCGGGCTGAACATATTGGTGATCTCCGGCAGCGGCTGGTTATTGGCCAGCGCCAGTGCCAGTTCGGCTGCCTGGGTCGCCATGGCCACCACCGGATAACGGATGGTGGTCAGGCGGGGGCGCAGATAACGTGAAATCAGCACGTCATCAAAACCAATCAACGACATTTGGCCCGGTACGTCCACGCTGTTGTCGCTCAGCACCGAGAGCGCACCTGCGGCCATCGAATCGTTATAACAGGTCACTGCGGTGAAGTTTTTACCGCGCCCGAGCAATTCGGTCATTGCTTGTTCACCGCCGATCTCGTCCGGCTCACCGTAGGCAATCAGCCTTTCATCTACCGCAATACCATGCTCCTGCAATGCATCGAGATAACCCTGCAGACGGTCTGAGGCGTCGGAAATTTGGTGGGTGGAGCAGACGATGGCAATACGCTGATGCCCTTGTTGAATCAGATGGCGAGTCGCCAGCCAGGCACCATAGCGGTCGTCCAGCGCCACACAGCGCGATTCAAAGCCCGGCAGCGTGCGGTTAATCAGCACCATGCCCGGGATCTGCTGCATCCAGCCGCTTAACTCAGGATCGGTCAGCTTTTTGGCATGCACCACCAGTGCTGCACAGCGGTGACGTACCAGTTGTTCAATCGCCTGACGCTCTTTTTCCGCCTCATGGTAACCGTTGCCAATCAGCAAGAAGTTGTGAGTCGCGTAGGCCACTTGCTCGACTGCTTTGACCATAGCGCCAAAAAAGGGATCGGACACGTCGGAGACGATCAGCCCCAGCGTTTCGGTCGATTGCTGCGCCAGCGCACGGGCGTTGGCGTTTGGGTGGTACTGCAGTTGTTCCATCGCGGCCAGCACAGCGGTGCGTGAGCTTTCGCTGGCCTTCGGGGAATGGTTTATTACGCGGGATACCGTGGCCACGGAAACACCCGCCAGCCTGGCAACATCCTTTATGGTAGCCATATCTGTCATACATCCTGGGTAATCGCTTACATTCCTCAGTCTTGCGGAAAAAACCCGGGGCTGCAAGCGCTGGCGATCGCAACTTGTGGCGGCTGTTGCAGATATGGGCGATTTATTCTGTGCTTAGACCTGGGTAGCTCAGTAATAGAGCCATTTGTACTTTGGCACCACGGGTTGGCAGATGGTACTTTTGTGCATCCAATTTTGTTTGAGAACCGCATGTCGATTAAACGTTACCCGCAACTCGTTCACTGGGGGGCGTATACCGCCGTGGTTGAAGATGGCAGGCTTATCCGCTGTGAGCCTTTCGCAGGCGATCCGGATCCTTCCCCGATGCTCGACTCCATCGCGCCGATGGCCTATTCCGACAAACGGATCCGCAAGCCGGCGGTACGCCGTTCCTGGCTGCAAAAGCGTGAAGGCAGCGATCGCACGCTGCGTGGCCGCGAGGATTTTGTCGAAGTTGACTGGGATCTGGCGCTCGATCTGGTGGCGGAGGAAAACCGCCGCGTGCGCGATCGCTACGGCCCCTCGGGCCTGTTTACCGGCTCCTATGGTTGGTCATCCGCCGGGCGTTTGCATCATGCGCGCTCGCTGGTGCGGCGCTTTTATTTCGGCGGTGGCGGCGGTGTTGATCAACTGGGTAACTACAGTTGGGGCGCAGCGCAGTTTTTCCTGCCGTATGTGATTGGCACCTTTACCCCATTGACCGGGCGCGTCACCAGTTGGCCGAGCGTGGTTGAGCACTGCGAGCTGTTTGTCGCCTTTGGTGGTCTGGCGCTGAAAAACGCCCAGGTATCGTCCGGTGGCGCGGCGGAACACTCGCTCAAACCGTGGCTGCAAAAGCTGGTGCAGAAAGGTACCCCGGTGATCAACATCAGCCCGATGCGGGACGACTGCCCGGCATTTGTGAATGCCGAATGGATCCCGATCCGCCCGAACACCGACGTGGCGTTAATGTTGGCGCTGGCGTATGAAATTCAGCGGCGTGGCGCGCAGGACGAAGCATTCCTTTATAGCCACTGTGCTGGTTATGACCAACTGGCGCGTTATCTGCGCGGCACCGATGACGGCGTGGCGAAAACCCCTGAATGGGCCAGTGCGATCACCGGTATCCCGGCGGCGCGCATTGGCTTGCTGGCGCAGCAACTGATTGGCGTGCGCAGCTTTCTTACCTGTTCCTATTCCGTTCAGCGCGCTCACCGTGGCGAACAGCCCTATTGGATGATGATTGCTCTGTCGGCGATGCTCGGCCAGATCGGGTTGCCGGGCGGTGGTTTCTCGTTCGGACACGGTTCCATGAACGGCGTTGGCAACCCGCGCGTGGATACGCCAGGGCCAATGATGCCGGTGGGCCCTAATCCTTGCGGGTTGGCGATCCCGGTGGCACGCATTTGCGACATGTTGCTGCAACCTGGCGAACCCTACCCGTTCCGTGGCGAGACGCTGCATTACCCGGATATCCATCTGGTGCATTGGGCCGGTGGTAACCCGTTCCATCATCACCAGCAGTTGAATCGGCTGGTGGAGGGTTGGCAGAAGCCGGATACGGTAATTGTGCAGGATATCTGGTGGACACCGGCCGCCAAAATGGCGGATATCGTGCTGCCGGTAACCACCTCGCTGGAACGTAACGATATCGGCGGTTCATCGCGCGATCGCTACGTGTTGGCGATGCATCAGGCCATTGCGCCGCAGCATCAGGCGAGAAATGACTTTGATATTTTTGCCGATCTGGCAGAGCGCCTCGGTTACCGCGAACAGTTCACCGAAAACCGCGATGAACGAGCCTGGATCGAATCTATCTATCAGCAGTGCGGTCAGGCGCAGACCGGTACCGGTGTGGAATGGCCCGAGTTCGAGGATTTTTGGCGTAAAGGCTATGTCGAGCTGCCGGCTCCGGCAAAAGAATTTGTGTTCTTTGACGACTTCCGCGCCGACCCACAGGCTAATCCGCTGCAAACCCCAAGCGGCAAGATTGAGCTGTTCAGCGAGAAAATCGCCGGCTACGGTTATGCTGATTTTGCACCGCATCCGCAGTGGCAGCCGCCGGTCGAATGGCTGGGAGCGCCGCAGGCCAAAGAGTGGCCGCTGCACCTGATTTCCATCCAGCCGAGCGATCGTTTACACAGTCAGATGGACCCGGCCCCCCTGGCGCAGGGCAATAAAACCGCCGGTCGCGAAACGCTGTATATGCACCCGCAGGATGCGATAAAACGGGCTATTACCGATGGGGCGGAGGTGTTGGTCAGCAATGCGCGTGGCAGTTGTCTGGCGGGCGTCGCTATTACCGACGGCGTTACACCGGGCGTGGCGCTGATGGCCACCGGCGCCTGGTTTGATCCGGGCTTCGACAGCCAGCGGCTGCAGGTGGAACAGTCCGGCAATCCGAACGTATTAACCCTGGATATCGGCACCTCGCCGCTCACTCAGGGGCCGAACGCCATGAGCTGCCTGGTCGAGGTGAGCGCCCGATAGGTAATATACCCTATGAATTTCGAGTTGCGGCTAGGCGTCCAGCTCGCTCATTCCCAGGCGCTTACTTGAGTAAGTAACTGGGGATGAGCGACAAATCTGTCGGGAACAGATTTGAACGCTGCTTGCAGCGGCCCCGAAGGGGCAAGACCCATGGATGGATCTTGTAAAGCAGATAACAACGCCGCGGCTTGAAAGGCGACGGGTATAAACAGCTGGTTACACTTTGCGGCCCAATGTTGCGATTGCCCGCTGGCTGGCTTTTGCCGGCACGGGTAAATTGAACGTCCCAGAGGTATTGATTGGTGAGAAATCAGCATACTCTGTATGTTGAAGCCATTTTCAATTGCACCAACCTACGCGGATGCGTAGGTTTTTTTTTGCCTGCCATATAGTATTCTTTTCCCTACAACCATTTACGCTCATCTTGGCCAAGGGGAGAAGGGCATGATCTTTTCTATACTGCGGGTGCTGTTCCGCCTGCTGTTCCGGGTACGTGTCGAGGGCGACGTCCGGCATTTCGACCAGCAAAAGCTGCTGATTACGCCCAATCATATCTCCTTCCTCGACGGCGTTTTGCTGGCGTTGTTTTTGCCGATCAAACCGGTGTTTGCCGTTTACGCCAGCATTGGCGATCGCTGGTTTATGCGCTGGCTGCGGCCCTATATCGACTTCGTCTCACTCGATCCGACCAAACCCATGGCCATCAAGCAACTGGTGCGCACGGTAGAACAGGGCAGGCCGGTAGTGGTGTTTCCCGAAGGGCGCATTACCGTTACCGGTTCGCTGATGAAAGTTTATGACGGTGCCGCGTTTATCGCCGCCAAATCTGGGGCGACCCTGGTGCCGATACGGCTCGATGGTGCCGAGTTCAGCCCCTTTGGCCGCATGGCCGGCGTGTTCAAGATCCGCTGGTTCCCGCAGATCAGCATCCGTATTTTACCGCCGACCTCGTTGCCGATGCCGGTAGCGCCACGCGCCCGCGATCGCCGTGCGTTGGCCGGGGATCGGCTGCACCAGATCATGATGCAGGCGCGGATGGATACCCGTGAGCCGCAGACCCTGTTTCAGGCTCTGTTGGCGGCGCAGCACCGTTATGGTCGAAGCAAGCCGTGCATCGAGGATATTAACTTCAAGGAGGACAGTTACCGGACGTTGATCAAGAAAGCGCTGGGCGTCAGCCGTATCCTGCAACGCTTTACCGCCGAGAGTGAACATGTCGGCATGTTATTGCCGAATACGACCATCACCGTAGCGGCTATTTTTGGCGCTTCATTGCGCAACCGCATTCCGGCGATGCTCAACTACACCGCCGGTTCCAAAGGCCTGAAAAGCGCCATGACCGCCGCCAGCCTCAAAACTATCGTTACGTCGCGCCAGTTTCTGGAAAAGGGCAAGCTGACCCATTTGCCAGAGCAGGTGCCGGAGGCCAACTGGGTGTACCTGGAGGATCTGAAAGATACGGTGACTCTGGCGGACAAGTTGTGGATCCTGCGCCATCTGTTGCAACCGACACGGGCCATGCTGCC
Source organism: Serratia sp. NA_13 (assembly GCF_052691735.1). Lineage (NCBI taxonomy): Bacteria > Pseudomonadati > Pseudomonadota > Gammaproteobacteria > Enterobacterales > Yersiniaceae > Serratia > Serratia sp. NA_13. The sequence continues at coordinate 99,270 of NZ_JBQZFV010000010.1, forward strand.
ACAGCAGCCTGACGATGCGGCGCTGATCCTGTTCACCTCGGGTTCGGAGGGCAATCCGAAAGGCGTGGTACATTCCCATGCCAGCCTGTTGGCCAACGTTGAACAGATCCGTACCATCGCCGATTTCACCCCGCGTGACCGCTTTATGTCATCGCTGCCGTTGTTCCACTCGTTCGGCCTGACGGTCGGTCTGCTGACGCCGCTGATGACCGGCAGCCGTATTTTCCTTTACCCCAGCCCGTTGCATTACCGTGTGGTACCGGAGCTGGTGTACGACCGTAACTGCACCGTACTGTTCGGCACCGCGACCTTCCTCAATAACTATGCGCGTTTCGCTCACCCGTATGATTTTGCCCGTTTGCGTTATGTGGTTGCCGGTGCGGAAAAACTGGCGGACAACACCAAACAGATTTATCAGGACAAATACGGCATCCGTATTCTGGAAGGTTATGGTGTGACTGAATGCGCGCCGGTGGTGTCGATCAACGTACCGCTGGCGGCCAAAGTGGGTACCGTCGGCCGTATTATGCCGAACATGGAGGCACGGCTGATGAAGGTGCCAGGCATCGATAACGGCGGGCGTCTGCAGTTGAAGGGGCCTAATATCATGAAAGGCTATCTGCGGGTGGAACGTCCGGGCGAACTAGAGCCACCGGCGGCGGAAGATGAACACGGCAACCTGCAGCCGGGTTGGTACGATACCGGCGATATTGTCACCCTGGACGAGCAGGGGTACTGCGTGATCCGCGGTCGGGTGAAGCGCTTTGCCAAACTGGCGGGTGAAATGGTCTCGCTGGAAAGCGTTGAACTGCTGGCGCAGCGTATCGCGCCGGAAGCGCAGCACGCCGCCACGGTAAAAAGCGATAGCAGCAAGGGCGAGGCGCTGGTGCTGTTTACCACCGACGCCGGCATCACGCGTGAAGCTTTGTTGAAGGTGGCGCGTGAAGTGGGCAGCCCTGAACTGACGGTACCGCGTGATATCCGTTTTTTGAAAACCTTACCGGTGCTGGGCAGCGGTAAGCCGGACTTTGTGACCCTGCGTAACATGGCTGAACAGCCGGAGATTGCCTGATGAACCCGACGTTGCCTACTGTTTCACCTTTGCTTTCGCGCAGTATGATCGCCGTCATTTGCGCCCAGTTTCTGTCCGCATTCGGTGACAATGCGCTGCTGTTCGCCACGCTGGCGTTGATCAAACAACAGCTCTACCCCGACTGGAGCCAACCGATTTTGCAGATGGCGTTTGTTGCCACCTATATAATCCTGGCGCCTTTTGTCGGCCAGGTCGCCGACAGCTTCGCCAAAGGGCGGGTGATGATGGTGGCCAACGGCCTGAAACTGGCTGGTGCGTTGGTGATCTGCTTCGGGTTTAATCCGTTCCTCGGCTATACGCTGGTGGGCGTAGGGGCAGCAGCCTATTCACCTGCCAAGTACGGCATTCTGGGGGAAATCACCAGCGGTGAAAAGCTGGTCAAGGCCAACGGCCTGATGGAGGCTTCCACCATCGCCGCGATCCTGATTGGTTCGGTGGCCGGCGGCATACTGGCCGACTGGCACATTGTGGCGGCGCTGGCGGTGTGTGCGGTGGTCTACGCTGCGGCGGTGATAGCCAACTTGTATATTCCACGCTTGCCGGCGGCACATCCCGCCGTTTCCTGGACACCGCGTGCTATGACACGGGCTTTCTTCAATGCCTGTGTGGTGCTGTGGCGCGATGGACAGACGCGTTTCTCCTTGATCGGTACCAGCCTGTTCTGGGGGGCCGGGGTCACGCTGCGCTTCCTGTTGGTGCTGTGGGTGCCGGTGGCACTCGGTATTGCTGACAACGCTACGCCGACGTTGCTCAATGCGATGGTGGCAGTCGGGATAGTGATAGGCGCCGGGGCTGCCGCGCGTTTCGTCACGCTGGAGACGGTGAAGCGCTGCATGCCTGCCGGGATCCTGATCGGCGTGGCGGTGGCGATATTCGCGCTGCAAACCACTCTGTTTAACGCTTATGCGCTGTTGTTGATTATCGGTGTATTGGGCGGCTTTTTTGTGGTACCGCTGAATGCGCTGTTGCAGGAACGGGGCAAAAATTCGGTGGGGGCGGGCAATGCGATCGCGGTACAGAACCTGGGGGAGAACACCGCCATGTTGCTGATGCTCGGATTGTATTCGCTGGCCGTTAAAGTCAGTGTGCCGGTGGTCGGCGTGGGGATTGGTTTTGGCGTAGTGTTTGCGCTGGCGATTAGCGCGCTGTGGCTGTCGCAGCGGTGGGCAAAATAAATAACGAACGGGGCGCGGTTTTGAACTGCGCCCCGTGTTTTTATGGTGCCGGAATAGTAAAGCGGGTGTGGATCTCTTCCAACGCCTGCAGTACGTCTTCATTCAATACCACATCGAAACTGTCGATGTTGGTTTTCAGCTGTTCCAGCGTGGTTGCACCCAGCAGAGTACTGGCAACGAACGGCTGCTGGCGCACAAACGCCAGTGCCATCTGCGACGGATCCAACCCGTGCTTTTTAGCTAATGCGACATACTCGGCAATCGCCAACTGAGTTTGTGGCGCAGAGTAGCGGTTAAAGCGCGTGAATAACGTGTTGCGCGCACCGGCCGGTTTGGCACCGTTGAGATACTTGCCGCTCAGGGTGCCGAATGCCAGGCTGGAATAGGCCAACAGTTCTACCCCTTCGTGCTGGCTGATCTCCGCCAGGCCAATCTCAAAACTGCGGTTCAGCAGGCTATAGGGATTTTGAATCGAAACGATACGCGGCAACTCGTGTTTTTCAGCCAGTTGCAGGTAACGCATTACGCCCCATGGCGTTTCGTTAGACACCCCGATATAGCGGATTTTACCGGCACGCACCTGTTCGGTCAGCGCTTCCAGAGTTTCCAGCAGCGTAACGGTAGCTTTATCGTCGGTGTATTGATAATTGAGCTTGCCGAAGTAGTTGGTTGGACGTTGTGGCCAGTGCAGTTGGTAGAGATCGAGATAATCGGTGTTGAGTCGTTTCAGGCTGGCATCCAGCGCGACACGAATATTTTTGCGATCCAGCGCCTGCTGTGGGCGAATGCTGCTGTCGGTGCCGCGCACCGGCCCGGCAATCTTGCTGGCCAGCACTAGCTTCTCACGGTTGCCGCGTGCCTTGATCCAACTGCCGATGTATTGCTCGGTCAGCCCCTGGGTTTCAGGACGAGGCGGTACCGGGTACATCTCTGCGGTGTCGATCAGGTTGACGCCAGCGGCTAATGCATAGTCGAGTTGCGCATGGGCATCGGCTTCACTGTTCTGTTCGCCAAAGGTCATGGTGCCCAGTCCCAGCACGCTCACTTCTAAAGAACTGTGGGGAATACGGTGGTATTGCATTAACGGCCTTCCTTTCATGTTAGCGCTTACGGGCTGAACCGCCCGGTGAAACAGGAGCCAAATGGCAGGCTGTGGCAAACAACCCGCAAGGCGGTGATATCGCCTTTGCCGACTATAACCAAGCCGAGAAGATGGGGGAAGTGGATTAAGTGCGGGGAAGGCTATCACGCAATACGAGAGCGATAGCCGACGGGGAGTTTAACGTTCGATAACCTGTGAAACCTGATCGCCGTTGATTTGGCGGCTGTTGCCTTTTTCATCTTTATAGCTGATCAGGCCGGTATCTTTATCAATCTCCGGCTTACCCTGAGTCAGGATCATATTGCCGTCTTTGGTTGCCATCACGTAATCGCTGGAACATCCCGCCAAACCGGCGGCGATGATCAACGCAGACACTGCCATTACCCACTTTTTCATCCTGCGGATCCTCAGTTATATATGCAAAAAAGAAGCTTCTTTTAAGATTAGCAAAATATGTATGCGTCGTGTTTCGGATAAATCTTTATCTTGATAAGGGAAAGTGACATTGAAACAGGGCTGCAGAAAATAATAACGGGAGTGGCTGGCGCGCACTCCCGTGGGGAATTATTCAGAGACGGTATTTTTCTTGCTGCGCATCAGGTTGAGTGCTTCGACCGACATTGAGAAGAACATCGCAAAATAGATATAGCCTTTCGGTACATGTATCTGGAAGCTTTCCAGCATCAGGGTGAAGCCCACCAGGATCAGGAACGCCAACGCCAGCATTTTCACCGAAGGGTGGCGGTTAACGAACTCGCCAATAGGTCGGGCGGCAAACATCATGACGCCAACGGCAATCACCACCGCCGCCATCATAATAAACAGATGGTCGGACAGGCCTACCGCGGTAATCACCGAGTCCAGGCTGAAAATAATATCCAGCAGCATAATCTGCACGATGGCGCCAAAGAAGCCGTGCACCTTCGTGTTGTGTTCTTCCTCTGAACCTTCGATGGTTTCATGGATCTCTTTACTGGCTTTCCAAATCAGGAACAGCCCACCCAGCAGCAGGATCAGATCGCGTGCCGAGATACTGTGGTCCATGATGCTAAACAGCGGGTGGGTCAGACGGATCACCCAGGCGATAGAGGCCAGCAGCCCCAGACGCATTATCATTGCGCCGGCCAGCCCGATGCGGCGAGCCTTGTTCTGCTGCGCTTTCGGTAGCTTGGACACCACCAGCGAAAGGAAAATGATGTTATCGATACCCAGAATGATCTCAAGAATGGTCAGCGTACCTAACGCTAACCAGGCATTGGGATCCATAATCCACTCAAACATTGTCGAGCCACACCTTAATAAAAAACAAAGGCTGAATTATACGCGTTTATTGAGACAGCGACACTGTTAGCTAAACGCCACCTAAACAAAAGGGGTCAAACTAAGAAATGTCTTGCCAATAATGCGCCGGTGAAGCTTTTTTTCAGATAAAAGCCGCGCGGCAATGTAAGGATTGGCTGACCCTGTTCGCCGATAGCTTCGGTCAGGGCCTTACTGTTGGCGGCTTTGGGACGCAGTTGCAGCACTTCACCGTGGCGGGCGGTGATCCGCTCTACGTGGCCGAGCACGATCAAATCCATCAGTTCCTCCCAGTCGCGGCGCAGCATCTCTTCTTCTTCGGCGTTTGGGCTCCACAACAGCGGTGAGCCGATACGGCGCTGCGCCAACGGGATTTGTCGCTCGCCTTCTACCGGGATCCACAGCACCCGCGCCAGCTTATGGCGTACATGACTGCTGGCCCAGGTGACACCGCTGTTGCCGGTTAAGGGGGCTACGCAGACGAAGGTGGTTTCCAGCGGTTTGCCGGCGGCGTCTATCGGGATGGTTTTTAGCTCGATGCCCAGCTCGGGGAAATCCTGTTCCGGTTTGCTGCCCGCCATGGCACCAAGATACTGCTCCAGCAGCATGCCAACCCAGCCTTTATCACGTTTCAGATCCCTGGGGATAGCCAACCGCGCACCTTCGGCCAGTTCGCCCAGATGACAGCCGGCAAGCCGTTGTGCTCTTTCAAACAGCTGTTGTTCGTTTTCTGGAGGAGGGGGCAAAGGAGAGAAAAACGCCATAATACAAGCCTGTTAGATTTGGTTGAAAAACGTACTGTATTTGTCCACAGAGAACTTTGGCCGGAAAGGACTGGGGAAAAGAATAATAGTAGCATGATTTTCCATGACTTTTTCTCTCCCCCCCGGTAAAGGAAAAATTCCGACTGACGCTTGTGCACCTGTAGCCACCGACAATAAACAGGATCTTACACCTATTTATCCACAGATTTATGGGATAACCCAAATTTTTACCGATCACTGGTTCGATTTACAGCCTTGACGCAGGCACTTTTTTGCGAAATTGTCCGTTTTGTGCGTAACTCATACGGATAATCTGTGGATAAAAACGACGTTGGTGGATCTTTCACCAGGGTAAGATCCTAAACGGACATAGATCACGTTTTGGCTCTGTGTAGGGCTGCTTAGGGTTGTATATGTATATGTTTTTAAATATTTAATTTGATTTTTATATTTCCGGGGTTTTTAGGCTCACCAGAGTTTTACCGGCTTATCCCTTGAGTTCTTCACATACCTATCCACAGAAAAAGTGAATAAAACCCGGTGTAAATCCTTCCGCATGTTTATAACTTTGCCATTATCTGTGAGTTATCCCAATGTTATCCGGTTTGCAGCGCCGCAAAGCAGTGGTTTACCGCCTGTAGCTTGTGTGAAACAATCAGGGTATCTATGCGAATTTAAGCTTATCGAGGTAGTCCGGTGATCGATGATGATGGCTACCGCCCGAATGTTGGTATCGTAATCTGTAATCGTCAGGGGCAAGTCCTGTGGGCTCGCCGTTACGGTCAACACTCCTGGCAGTTTCCCCAAGGTGGGATTAACCCTGGTGAAACCGCAGAACAGGCAATGTACCGTGAGCTGTTCGAAGAAGTGGGACTGAGTAAAAAGGATGTCCGTATCCTGGCCTCAACCCGCAACTGGTTGCGCTATAAATTGCCAAAACGTTTGGTGCGTTGGGACACAAAGCCGGTTTGTATCGGCCAAAAGCAGAAATGGTTTCTGTTGCAGTTAATGTGCAATGACGCTGATATCAATATGCAACGCAGCAGCACGCCGGAGTTTGACGGCTGGCGCTGGGTGAGTTTTTGGTATCCGGTGCGCCAGGTGGTGTCGTTCAAACGCGACGTTTACCGCCGGGTGATGAAAGAATTCGCCGTCACCGTGATGCCGATGCAGGAGCAGGCAGCACAGCGGCAGACCCCCGCTTATCGCCGGAAGAGAGGTTAAGTTAAGCCGACTATGCTCACGCGCTTGCGAGAAATTGTTGAGAAGGTGGCCGCGGCGGCCAGCCTGACAGATGCGCTGGATCTTTTGGTCAATGAAACCTGTCTGGCAATGGATACAGAAGTCTGTTCCATCTACCTGGCGGACAACGACCGCCGCTGCTATTACCTGATGGCGACACGCGGGTTAAAAAAACCGCGTGGGCGCGCTATCGCACTGGCATTTGATGAAGGCATTGTCGGATTGGTCGGACGCCTTGCGGAGCCGATTAACCTGGCAGACGCGCAGAGCCACCCCAGCTTCAAATACATTCCCCAGGTGAAAGAGGATCGTTTCCGATCCTTCCTCGGCGTGCCGATCATTCATCGTCGCCAGTTGCTGGGGGTATTGGTGGTGCAGCAGCGTGAGCTGCGCCAGTTTGACGAAAGCGAAGAATCCTTCATGGTGACCCTGGCCACACAAATGGCCGGGATCCTCTTGCAGTCACAGCTTAACGCCATTTTTGGCCAGTATCGTCAGACGCGCATTCGTGCACTGGCGGCATCGCCGGGCGTCGCCGTAGCGGAAGGTTGGCAGGACAGCAGTCAGCCGTCTCTCGACCAGGTTTACAAAGCCTCGACGCTCGATACCGCCAGCGAACGCGAACGCCTGACTCAGGCACTTGAAGAAGCCGGTGCGGAATTCCGCCGTTTCAGCAAGCGCTTTGCCGCCAGCTCGCAAAAAGAGAGCGCGGCGATCTTCGATCTTTACTCTCACCTGCTCAACGATGCTCGCCTCAAGCGCGAACTCTTTTCCGAGATTGATGCCGGTTCTGTGGCGGAATGGGCGGTTAAACAGGTGATCGAAGTCTTTGCCGCTCAGTTTGCCAGCCTGCAAGACACCTATATGCGTGAGCGCGCCAGCGATCTGCGCGCGCTCGGCCAGCGTCTGCTATTCCATCTCGATGACACCACCCAGGGCGCTACCCAGTGGCCGGCGCGCTTTGTGCTGGTAGCCGATGAGCTGACCGCGACACTGTTGGCTGAAATGCCGCAGGACAGGCTGGTCGGCGTGGTGGTGCGCGACGGTGCTGCCAGCTCCCATGCAGCCATATTGGTGCGGGCGATGGGCGTACCGACGGTGATGGGCGCGGATATTCAGCCTGCGCTACTCAGCCAGCGGCTGCTGATTGTCGACGGTTATCGCGGCGAACTTTTGGTCGACCCCGAACCGGTGCTGGTGCAGGAATACCAACGGCTGATCAGCGAAGAGCTGGAATTAAGCAGGTTGGCGGAAGATGACGTTGAGCAACCGGCCCAGCTTAAAAGCGGTGAGCGAGTTCAGGTGATGCTTAATGCCGGCCTCAGCCCGGAACATGAAAAACTGTTGGGCGGGCGGGTTGATGGCGTTGGCCTATACCGTACCGAAATTCCTTTTATGCTACAGAGCGGTTTCCCTTCTGAAGAGGAGCAGGTCGCACAGTATCAGGGCATGTTGCAGATGTATCCAAATAAGCCAGTGACGCTACGCACGCTGGATATCGGTGCCGATAAACAACTGCCTTATATGCCGATCAGCGAAGAAAACCCGTGCCTGGGCTGGCGTGGCATCCGCATTACCCTGGATCAACCGGAGATCTTCCTGATCCAGGTGCGAGCCATGCTGCGTGCCAATGCCGGAACTGGCAATCTGGGCATACTGTTGCCGATGATCACCAGCCTGGAGGAGATCGACGAAGCACGCAGGTTGATCGACCGCGCAGGGCGGGAAGTGGAAGAGGTGCTGGGGTATGAAATCCCCAAACCCAAATTGGGCATCATGCTGGAAGTCCCTTCGATGATCTTCATGATCCCGCATCTGGCCGGGCGCGTTGAGTTTATTTCGGTGGGGACCAACGACCTGACCCAATACCTGCTGGCGGTAGATCGCAACAATACCCGGGTGGCCTCACTGTACGACAGCCTGCATCCTGCCATGTTGCAGGTGCTGAAGCTGATAGCCGTTCAGGCCAGGGCCGTCGGGCTGCAGGTCAGCCTGTGTGGTGAACTGGCCGGCGACCCTATGGGGGCGTTGCTGCTGGTGGGGATGGGCTACCGCAACCTGAGCATGAACGGCCGCAGCGTGGCGCGGATAAAATATCTGCTGCGGCATATTGAGCTGTCCGATGCCGAAGTGCTGACCCAGCGGGTGCTTAACGCCCAAATGACCACCGAAGTGCGCCACCAGGTGGCGGCATTTATGGAGCGTCGTGGTATGGGCGGTTTGATCCGCGGCGGCAAGTAAGCCGCGGGCTGACTGATTTTTTTACAGAACTTTTCCCGGCGTGCCAGTCCGGAGGCGGTTAAGCTTATGCTATTATCCGCTTCCTCAACTGCGTTGAAAGCCACGGAAAAATAGTGTTCCCGCTGAGTTTCACCGCGTTTGGCACCTGCCGCCCCCGGATGGGGAAGAATAATAGACATGTTGTGGTGATAGATGACCAATAGCTATCTGGCGTTTCCTAAATTTGATCCGGTGATTTTCTCTATCGGCCCGGTTTCTCTGCATTGGTACGGTCTGATGTACCTGGTTGGCTTTGTTTTTGCCATGTGGCTGGCGGTACGCCGGGCTAACAAACCCGGCAGCGGCTGGACCAAGGATGAAGTAGAGAACCTGCTGTACGCCGGTTTCCTAGGTGTGTTCGTCGGTGGTCGCGTGGGTTATGTGCTGTTCTACAATCTGCCGCTGTTCCTGGAGAACCCGCTCTATCTGTTTAAAGTCTGGGATGGCGGCATGTCATTCCACGGCGGTCTGATGGGGGTGATCCTGGTGATGTTCTGGTTCGCTCGCCGCACCAAACGCACCTTCTTCCAGGTTTCTGATTTCATCGCCCCGCTGATCCCGTTCGGTCTGGGTGCCGGCCGTTTGGGTAACTTTATCAACGGTGAGCTCTGGGGCCGTGTGACTACCGATACCCCATGGGCGATGCTGTTCCCAAGCTCGCGTGCAGAAGACGTGGCGCTTGCCGCCGCCGATCCGCAACTGCTGCCGCTCCTGAACCAATACGGCGTGTTGCCGCGTCACCCGTCCCAGCTGTATGAACTGCTGCTTGAAGGCGTGGTGCTGTTTATCATTCTGAACCTGTTTATCCGCAAACCGCGGCCAATGGGGGCCGTCTCCGGCCTGTTCCTGATTGGTTATGGTGCATTCCGTATTATTGTCGAAGCCTTCCGCCAGCCGGATGCCCAGCTCGGCCTGTTTGACGGCGTAATCAGCATGGGGCAGATCCTGTCAGTTCCTATGGTGGTGGCCGGTATTATTATGATGATTTGGGCGTATCGTCGCCGCCCACAGCAACAACTGTCGTGAGGAACAAATGAAACAGTATCTGGATTTGATGAACAAAGTGCTCGCCGAGGGCACCCCTAAAGCCGACCGTACCGGCACTGGCACCTTGTCGATATTCGGCCACCAGATGCGTTTCAATTTGCAGGAAGGGTTTCCGCTGGTTACTACCAAGAAGTGTCACCTGCGTTCGATAATCCATGAATTGCTGTGGTTCCTGAATGGCGATACCAACGTGGCGTATCTGCGGGAAAACAACGTCAGCATTTGGGACGAGTGGGCCGACGAAAACGGCAGTCTTGGCCCGGTATATGGCAAACAGTGGCGTGCCTGGGGGACGGCGGACGGTCGTCAGATCGATCAATTGACTACCGTGCTGAACCAGCTGAAGCAGGACCCGGATTCGCGCCGTATCATTGTTTCAGCCTGGAACGTGGGGGAGTTGGATCAGATGGCGTTGGCACCGTGCCATGCGTTCTTCCAGTTTTACGTGGCGGATGGCAAATTGTCTTGCCAACTGTACCAGCGTTCCTGCGATGTGTTCCTCGGCCTGCCGTTCAACATTGCCAGCTATGCGCTGTTGGTCCATATGATGGCGCAGCAATGTGGCCTGGAAGTGGGTGATTTCGTCTGGACCGGCGGCGATACCCATCTGTACAGCAACCATATGGAACAAACCCAGCTGCAGCTGACGCGTGAACCGCGTGCCTTGCCGAAGCTGGTGATCAAACGCAAACCGGCATCGCTGTTCGATTACCGTTTCGAAGACTTTGAAATCGAAGGTTACGATCCGCACCCCGCCATCAAGGCACCGGTTGCCATCTGATTTTTACCCGATGATTGATCCCCAAGGGCGCACTCGTTGCGCCCTTGTTTATTTTTGCCGATCCCGTCTTGGTTGTTTCTGCGTTCTGCTTCGCATTTTGTTGGTTTCGCCCGTCAGTTTCATAGAAAGGTTGCGTGGCGTGCTTCAGCTCGGGTAACTCCGTCTTTATCCTGCGCTGCCCCGGGTTACACTGGCCGCCATGAATGACAAGATGACTTTCAACATTGATGGCCAGCGCGGGATGACGCTGATTGAGCTGCTGGTGGTGATAACCCTGGCAGGCCTGCTGACTGGTTGGGGGGTTAGCCACTGGCGTCATTATCAACAGGCTCTGCAGTTGGAACATACCGCGCAGCAACTGCTGGCATTTCTCACCCGGTTACAGGCGGATGCCAACTGGCGCAACCGCACGGCATTGCTGGATTTTAAAACCGGCGATCCCTGGTGCATCGGCAGCGGCCAGGCGCCAGTGGATTGTACAGCGCTCGGCGATGATGTGTTCAGCCCCGGCTATCGGGACGTGCAACTGGCGGGTTTTACTCAAAAGGATATGGGGTTTTATGGCCTGCGTAACAATGCGCAGGCCGGGCATATCTTGCTCCGCAATGGCGCTGGTAGCCTGCGGTTGGTGCTGTCTGCCAAGGGGCGGCTACGGCTATGCAGTGAAGGCGTGAGCATAAGAGGAATTGCGACATGCCAGCCCTAGAACGTGGTTTTACCTTGCCGGAGGTGATGCTGGCGCTGACGTTTGGCAGCCTGATTGCGTTGGCGGCGGCTAAAACTTATCCGGTATTACGCCAGCATAGTGTCGATGTTGGCCGGCATTATCGGCTGGAGTCGGTGCTGCGGCAGTTAGCCTTTGGCATTGAGAAAGATCTACGCCGCGCCGGTTTCTGTGTCGGTCAGTGCCAGGGGCAACCCTTGTTGATTGGCCGAGTGGGTGGGGAGGCCGTGGGAAGTTGCGTGATAGTCGCCTATGACATCACCCGCAACGGGCGCTGGGAAACTCTCGGCGCTGACGCTGGATACTTCGGTTACCGTTTACGGCAAGGTCGGCTGGAAGGGCAACGTGGGGTGAGACACTGCCATGGCACTGGCTGGGAGCGTCTCCTGGATAACGACGAAGTACGCATTGAAGCCTTCAGCGTCAAGGTGAAGGCGGGCGACAGTGGTAAACGCTGGGTTACCTTGACCTTGAGTGGCCGTTCAAAAGCGGATGGCGGTATACGGCGCAGTCTGCAGTGGGCGGTTAATATGGCCTCGCTGCCATGAGCGCTGGTGGGCAGCGGGGAGGCAGCACCCTGGCGGCAGTGATGATGCTGCTGGTGATGGGGCTGATGCTGTTGAATGCCCAGCATCGCCAGTTGGACAGTGCTTTGCTGCTGGCTGCCGACGAGAAGCATTATTTACAGGCTTACAATCAGGCCGCTTCGGGGCTCAGTTGGGGTGTTGCGCAGTCCTGGCCACGCGGCAGGCTCGCCGCCAACGGCTGGTGGTGCCAGCAAACCGGCGAATTGCGGGCCTGTGCAAAGTTATCCTCTCAGGCAGGCATGGTGCTGGTACGTGGTGATGCGCAGGTGAGCCGTGGGGAACCGTTGCGGTTATATCAACGAACCCAACCTGATGGTTCAGGGGGCGACATCGGACTAAGAGCGGAAACCGGCGGCTGGTTGGATTTTTGCCCTGAAAAAAAGCAGGCTGACTGTGCGGAGTAGCAAGCTATGGCGTCAGCGGGGCTTCAGCCTGCCGGAGGTGTTGATTGCCGCTTTGCTGTTCGCGGTGTCGCTGCTGGGGTTGTTACAGTATCATCAGGTGCTGTTGCAGTCGTTTCAGCGTCAGTGGCAGTATCGACAGGCCTGGTCGTTGGCGCATCAGCAATTGGAAGTTTTCGCCGCTACCGGGCGGGTTGATGTTGGGCTACCGCTTCCGTCCCCCGGATGGCAGCGTCAGACCGGGTTAAGCACTCCGCAAGCCGCCTGCCAACGGCTGACGGTAAGAATACAAACGCCCCAACGGCAGTGGGCGGAACTCAGTCGTTGGTACTGCAAGCGTCAGTGAACCGGCAGATATTTTGTTTTAAGGGAGCTCCCAATGTTTAGGGTTTATCATTCCAATCAGTTGGATTTGCTGAAAACGTTAACCAGCGCGTTGATAGCCAGAGAGCCATTGGCCGATCCTTTTCAACAGGAAGTGGTGTTGGTGCAGAGCCCCGGTATGGCGCAGTGGCTACAGATGCAGTTGGCGGAACAGTTTGGCATTGCTGCCAACATCGCTTTCCCGTTGCCGGCTACCTTCATCTGGGACATGTTTACCCGGGTGTTACCGGGTATCCCGAAAGAGAGCGCCTTCAGCAAAGACGCCATGACCTGGAAGCTGATGTGGCTGCTGCCCGATCTGCTCACTCAGCCTGAATTTGCCCCGCTGCAGCATTACCTCACCGACGACGGCGACAAGCGTAAGATTCACCAGCTTGCCGGCCGGGTAGCCGACCTGTTTGACCAATATCTGGTGTATCGTCCGCAATGGCTGGAAAGCTGGCAGAAAGGCGAGTGTATTGACGGATTGGCGGAAGCGCAGCAGTGGCAGGCGCCCCTGTGGGCACGACTGGTCGAATACACTCAGGAACTGGGGCAACCGGAATGGCATCGTGCCAATTTGTATCGCCGTTTTATCAGCGCGTTAGATAAAGCTGAAACCCCACCTGTGGGGTTGCCGCCTCGGGTGTTTATCTGCGGCATCTCGGCCTTGCCGCCGGTCTATCTGGAAGCGCTGCAGGCGCTGGGCAAGCATATCGATATTCATCTGATGTTCACCAACCCCTGCCGCTACTATTGGGGGGACATTCAGAGCCAGTCCTTCCTGGCGAAATTACAGAGCCGCAAAAGGCAGCATTATCGCGATAAAACAGAATATTCGTTATTCAGGGATCCTGATAACGCCTCTGCATTGTTTAACGACGCCGGCGAGCAAGACCTGCCGAACCCGCTGTTGGCTTCATGGGGCAAGCTGGGGCGCGACCACCACTTTTTACTCTCGCAGATCGAATCCTCAGAGGAAGTTTTTGCCTTTGTGGATATCCCAGCGGATAACCTGCTGCATGGCATTCAGCACGATATGCTGGAGCTGAAGAACAGCGCGGTGATCGGTACCACCCCGGCAACGCTGGAGAGGAGCGACACCAAACGTCGACTGGATCCGGCCGACAGGTCTATCAGCCTGCACGCCTGCCACAGCCCGCAGCGTGAGGTGGAAGTGCTGCATGACCAACTGTTGAGCATGCTGGCGGACGATCCTGAGCTGACGCCGCGTGACATCATCGTGATGGTGGCGGATATCGACAGCTACACCCCTTATATTCAGGCGGTATTCGGTAACGCCTCACCCGAACGCTATCTGCCGTTTGCCATTTCTGACCGAAAAGCCAGCCAGGCGCACCCGGTGCTACAGGCGTTTATTTCGTTATTGGATCTGCCGCAGAGCCGCTTTACCTCAGAACAGGTACTGGCTTTGCTGGAGGTGCCGGCACTGGCGGCGCGTTTCTCCATTCGGGAGGAAGGATTGCGCCTGTTGCGCCATTGGGTTGGTGAGTCTGGTGTGCGCTGGGGGCTGGATGACGACAACGTGCGTGAATTGGATCTGCCGGCGACCGGCCAGCATACCTGGCAATTTGGCATTACACGCATGCTGCTGGGTTACGCGATGGACAGCAATGCCGGTGATTGGCAGGGCGTTTTACCCTATGACGAGTCGAGCGGACTGGTGGCAGAACTGGCCGGGCAACTGGCGGAGCTGCTGGCGGCGCTGAGTCGTTGGCGGCAACGGCTGGGGCAGGCGCGTTCTTTGCCAGAGTGGCAGCCACTGTGTCGCCAACTGCTTGAGACCTTCTTTGAGCAGGACGGCGAAACGGAAGTGGTGTTGGCACTGATAGAGCGGGAGTGGAACAAGCTGTTTGAGTTCGGGCTGGCGGCGCGCTATCCCGATGAGGTCCCGCTGTCTATCCTGCGGGACGAGTTGGCGGCACGCCTCGATCAGGAACGCATCAGCCAGCGTTTCCTGGCCGGGCAAATTAACTTCTGTACGCTGATGCCTATGCGTTCTATCCCATTCAAAGTGGTTTGCCTGCTGGGCATGAACGACGGGGTTTATCCGCGCACTCTGCCGCCGTTAGGCTTTGATCTGATGGCGCAACAGGTCAAACGCGGTGACCGCAGCCGCCGAGATGATGACCGTTACCTGTTCCTGGAAGCGATTTTGTCGGCGCAGCAACGGCTGTACATCAGCTTTATTGGCCGCTCCATTCAGGATAACAGCGAGCGTTATCCCTCGGTGCTGGTGACTGAACTACTGGAGTATCTGGAGCAAAGTTATTGCCTGCCGGGCGATGAACATCTGGACGCTGATGGTAGCGCACGTCGGGTGGGTAAACACTTGCTTAACTGGCATTCACGCATGCCGTTCGCTGCCGAGAATTTTCTGCCCGACACCGAAGATCAAAGCTACGCGGCAGAATGGCTGCCTGCCGCCGATCGGCGCGGTGCGGCACATCCGCCGTTTAATCAGCCCTTGCTGCCGGATGAGAAAACTCAGATCTCGCTGGACGATTTATTGCGCTTCTACCGCCACCCGATCCGCGCTTTCTTCCAACTGCGGTTAGGGGTCAGTTTCATCTTGGAAGAAACCGAACTGCCGGATGAAGAACCCTTCACCCTGGATAACCTCAGCCGCTATCAGTTCAACAGCCAACTACTGAACACCCTGATTGACGGCGAGGATGCCAGCCGCCTGTTTCAACGGGTGCGCGCCGCCGGCGGGTTGCCTTTTGGTCCCTTCGGCGAAATTTACTGGCAGAAACAGCAGGAAGAGATGAGCGAGCTGGCCGAACAGGTCCGCGCTGAACGTAGCGAAGGGCACAGCCTGGAACTGGATATCGACATTGCCGGTGTACGCATCAGCGGCTGGTTACACCAGGTACAAGGCGATGGGCTGCTGCGCTGGCGACCATCAACTTTATCGGCAGTCGACGGCATATTACTGTGGCTGGAACATCTGGTGTACTGCTGCGTCGGGGGCAGCGGTGAAAGTCGCATTTACGGGCGTAAAGGGGCTGTCTGGCGCTTTGCCGCATTAAGCACGGAAGAGGCCCGCGAGCAATTGGCCGAACTGGTGGCGGGTTATCAGCGCGGCCTGTGTCAGCCGTTACTTTTGTTGAACAAAAGCGGCTGGGCATGGTTGAGCCAGTGCTACCAGCCACAAACGCAGCAGATTGACTGGGATGAAGAGGTACAAATCAAGGCCAGGGGCAAGCTGCTACAAACCTGGCAGGGCGATCAACGCATTCCGGGCGAAGGTGAAGACCCTTATGTACAGCGGGTATTCCGTCAGTTAGATAATATTTATTTAGCGCAAATTCTGGCCGAAACAGAGCGTTATCTGTTACCGGTGGCACGGCATAACCTAGGCTGATCCTGTGGCATTACATAGAGTTATTTACCCTATGAATTTCTAGTTGCAGCTAGGCACCCAGCTCGTTCATCCCCAGGCGCTTACTCTGGTAAGTAACTGGGGTGAACGAGTGCAGGTAACAACGTTGCGACTTGAAAGGCAACGGGTAAAATCCCCCGGTGGTACTGATTGCCCGGAGGTGGTAAAAATAATCAGGGTTATATTCAACTATCGGGGTTAGCTCCGGTCTTACATAACGTACAGGCATATAGACCCGTCGCCTTTCAAGCTGCAGCTTGAAATTCATAGGGTATAGATTTTGATGTGTTGTTTTGATGTACGCCGTCAACGTCAGGGATGTGGCGCGACGGCGTCTGAATAGGGGTTCATTTTGGATATGCGCAGACAGTTGGCCCGCATCACCGGGTTAGTATTAGTGGTTATGTTTTGGGCACCGTTGAGCTGGGCCGCACAGGGATGGCAACCGCTGGCGGAGAAGATCAACAAAAGCGATCACGATCCGCGCCAGTACCAGGCGATCAAGCTGACGAACGGTATGACCGTGCTGTTGGTTTCCGATGCTCAGGCGCCGAAATCACTGGCGGCGCTGGCGCTGCCGGTAGGCTCGCTGGAAGATCCGAACACTCAGCTTGGGTTAGCGCACTACCTGGAGCACATGGTGCTGATGGGGTCAAAGCGCTATCCGCAACCGGAAAACCTGTCGGAGTTCCTGAAGAAGCACGGCGGCAGCCATAACGCCAGCACCGCGTCTTATCGCACTGCGTTTTATCTGGAAGTGGAAAACGACGCGCTGGCCCCGGCGGTAGATCGCATGGCGGACGCCATCGCCGAGCCGCTGCTGGATCCGGACAATGCCGATCGTGAACGTAATGCGGTCAACGCTGAACTGACGATGGCACGCTCACGTGACGGTATGCGCATGGCGCAGGTTGGGGCAGAAACGCTGAACCCGGCTCACCCGAGCGCGCGTTTCTCTGGCGGTAACCTTGATACCCTAAAAGACAAGCCGGGCAGCAAGCTGCACGATGAGCTGACGGCATTCTATCAGCGTTATTATTCTGCCAATCTGATGATGGGGGTGCTGTACAGCAACCAGCCATTGCCGGAACTGGCTGAACTGACGGCCAAAACCTTTGGCAAGGTTCCTAATCGAGACGCCAGCGTACCGCCGATCAAAGTCCCGGCGGTCACCCCTGAACAGCAGGGCATCATTATTCATTATGTGCCGGCCCAGCCGCGCAAACAGTTGA
Source organism: Serratia sp. NA_13 (assembly GCF_052691735.1). Taxonomy (NCBI): domain Bacteria; kingdom Pseudomonadati; phylum Pseudomonadota; class Gammaproteobacteria; order Enterobacterales; family Yersiniaceae; genus Serratia; species Serratia sp. NA_13. The sequence continues at coordinate 116,766 of NZ_JBQZFV010000010.1, forward strand.
AAGTAGAATTCCGCATCGACAATAACAGCGCCGAATTCCGCAGCAAGACCGATACCTACATCAGTTACCTGATTGGCAACCGCAGCCAAAATACCCTGTCTGACTGGCTGCAAAAGCAGGGGTTGGCGGATGCCATCAATGCCGGGGCCGATCCTATGGTCGATCGCAACGGCGGCGTATTCTCGATCAGCGTCTCGCTGACCGATAAAGGCCTGGCCAAGCGTGACGAAGTGGTTGCGGCCATCTTCAACTATCTGAAAATGTTGCGCAGCGAAGGTATTAAGCAAAGCTATTTTGATGAGATTTCCCACGTCCTGAATCTGGATTTCCGCTATCCGTCGATCACCCGTGATATGGACTACATCGAATGGCTGGTGGATACCATGCTGCGCGTGCCGGTCGAACATACGCTGGATTCGCCTTATCTGGCCGACCGCTATGACGTCAAAGCCATTGCCGAACGTCTGGACGCCATGACGCCACAAAATGCGCGTATCTGGTTCGTCAGCCCGAATGAGCCGCATAACAAGATGGCCTACTTCGTCAATGCGCCGTATCAGGTCGATAAAATCACTCAGCAGCGCTTTGAGCAGTGGCAGCAACTGGGTAAAGGGATCAGCCTGTCGTTACCTACGCTGAACCCGTATATTCCAGATGATTTCAGCCTGACCAAACCTTCGCACGAGTTTAAAAAACCGGAGATGGTGGTCGACCAACCGGGTCTGCGTGTGTTGTATATGCCGAGCCGTTACTTTGCCGACGAGCCGAAGGCTGACGTCACAGTGGTATTCCGCAATGCAAAAACCATGGATTCTGCACGCAACCAGGTGTTGTTCTCTTTGACTGACTATCTGGCCGGGATATCACTGGACCAACTGAGCTATCAGGCTTCGGTTGGCGGGCTGAGTTTCTCAACCTCGCCGAACAACGGTCTGGAGTTCAACGCCAATGGTTTTACCCAGCGTCTGCCGCAATTGCTGACCTCGCTGATCGAGGGCTACTCCAGTTTCACACCGACCGAAGATCAACTGACGCAGGCCAAATCCTGGTATCTGGAACAGCTGGATTCGGCCGAGAAAGGCAAAGCGTTTGAACTGGCTATCCAACCGGTGCAGATGGTTTCTCGCGTGCCTTACTCAGAACGCAGTGAGCGCCGTGAGGTGCTGAAAACCCTGACGCTGAGAGATGTGCTGACCTACCGTGACAGCCTGCTGGCTGAGGCAACACCGGAGTTGTTGGTGGTGGGCAATATGAGCAAGCAGCAGGTGGATACCCTGGCCTCCACGCTGAAACACCGTCTGGGTTGTACCGGCATTGAATGGTGGCACGGCGAAGACGTTGAAGTGACTAAAAACCAGTTGGCCAATCTGCAGCGGGCAGGTAGCAGCACCGACTCGGCGCTGGCGGCAGTGTATGTGCCGACCGGCTACGACGAAGTGACCGGTATGGCTTACAGCTCGTTGCTGGGCCAAATTATCCAGCCATGGTTCTACAGCCAGCTGCGTACTCAGGAACAACTTGGCTACGCGGTGTTTGCTTTCCCGATGTCCGTCGGCCGTCAGTGGGGCATTGGTTTCCTGCTGCAAAGTAACAGCAAGCAACCGGCGTACCTGTATCAGCGCTATCAGGATTTCTACCCGAAAACCGAGAAACGCCTGCGCGAGATGAAAGAAGCGGACTTCGAGCAGTATAAGCAAGCGATGATCAACGAGCTGAAGCAGCGTCCGCAGACCCTGAGCGAAGAAGCCGGCCGCTTCTCCAATGACTTTGACCGTGGCAACTTCGCATTTGATACCCGTCATAAGCTGATTGAGCAGATCAAGCAGTTGACGCCGACCAAACTGGCGGATTATTTCCACCAGGCGGTGATTAAGCCGCAGGGGCTGGCGGTGTTGTCGCAGGTGAGCGGCAGTGGGCAAGAGAAGGCGGATTACGCCGTACAGCCGAACTGGGTAACGTATCCAAACGCCTCTGCGCTGCAGAAAACCTTGCCGCGTAAGGTGGCGATGCCATGACAGGGACCACTCCGCAGCGACTTGACCCGCTAACGTTGCCGCTGTTTGGCGAGCGGTTGATAGAAGCGTCGGCGGGGACCGGTAAAACCTTTACCATTGGTGCGTTATATCTGCGTCTGCTGCTTGGCTTGGGCCAGGCGGCAGCCTTTCCCCGGCCGCTGACGGTAGAGGAGATCCTGGTGGTGACCTTTACCGAGGCCGCCACTGAGGAGCTGCGTGGACGTATCCGCAGCAATATCCATGGCTTACGCATTGCCTGCGTGCGTGGCAGCAGTAAAGACCCATTATTTAATGCATTAATGGCGGAAATTGACGATCTGCCGGATGCTGCCGCGCAACTGCTGGCCGCCGAACGGCAGATGGACGAAGCGGCAATCTATACCATCCACGGTTTTTGCCAGCGTATGCTGACCCACAACGCCTTCGAGTCCGGCATTCTGTTTGAGCAAACGCTGGTGCAGGATGAACTGCCGCTGCGCCGTCAGGCCTGTGCGGACTTTTGGCGTCGCCATTGTTATCCGTTGCCGATCGGAGTGGCCCGGGCGGTGAGCCAGGAGTGGAGCGGCCCGGAAGCGCTGCTGGCCGATCTTTCCGGTTATCTGCATGGCGAAGCGCCCATGCTGCGTCGGCCGCCGAAGGATGAAGAAACGGTGCTGATGCGCCATGAGCAAATCGTGGCGCGTATTGACGCCATTAAAGTGCAGTGGCTGGCGGCAGCGGGCGAGCTGGAAGCGTTGATCAGCCAGTCCGGCGTTGATAAGCGCAGTTACAGCAGCAAAAACCTGCCTAACTGGTTGCACAAAGTCGGTGAATGGGTGGTGCTGGAAACCCAAGACTATCAGTTGCCGAAAGAGCTGGATAAATTCCGTCAGTCGGTACTGCTGGAGAAAACTAAAAAAGGCGAACCGCCGCGCCATGCATTGTTTGTGGCGATCGACGAACTGTTCGATGAACCTCTGACGCTGCGTGATTTGATCATGGCGCGGGCGCTGAGCGAGATACGTTTGTCCATTCAGCAGGAGAAACGTCAGCGGGCTGAGCTGGGTTTTGACGACCTGTTAAGTCGGCTGGACAGTGCATTGCAGAGTGACGGGGGTGAACGTTTGGCACAGGCGATCCGCCAGCGTTACTCGGTGGCGATGATCGATGAGTTCCAGGATACCGATCCACAGCAATACCGCATCTTCCAAAAACTCTATGTCGGCAGGCCGGAATGCGGCCTGCTGCTGATCGGCGATCCCAAGCAGGCAATTTACGCTTTCCGTGGTGCCGATATCTTTACTTATATGCGCGCCCGTTCAGAGGTAAGCGCCCACTATACGCTCGAAACCAACTGGCGCTCCTCACCGGCGATGGTGGAAAGCGTTAATCATCTGTTTGCGCAGGTGGAAAAACCTTTCCTGTTTGGCCAAATTCCCTTTGTTGAGGTGGTCGCCGCCGAGAAAAATCGGGGGCTGGCGTTTGAGCTGCACAACCAGCCGCAGCCTGCGATGCAATTCTGGCTGCAACAGGGGGAAGGTGTCGGCGTTAGTGAGTACCAACAATTAATGGCACGTCTGTGCGCCACGCAAATCCGCGACTGGCTCAGCGCCGGGCAAAACCAGCAGGCCTGGCTGGTCGAAGGCGAAAAACGGCGGGCGGTAGAGGCGTCAGACATTACCGTGCTGGTGCGCAGCCGCAATGAGGCGGCATTAGTGCGCGACGCCCTGAGTGCACTGGCGATCCCTTCGGTTTATCTGTCCAACCGCGACAGCGTGTTCGATACGCCAGAAGCCAAGGATTTGCTGTGGCTGCTTCAGGCAGTGTTGGCACCGGAGCAGGAACGTACGCTGCGCAGTGCCATGGCGACAGGGCTGATGGGGCTGGACGCGCAGGCGCTGGACGGCTTGAACCAGGATGAGCGTGCCTGGGATGCCTTAGTCAATGAGTTCGATAAATATCGCACGCTGTGGCTGCGTCGCGGCGTGTTGCCGATGCTGCGTGAGGTGATGAACCAGCGCCATCTGGCAGAAAACCTGTTGGCCAGCCTCGGCGGTGAGCGCCGGTTGACCGATGTGATGCATCTGGGCGAGCTATTGCAGGAAGCCTCCGCACAGCTCGACAGCGAACATGCACTGGTGCGTTGGCTGGCGCAGCAGATTGCTCAGCCGAATCGGCAGTCCGACAACCAGCAGCTACGGCTGGAAAGCGACCGCCATTTGGTGCAGGTGATCACCATCCATAAATCCAAAGGGCTGGAGTTCGACCTGGTTTGGCTGCCGTTTGTCGGCAATTTCCGCCAGCAGCAGCAGGTGCTGTACCACGATCGTCACAGCTTTCAGGCCCTGCTTGACCTCAACGCCGATGAGCAAAGTATCGAATGGGCGGAGGAGGAGCGGCTGGCGGAAGATCTGCGCCTGTTGTATGTCGCGCTGACCCGTTCGGTATACCACTGCAGTATCGGCATTGCGCCGTTGATACAGGGGACCCGCAAAAAGCAGGGTGATAGCGATTTACACCGCAGCGCGCTGGGCTATCTGGTGCAGGCCGGTCAGGCCGGCGATGCGGCTTATCTGCAGCAATGTCTGCAACAATTGGCCGTCGATGGTGTTGCGCTATCGCGGGTCGAAACTCTGGACGAGTACCCTTGGCAGCCGCAAACGCCAGACTTGACCGAGCTGGCGGCGAAACATTTCTCACGCCAGGTGCAGGATTTCTGGCGGGTGACCAGCTATACCGGTCTGCAACAGCACGGCACGAGCCTGATGCAGGATTTGTTGCCAAGGTTGGATGTTGATGCCGCCGGCGAGCAGGCGCAGGACAGTGAGCCAGCGCTCACACCGCATACCTTTCCACGTGGCGCCGGGCCGGGAACCTTCCTGCACAGCCTGTTTGAAACGATCGACTTTACCCAACCGCTCGATGAGGCGTGGATGTTGGAGCAGTTGCAAAAACAAGGATTTGGCGAACACTGGCAACCGATACTGCTGGCGTGGATGCAGGTGCTGTTAAACACCCCGCTTAATGATACCGGCGTCGCTTTGTCAGCGCTGGCCCCGCAGTATAAGCAGGCTGAGCTGCAGTTTTATCTGCCGATCGAGCAGCTGTTGCAGGCGCGTGAGCTGGATAATCTGGTGAAAAGTTACGATCCACTTTCTGCCCGTTGCCCTGAGTTGGATTTCCAACAGGTGCAGGGGATGCTGAAAGGATTTATCGACCTGGTGTTCTGCTGGCAGGGGAAATATTACCTGCTGGATTACAAATCCAACTGGTTGGGCGAAGACAGCAGCGCCTATACCCAACCGGCGATGGAACAGGCGATGGCGGAACATCGTTACGACTTGCAGTACCAGCTATACACGCTGGCACTGCACCGCTATCTGCGCCATCGATTGCCGGATTATGATTATCAGCGGCACTTCGGCGGGGTGATTTATCTGTTCCTGCGCGGTGTAGATGCACAGCATCCGGGCAGCGGCATTTTTACCTGCCGCCCTCAGGAGCCATTGGTGGAAGGCATGGATTTGTTATTCAGTGGTAAAACCGTTGCGGTGGGGGATGCATCATGATCGCTCTACTGGAACAGGCACAGGCGCTTGGCGTGTTACGCCCACTGGATTTGCAGTTCGCCCGCGTAGTCGCTGGAGCGGATGAGCCTGAGATGCTGCTGGCTGCTGCCTGCCTCAGCGCGGAGGCTGGCGCGGGTCACGTTTGCCTGATGCTAGAGCAACTGCTGCCGGAAAACCTTTTTGACGGACGTCATCCGGAGCTGGCGCAGGCTGCGTGGGTGGCGGCAGGGCAGTTGGATGTGGCCGGTTGGCAACGGCGGCTGTCGGCCAGTGCGGCGGTGGGTGATGGCAGTACCGCGATGCCGATGGTGTTGCAACAGCAGCGCTTGTATCTGCAGCGCATGTGGCAGAACGAGGGTGAGGTTGCCGCCTTTATTAGAGGCGACAGTATCAGTAGCGACAGTCTACCTCAGGCGGTCGAAGAGACCGAGCTGCGTGCTATTCTCGACCAATTATTTGGTGAGGCGACCGATGAACCCGACTGGCAGAAAATTGCTGCCGCGGTGGCCGCCACGCGACGTATTGCGGTGATTTCGGGTGGACCGGGCACCGGTAAGACCACCACGGTCGCTAAATTACTGGCGGCGCTGGTGCAGTTCGACGAAGGGAGGCGTTTGCGCATCCAGCTGGCGGCTCCTACCGGCAAAGCGGCGGCGCGTTTAACCGAATCCCTGGGCAGTGCCAGCAAGCAGCTGACGCTAACCCTGGAGCAGCGTGCGCTGTTCCCTACCGAAGCTTCCACGTTGCATCGTCTGCTGGGCGCTCAGCCCAACAGTCAGCGTATGCGTTATCACAGTGGCAACCGGCTGCATCTGGACGTACTGGTCGTCGATGAGGCCTCCATGGTCGACCTGCCTATGATGGCGCGTTTGATTGCCGCCTTGCCCACTCAGGCACGGGTGATTTTCCTGGGCGATCGCGATCAACTGGCTTCGGTAGAGGCCGGGGCGGTACTGGGAGATATTTGCCGCTTTGCCGAGCAAGGTTACAGCGTGACGCGTGCGCAGCAACTTACGCGGCTGACCGGCTGCCTGCTGCAGGGGCAAACTGCCCAGGCGGAAGCTGCGGTACGCGATAGTCTGTGCCTGTTGCGCAAAAGCTACCGGTTTGATGCCAATTCGGGCATTGGTCAATTGGCCTTTGCCGTGAACGCCGGTGATGGCAAACGGGCAATGGCGGCGATCAGCGGCAGTTTCGCTGACGTTAGCGGTTATCCACTGGCTGAAACTCAAGACTATCAGGCATTGTTGGATGCCTGTGTGGCGGGTTACCGTGATTATCTGCGGCTGGTGGGTGAAGGGGCGGACGCTGTGGCGGTGTTGGCGGCGTTCGGTCATTTCCAGGTGCTGTGCGCGCTGCGAGAGGGGCCTTTCGGCATCGCCGGCTTAAATGAACGCATTGAGACGGGGCTGCAACGTGCCGGCCTGATCCAGCGTAAGCCGGGAGCCGCTGGGCGTTGGTATTCCGGCCGTCCGGTGATGATTGGTCGCAATGACAGCGCTCTGGGGCTGTTTAATGGCGATATTGGCATTGCCTTGCGGGATGAGAGCGGCGAACTCCGCGTTCATTTTCAACTGCCGGACGGCAGCATCAAGTCGGTGCAGCCGAGCCGTTTACCGGCGCATGAAACCGCTTATGCGATGACGGTGCACAAGTCACAGGGCTCGGAGTTTGACCATACGGTACTGGTGCTGCCCAATCATTTCCTGCCGGTGCTGACCCGCGAACTGGTGTATACCGCAATCACCCGCGCTCGCAGGCAGCTTTCGCTGTATGCCATCGATGCGGTTTTGATGCGGGCGATCCGTACCCCGACCCAGCGCCGTAGCGGGTTGGCGGAGCGGTTGCAGATCAAGGCTTAAGCGAGAATGGACAAGGGCGCAGCACACTGCGCCCGCCAACAATTACAGATCCGCCAGCAAAATCTTGGAACGGCGTTGGTAGTTGTACAGCGCCTGTTTTTCAACCGGTAGCACGTCGACTTCCGCCGGTGTGAAGCCACGCTCCTGGAACCAATGGATGCTGCGCGTAGTCAGCACAAACAGTTTATTCAGGCCCATCTGGCGTGCCTGACTTTCCACCCGTTGGAGCAGCATTTCTCCCCGTGACGAACTGCGGTAGTCAGGATGAACCGCAACGCAGGCCATCTCGCCAATCTTCTCTTCCGGGAACGGGTACAGCGCTGCGCAAGCGATGGTCAGGTTATCGCGCTCAATAATGGTGAACTTGTCGATCTCCATCTCCAGTTGCTCACGTGAGCGACGCACCAAAATACCCTGCTGTTCAAGCGGACGGATCAGCTCGAGGATGCCGCCGATATCGTTAATCGTCGCCCGGCGTACCTGTTCAGCACTCTCCATCACTATCTGGGTGCCGATACCATCGCGTGAAAACAGCTCTTGCACCAGCGCACCGTCTTCCTGATAGCTGATCAGGTGGCTGCGGCGCACGCCGCTGCGGCAGGCCTTCACCGCGCCGCGCAGGAAGCGCACGGTGCCGGAATGATAGTCGCCATGCTCTTCCAGTTCTTCGATGCGTTTTTGCGCGTCGTTAGGGAACAGTTCGGAAATGATAGTGCCTTCCTGATTGGTGACCCCCTGTGACGAACAGAAGCCGATCATTTTCTCGGCCTTCAGCTTGACTGCCAACTGGGTTGCCACCTCTTCCGAGGTCAGATTGAAGCTTTCGCCGGTGACGGAAACGGCCACCGGGCCAATCAGCACGATGGCGTTGCTGTCGAGCTGACGGTGAATGGCTTCTTCATCAATACGGCGGATGCGGCCGCTGTGGCAGTAGTCCACTCCGTCATCAATACCCAGCGGCTGGGCGATGATAAAGTTACCGCTGACCACGTTGATATGCGCGCCCTGCAATGGTGTGTTGTTGAGGCTCATTGACAGCCGGGCGGTGATATCCAGTTGCAGCAGACCCGCCGCCTGTTTAACCAGCTCCAGCGTATGGGCGTCGGTGACGCGGGTATGCTTGTGGTAAATCGGTTCGAGATTATGCTGCGCCAGATTGACGTCGATCTGCGGCCGCGCGCCATAAACCACCACCAAACGAATACCCAGACTATGCAGCAACCCGATGTCGTTAACGATGTTGGCAAAGTTCTCATGTTCTATGGCTTCGCCACCCAGCATAACGACAAACGTCTTGCCACGGTGGGCGTTGATATAGGGAACTGAGTGACGGAATCCTTGGACCAGCTCTGTACTACGTTCCTTCACGGCCAAACCTCATTTGCATATTTATACGACATTTTTGTATTTTTATTCTTTTCTTGCCCTAATGGCAAGTGAGAAATTATCTCTATTTCTTTGCCGGGGGCGCTGAATCGTTAATAAATTGAAAAACCATAAAAAGATTTTCTGATGACAGCACCGGAATGATTGGTTAAAGTTTTCGGCATTCCTGTTAACTGGTGTTTTTTTCATCTGTTTTAATCTGTTACCACTGCTGGAGCCGCATGCCAAACTCAAATCACAATCTGGGCCGCCGTCGTTTATTACAGGGGGTTGCCGCAAGCTGGTTGCTGAGTGTGAGTCGCACTGGTTTCGCTGCCTCATCGCACGTCATTGCCGTACGCGTTTGGCCTTCCTCCACCTATACCCGGGTGACGCTCGAATCTAACGTTGAACTGAAATATAAGCAGTTTGCGCTGACCAATCCCGATCGCGTGGTAGTGGATATCGAAGGCATACAGCTCAACAGCGTGCTGAAGGGCATCGTCGGCCAGGTACGTGACGACGATCCCTACCTGAAACAGGCGCGCGTTGGTCAGTTTGATCAAAATACCGTCCGGTTGGTGCTGGAGCTTAAGCGCAGCGTCAGCCCGCACATGTTCACTCTGGCGCCGGTGCCGGAATACCGCAATCGTCTGGTGATGGACTTGTACCCGAGCAAGGGCGGCAGCGGCGAAGACTATGATCCGCTGCTGGCGTTACTGGAAGATTACAACAAGGGCGATCTTGAGCGTACGTTGCCAGCTGAAGCGCCACAAGCCGGTAAGGCGGGGCGTGACCGACCGATTGTTATCATGCTGGATCCCGGTCACGGTGGCGAAGATCCAGGAGCGATTGGTAAATTCAAAACACGTGAAAAAGACATCGTATTGCAGATTGCACGCCGGCTAAGCACGTTAATCAAGCGTGAGCCGAATATGAAGGTGTTTATGACGCGCAATGAAGACGTCTTCATTCCGCTGAAGGTGAGGGTGGCGAAGGCGCGTAAGCAGCGTGCTGACCTGTTTGTGTCCATCCACGCCGATGCCTTTACCAGCCGGGCCGCACGTGGATCATCGGTATTTGCGCTGTCGACCAAAGGTGCCACCAGTTCGGCGGCGAAGTTCCTGGCGCAGACCCAAAATGAATCCGACCAAATCGGCGGCGTAAGCAAAAGCGGTGACCGCTACCTGGATCACACCATGTTTGATCTGATACAAACCGCGACCATCAATGACAGCCTGAAATTTGGTAAGGAAGTGCTGAACCGAATGGGTAAAATAAACCGTTTGCATAAGAACCGTGTCGATCAGGCCGGTTTTGCGGTATTGAAAGCGCCAGACATCCCTTCTATTCTGGTTGAGACGGCGTTTATCAGCAACATCGAAGAAGAACGCAAGCTGCGTACCACGCATTTCCAGCAGCAGGTGGCGGAATCTATTCTGGCGGGTATCAAGGCGTACTTTGCCAACGGTGGTGCGGTAGCGCGCAGAGGGTAAGGCTAATGCGGAAACGGCTGGGCGGCTGCCCGGTCGATTCTTGGCGGATTTCAGATACAAAAAAACACCCGTTAAGGTGCTTATTTGTAGTCATTAAAATTGGTTGCGGAGGCCGGATTTGAACCGACGACCTTCGGGTTATGAGCCCGACGAGCTACCAGGCTGCTCCACCCCGCGTCCGTCTTAATGCTTGTATTATCGAAACCAACATTTCATGTGATACCGCTGGTACAGTATCTGTTGGTTGCGGGGGCCGGATTTGAACCGACGACCTTCGGGTTATGAGCCCGACGAGCTACCAGGCTGCTCCACCCCGCGTCCGTATAATACTTTCTTTTTCATCGAATCCAACACTTTATTGATACTGCCTCTGGCAATATCGGTTGGTTGCGGAGGCCGGATTTGAACCGACGACCTTCGGGTTATGAGCCCGACGAGCTACCAGGCTGCTCCACCCCGCGTCCGATGGAAGCGCACTATACTCTCCGTGCATTTTGTTGCAACCCTTTTTGCATTTAATTGAACTAAAACAGTCTTTCTGCTGGATTAGTCCGCAATCTGCGCTCTTTTTCATCGTTATTGCCCCTGAGGCTTTTTTTATTGGCGGCGATTCCTTTATCTATGGGCGTTTGTTATCGTTCGCCGGTAGATCATATATGTAGAGAGTGTGCGCGATGAAAGGACGTTGGGGCAAATACCTGCTGAGCGGGTTAATGGTAGCGGTACTGGCGGGCTGTTCTTCCAAGCCGACCGACCGGGGACAACAATATAAGGATGGTCACCTGGATCAGTCGCTGGAGTTGGTGAACCAACCCAACGCCAGGGGCGTACCGGTTAATGCCAAGGATTACTCGGATCAGCTGATGGAGATTAAATATGCCTCTCCTTCACTTTTTAATCGCAACAACACTACCTTCCAGGCGGTACAAAGCTGGATGGCATCCGGGGCCGACACTCGCACTCTGAACCAATACGGCCTCAGCGCTTACCAAATGGAAGGCGTGGACAGCTATGGCAACGTGCAGTTTACCGGTTACTACACGCCGGTGCTGCAGGCTCGTTATACCCAGCAGGGCGAGTTCCGCTACCCGCTGTACCGCATGCCACCAAAAGGTAAAGGCCGTCTGCCCGATCGCGCGGGCATTTACTCGGGTGCGCTGGATGACCGCTATATTGTGGCGTACACCAACTCGCTGATGGACAACTTTATGATGGAAGTCCAGGGCAGTGGTTATGTGGATTATGGCAACGGTCAGCCGTTGGTGTTCTTCGGCTACGGCGGTAAGAACGGCCATGCGTATCGCAGCATTGGTAAGGTGCTGATCGATCGCGGTGAAGTGGCCAAGGCGGATATGTCGATGCAGGCGATCCGCCAGTGGGCAGACACCCACAGCGCCGCCGAAGTGCGCGAGTTGCTGGAGCAAAACCCTTCCTTTGTCTTCTTCCGTCCTGAAGCCTTTGCGCCGGTACGGGGCGCCAGCGCCGTGCCGCTGGTTGCCAAGGCGTCGGTGGCTTCCGATCGCTCACTGATCCCGGCGGGGACCACGCTGCTGGCAGAGGTGCCGCTACTGGACAACAAGGGTAAATTCACGGGAAAATATGAGATGCGCCTGATGGTGGCTCTGGACGTGGGTGGGGCGATCAAAGGCCAGCACTTCGATATGTACCAGGGCATCGGGCCGGATGCCGGTCACTCGGCCGGTTTTTACAACCACTACGGCCGCGTTTGGGTGTTGAAAGGCGCTAACGTTAACGCGCCGTTGTTCACCAGCCAGAACGGTTCCGCTTCCGGTGGTTCGCTGTTGGTTACCCGCTAACAGCACTAAGTTTTACAACGATCGATTGACCCGCAAGGGCCGGATTTCCGGCCCTCATCATTTGTAATGTTAAGGTATTAAAGCGTTATGAGCACAGCCTATTCTGAAGCCTACCTGCAGCGTTTTGGCGGCACGGCACGTTTGTACGGTCAGCAGGCCCTGGCGCTGTTTGCCCAGGCGCACATTTGCGTGATTGGCATCGGCGGCGTGGGCTCCTGGGCGGCAGAGGCGTTGGCGCGCACCGGTATTGGCGCTATTACGCTGATTGACATGGATGATGTCTGCGTCACTAACACCAACCGCCAAATTCATGCGCTGCGTCAGCATGTGGGCCAGTCAAAAACACAAGTGATGGCGGAGCGCATTCTGGCGATCAACCCGGAATGCCGGGTGACCTGCATTGACGACTTTATTACTGCGGACAACGTTGCCGAGCTGCTGAATAACAATTTTAGCTATGTTATTGATGCGATTGACAGCGTAAGGCCTAAGGCCGCGCTGCTGGCCTATTGTCGCCGTTACAAGATCCCGGTGGTCACTACCGGCGGTGCAGGTGGTCAGATAGATCCGACCCAGATTGCGGTGGTCGATCTGGCCAAAACCATACAGGACCCGCTGGCGGCCAAGCTGCGTGAGCGATTGAAAAATGATTTCAACGTGGTGAAGAACAGCAAGGGCAAACTGGGTATCGACTGCGTATTTTCCAGCGAACCGCTGGTTTACCCACAGCCAGATGGCAGCGTTTGCGCATCGCGCAGTACTGCGGAAGGGCCAAAACGAATGGATTGTAGTGCGGGATTTGGCGCGGCAACCATGGTTACCGCTACCTTTGGTTTTGTCGCCGTTTCCCATGCGCTGAAGAAGATGGTGGCGAAAGCCGCGCGTCAGGCGTAGCGAGCGGCCATTTCCTTCACGGCAGCAGCCAGTGCTGCCAGCCCGCTGGCTCGGGTGGCGCTGAGTTGAGCACGTAACGCCAGTTGATCAAACAGTGCCAGGGGATCCATCGCCGCTATCTGCTGCGGCGTTTTTCCTTCTACCGCCGTTAGCAGTACCGCCAACAGGCCGCGCACGATGCGGCCTTCGCTGTCGCCATAAAAGTGCAGCGTACCGTCCGCCAGTAACTGATGCCCCAGCCAGACCCGATTTTCACAGCCGCTCAACTCCATTTCCGCTGCGCGCAATGCCTCTGGCAGCGGCGGCAATTGTTTCGTCAGCATGATCAGTTGGCGATAACGATCTTCCCACTGTTTCAGTGCGGTAAATTTCTCGATCAGCGCTTCGGCGGTGATTTCGCGGCCAAAGGGATGGGGGGCAAGCATAGCGTCTCCGGGGTTCATTTAATCGGCCAGCAGGTCGATGGCGCTCTGCAGTGCTGCCACCAGAGCATCGACGTCTTCCTGCGTGTTGTAGGGCGCAAAGGAAGCGCGTAGCGTCCCACTGACACCCAGCGCTGCCATCAGTGGCTGAGCGCAGTGCTGACCGGCACGCAGCGCGATACCCTGTTCTGCCAGCAGGGTGACGATATCGCTGTGATGGATACCGGCAATATCAAACGCCAGTAAGCTGGAGCCGGAACAACGGAAGCTGCGGAACCCCGGCAGCTGCGTCAATCGTTTCTCGGCGAGATCGGCCAGCTCGCGGCTGTATTGCTCGGCTGCCGCCAGATCCTGCGTACCAATCCATTCCAATGCGGCGGCCAATCCCAACACACCGGCGATATTCGGCGTGCCGGCTTCAAAACAGTGCGGAGGTTTTTGCGGTGTGAAGCCGTCAAATGACGCACGAGTCAGCATTTTTCCGCCGCCTTGCCAGGGGGCCATCTGCGCCAGCAATTCGCTTTTACCGTATAGCGCACCGATGCCGGTCGGACCATAAAGTTTATGCCCGGAGAAGGCGTAGAAATCGATGTTTAGCCGCTGAACGTCAGCCGGGCAGTGGACGATGCCCTGCGCGCCGTCGATCATCACCAGAGCACCGGCACTGTGGGCAAGCCGGATGGCCAGAGCCAGGTCCGGGCAACCGCCGGTGACGTTGGACATTTGCCCCAGCGCCAGCAGGCGGGTTTTATCATTCAGCAGGCTGGGTAACTGGGTCAGATCCGGCAGGCGGTCTGCACCCAGCGGCAGTTTCACCACCCGAGCGCCAGTTTGTTCCGCCACCATCAACCAGGGGATCAGGTTGGCGTGGTGTTCGGCCTCGCTCACCAGGATTTCGTCGCCGGGCTGCAGGCGGGGGCGGGCGTAGCTCTGTGCCACCAAATTGATGGCTTCGGTGGTGCCGCGGGTCCAGATAATGTCGTCGGCTGAAGGAGCATTGACCAGCGTCGCGACCTGTTGGCGAGCCTGCTCGAACCGTGCGGTCAGATCCTGCGCCGCCCGATGCTGGCTGCGGTGCACGGTAGCCGCATCGTCACGGTAAAACTGCTGCGTGGCATTGATGACCGCCAGCGGTTTCAGCGCGGTGGCGGCGCTGTCGAGATAAATGCCCGCTTGCTGCAAGGCAGGAAACTGATTACGAAAAGCGATGGGATTAAAAGGTGTCATACCTTGATTGTCACTGGCTTGAGTCAATGGCCGATCCTGTCTTATTTTACCGCCAGAGACAAGCAATCCCGCATATTAGGATTCATCGGCTGGAAATTATAGGTAAGTTTGTTATGCTGTTAATTGCACACTAAGTCATGGCGTTAAATAACATAAAAGGTTTTTACAGCATTTAAAACTACAAGGAGTCCACAATGAAGAAAACAGCCGCAGTTATCTCTGCCCTGATGCTAACGTTTACCCTGGCCGCCTGCTCCAGCAACTACGTGATGCATACCAATGATGGACGCACCATTGTCGCTAAAGGAAAACCCGCGTTGGATAACGACACCGGGATGATCAGCTATAAAGACGCCAACGGCGTTGAGCAGCAGATCAACCGTGCAGACGTGAAGGAAATGGTTGAAAACGACCAATAACGTCGGGCAAAAAAAAGCACCGCAAAGATTGCGGTGCTGCATAAAATCACTATGGACAGACAGGGTAAATGTACAGGAAGTGAAAAACAGTAGCTTAGCTACCACGTCTGGATTGCCAGACAATTTGCAAACACAACATCACAACCACAAGCCAAAAGTTCATCGGCGTCCTCGACACCCACTCCCTTTTCGTTCCGGCCCGGGAAGTGCCGCCACTATAGGTATTTACTGGCGCATGCTCAACGGACAATTTATAATGGCTCGGATTAAAAAAACTAATGGTAGCGCTTTGCTGTCTGGTGCCTATCGCACGGCAGATAACGCCGCCTGATTTTTTATGCCGAATCACTCGGATTATTGTTACACAAAAGTAGCTAATAAATGTCTAAACGCTTACCACCTCTTAATGCACTGCGGGTCTTTGACGCGGCTGCCCGTCACCTGAGTTTTACCAAAGCGGCAGAAGAACTGTTTGTCACCCAGGCCGCGGTGAGCCACCAGATCAAGTCGCTGGAGGACTTCCTCGGCCTGAAGCTGTTTCGGCGCCGCAATCGCTCGCTGTTGCTGACGGAAGAAGGGCAAAGTTATTACCTGGATATCAAAGAAATTTTCACCTCAATCAATGAGGCCACCCGCAAGCTGCAAGCACGTAGCGCCAAGGGGGCATTAACCGTCAGTTTGCCGCCGAGTTTTGCTATTCAGTGGCTGGTGCCGCGCCTGTCCGGCTTTAACTCAGCTTATCCGGGAATCGACGTGCGTATCCAGGCCGTGGACCGCGAAGAAGACAAGCTGGCGGATGATGTCGACGTGGCGATTTTCTATGGCCGCGGCAACTGGCCCGGATTGCGAGCCGAACGTTTATACGCGGAATATCTGTTGCCGGTGTGCTCACCCAGCCTGCTGACCGGGGAACATGCGTTAAAAATGACGAGCGATCTGGCTTATCATACGCTACTGCATGATACTTCACGCCGCGATTGGCTGGCCTATACCCGTCAGTTGGGGTTGCAGCACATTAATGTGCAGCAGGGGCCTATTTTTAGCCATAGTGCGATGGTGGTTCAGGCGGCGGTGCATGGGCAGGGGATTGCGTTGGTGAATAACGTAATGGCGCAGACCGAGATAGAAGCCGGGCGTTTGGTTTGTCCGTTTAACGAGGTTTTGGTCAGTAAAAATGCTTTTTATCTGGTATGTCATGACAGTCAGGCAGAACTGGGTAAAATAGCTGCCTTTCGTCAGTGGATCCTGGCTCGGGCAGCCAGTGAACAAGAAAAGTTCCGCTTTCGCTACGAACAATGAGGCCGTTCGCCACTTTGCCGCAGCCGGTTTTCTTCAATAAAGGTAAATAACGATGAGCAGTCGTTCAATGCTGATTTTTGCCGCTATCAGTGGCTTTGTATTTGTTGCTCTGGGCGCGTTTGGCGCACACGTATTAAGTGGCACCCTGGGTGCCAACGAGATGGTTTGGATCCGTACAGGACTGGACTATCAGGGGTTCCATACTCTGGCGATCCTGGTGCTGGCGGTGGCAATGCAACGCCGCGTCAGCCTGTGGTTTTACTGGAGCGGAGCGTTGTTGGCGCTCGGCACCGTACTGTTCAGCGGCAGTCTGTACTGTCTGGCGCTGTCGCACCTGAAGTTCTGGGTTTATATCACGCCGATTGGCGGCGTATGTTTCCTGCTCGGTTGGGTATTGATGTTGGTTGGCGCTTTGCGTCTGAGGAAAAAGGCCGAGCGCCATGAATAGACTTGCGTTGTATTGCCGCCAAGGCTTTGAAAAAGAGTGTGCGGCAGAAATTACCACCAAGGCTGCCGAACTGGAAGTGTTCGGTTTCGCCAGAGTAAAGGATAACAGCGGCTACGTGCTGTTTGAGTGCTACCAACCGGATGACGCCGATCGCCTGGCGAAGGAAATTCCGTTCCGGGAGCTGATTTTTGCCCGCCAGATATTGGTGGTTGGCGAGTTGCTGCGCGATTTACCACCGGAAGATCGGGTTTCTCCAATTGTCGGCATGCTGATTGGCGTAGTCGATCGTGGCGGTGAGCTGCGTGTGGAAGTGCCGGATACCAACGAAAGCAAAGAACTGTTGAAGTTCTGCCGCAAACTGACGGTGCCGTTGCGTACTGCGATGCGTGAGCAGAAAGTGCTGATGGCGCGTGAGAACAAGACCCGTCCAGTGGTGCATGTGTTCTTTATCGCACCGGGTTGTTGCTATGTGGGTTACTCTTTCAGCAATAACAACTCACCGTTCTATATGGGCATTCCGCGTCTCAAGTTCCCATCCGATGCGCCGAGCCGTTCTACCCTGAAGCTGGAAGAGGCGTTCCACGTGTTCATCCCTGCCGATGAGTGGGAAGAGCGTTTGGCCAGCGGTATGCACGCGGTCGATTTGGGCGCTTGTCCGGGTGGTTGGACCTATCAACTGGTGCAACGCAGCATGATGGTGCACGCGGTGGATAATGGCACCATGGCACAGAGCCTGATGGATACCGGCCAGGTGACGCATCACCGCGCCGACGGTTTTAAATATGAACCCTCCAGCAGCAAGATTTACTGGCTGGTGTGTGACATGGTTGAGAAACCGGCGAAGGTGACTAGCCTGATGATCCAGTGGTTGGTGAAAGGTTGGTGCCGTGAGGCGATCTTCAACCTGAAACTGCCGATGAAAAAACGTTACGAAGAGGTTTCGCAGAATCTGCTGGCCATCAAGGAAGCGTTGGATTCGGCGGGCATCAGTTCAGAAATTCATGCCAAACAGCTGTATCACGATCGTGAAGAAGTTACCGTGCACGTCCGCCGTATGTGGTCGGCCGTGGCAGGCCGTCGCGACGAACGCGATTAAATGTCAGGGCGCTGTTTTCAGTGCCCGTGATTAAACCGGTAACCGCAGTTGCTGTAGGTTGCCGGTTAACGTCAGATCGGTGCGCAAGCTAGCGACTCTTTTGCTGACATAGGCCATCTCGCGATGCTGTTCCAGCTTGCCGCGCCATTTCTCCGGCACCTGTTCCATAGCCTGATATAACCCATCCAGCGAGCCCGCCTGCTGTAACAGCAATACCGCCGTCTTCGGCCCAATACCCGCTACGCCGGGGATTTTGCTGCTGCTTATTCCCGCCAGCCCCCAGTAATCCGCCAATTGTTGTGGTGATACGCCGAACTCTTGTTGCACAAACGGCATATCCAGCCAACGTTTTTGGAAATAATCGCGGATCTGCACGCTGGGTGCCAACAGCTGGCAATAGCCTTTGTCGGTGGACACAATGGTCACCTGATGGCCGCCGCCTGCAACTTTGGCGGTCAGCGTTGCCGCCAGATCGTCTGCTTCATTTCCCGGAGAGTGCCAACATGCAACGCCAAGCGCTTCAAAAGCCTGCCGTAACTGCGGCATTTCCTGCTGCAAATTGTCCGGCATCGGCGAACGTCCAGCCTTGTAGTCGGGCAGGATTTGGTGGCGCCAGCTTTCGCTGCGGTCGTCCTCATCGAACACCGCCACGGCGTGCGTTGGCCGACTGTGCTGGATCAACTGTTGCAGTGCGTGCTGGCAAGCATTCACACAAGGGGAACCCTGCACGGCGTGTATGCGGCGGATCAGGTTCAGGGCATCGACAATCAGTAGGTGTATAGACACTTTATCCTTCAATTTGCCTCTTTGTTGGCTGCCTTCACTCACCCCGCTCACATAGTTATCTATGCTCCCGGGGATTCATTCTGTAGCCGCCTCGACGCAACTTGAATGATTTCGTGTATCGGCAGGGTTTGCAGTTAAAAATGAGGCCTGGTTGAACTAGGCGACGATTTCATAGCAGGGCACATAAGCGGTACCCGGCAGTTTCATTCGGTGCTGGGCGACAAAGCCCTGCAGCAGACTGTCCATTTGCTTCATCATCTGCGGCTCTCCGTGCAGCTTGTACGGCCCAAACTGTTCGATGGCATGAATGCCATTTTCCTTCACGTTGCCGGCGACGATGCCGGAAAACGCGCGGCGCAGCGCAGCAGCCAGCTGTTCGGCCGGCTGGTCGGGATACAGGTTGAGATTGGCCATATTTTCATGGCTTGGCTCAAACGGCAGTTGCAGATCCGGCGCAATGCGGATCGACCAGTTAAAGCTGTAGGCATCGCCGGTATTACGGCGGTTCTCTTTCACCAGCGGCATGGCTTTTTTCATCTGACGCGCCACTTCGGCCGGATCGTCGATGATGATGGTGTAGTGACGGCGCGCTTCGTCTCCCAGCGTGTTCATGATGAACTCATCCAACACCTGGAAGTAGTTGGCGCTCTCTTTCGGCCCGGTAAGGATCAGCGGTAACACCTGTTCGCTGTTCTCCGGATTCATCAGGATCCCCAGCAGATAAAGCAGTTCTTCTGCCGTACCGACACCGCCCGGGAAGATGATGATGCCGTGGGCAATGCGGACGAAGGCCTCAAGGCGCTTTTCAATGTCAGGCATGATCACCAGCTCATTGACCAACGGGTTTGGTGGTTCTGCGGCGATGATCGACGGCTCGGTCATACCGATAAAGCGGCTATTGTGGTAGCGCTGTTGCGCATGTCCTACGGCCGCGCCTTTCATCGGCGCCTCCATGGCACCCGGCCCGCAGCCGGTACAGATATTCAGCTCGCGCAGGCCCAACTGGCTACCGACCTTACGGGCGTACAGGTATTCGTTTTCGTTGATCGAGTGACCACCCCAGCACACCACCAGATTCGGATCTTCATCAAGGTGCAGCGCGCGGGCGTTGCGCAGGATTGAGAACACCAGGTTGGTAATGTGGGCCGAGTTTTCCAAATTCAGATGCTGGAAACGGCCGGCGCTGTCGATCTGCCCGTGAACGAACAGGATATCGCGCAGCACGGCAAACAGGTTGGCCTGCAGCGAACGGATGATTCGCCCGTCGACAAAGGCGTCTTCCGGTGGATTCACCAGTTCAAGTTTGACCCCACGCTCACGGCGCAGGACGTTAATATCAAAGGTTTCGTAGCGTGACAGCAGCTGTTTACTGTTGTCGGTCTGGCTGCCGGAGTTCAGGACGGCCAGCGAACAGTTGCGGAACAAACGGTATAGATCGCTGCTGGCGGTACGCTTCAGCATGTCTACTTCCAGCTGCGACAGCAAATCCATAGAGCCAAGCGGGCTGATGTGTGTAATCAAGGTAACTCCTTTGCACCCGGAAAGGGGCAGTAGTAATCCATACGCAGCAGAACAGCATCTCGTTATATACCCGTCATCTTTCAAGCTGCAGCGTTGTTACCTGCACTCGCTCACCCCAGTTACTTACTCAAGTAAGCGCCTGGGGATGAGCGAGTTGGCCGCCTAGCTGCAACTTGAAAGCTATAGGGCATAGTTAGCGCACGGTGGTAACATCATCGTTTGCCAGCCGGAATGCCCAGCGCTCCTGTTTTAACCTTACCGCCGTCCCCTGTCTTTTACCAATACAAACCGCTCGTTAGCTCAGTTGTTGAGCACTGTTTCGCACTATTGGCGTGCCAGGCGGCCATGTGACGGGACAAAGGCGGTGTTGCTGCGCTATGGATTGATGTCCAACCCGCCGCGACGGGTGTAGCGCGCATACACCGTCAGGCTTTGCGGCTGACAGTAACGCATCAAGTCATTAAAGATACGTTCGACACATTGCTCGTGGAATTCATTGTGATGACGGAAGGACACCAGATAACGCAGCAGCGCCTCGCGATCGATCTGCGCACCACGGTAATCAATTTGCACCGAGCCCCAGTCCGGCTGGTTGGTGATCAGGCAATTGGACTTCAACAGGTGACTGACCAACTGCTCTTCCACCTGCAGGGGGCCGGTGGCATTTTGCAGATAATCGGCATTGAACTCGTAGTTATCGATACAGATGTCCTGGTTATCGATGCATTCGCCGTCTAACCGGGCAATCGGGCTGCCTTCCAGTTGATCTACGCGGAACAATGAGACGCTGACCTCGCCCTGAGCGCAGGCAGAAAGATCACGTTGCAAGGTATTACGCACCGTCTCCCAGTCGCTGAAAGGCGTTTGGTTAAAGCTGTTGAGGTAAAGTTTGAAGCTCTTGGACTCAATCAGGTTGATGCTGTCGGCAGTCAGGCTGATCTCTCCGACGGCCACCTGCGGCAAACCGTTGTCGTTCAGCCAGGAAAGTTCGTACAGCGTCCAGATATCGGCCCCGTGGAATGGCAGGCTGTCCGGATACAATCCCAGCGGCTCACGGTTCATACTGCGCGGTACCGCCTGCAATAGCGTGGCGTCGTAATGGTCGCGGTACGCGGTGACTTTGCCCAGCGTCAGTGCCGACAGGGCGTGATGGTCTTGGTAGGAGGACATCTGCTGTCACCTTGGTAATAGATAGGTACAATGGTTGCCAGTTTATCGTATGCGAGAAAAAATATGGACCACGATGTACCGCACGCCCTGCGTGAATTTACCCAGCGCTATGTTGATCTTTGGCAGCAACAGCGCGGTCATGCCCCAGCCAGCCAGGATCTGTACGGTGTGCCGTCGCCTTGCCTGGTAGAAAATCGTGATGACGAAGTGCTGTGGTTGCCCCAGCCGTTTACCCCAGCGGCGACGCTGGAAAAGGTAGAGACCGCGCTCGAGCTGCGCTTGCAGCCGGATATCAACCTGTTTTATACCCAGCAGTATGCTGGCGACATGAGCGCCCAGTTTGGTGAGCATCATGTGACTCTGTTGCAGGTGTGGAGCGAGGACGACTTTATTCGCCTGCAGGAAAACCTGATCGGTCATCTGGTGACGCAAAAACGCCTGAAACTGTCGCCAACGCTATTCCTGGCAACCACCGAATCGGAAATGACCATGGTCTCGTTGTGTAACGTCAGCGGCAATGTGGTTTTGGAGCAGTTTGGCAGTGATAAACGTACTTTGCTGGCGGCTTCGTTGGGCAATTTCCTCGATGCATTGCGCCCGACGTTGGGGATTTGAGCCTTTTTGTCCCGAAGTCCGTGTGCGAGATCTCTCACATGGACTGTGAGAGATCGCTTTTAATTTTTCCCTCGCAGTAGCTTAGGTAGGATTTATTGTTATCCAGATCAATTGGTTAGATTTTATTTAGGATAACTCTTAGCATTAATTTCCTGTCAGCAAGCCAGTAAGCTCTTGTGAACCCGGGATAATTAAGCGATCTTATGTTCAACCGGAAGGGATACGGTGGAGCAGGAAGCATCAGGATGATGCAGCTTCAGGACGAAGAAGTGGATGCGCTCAGTGAAGAGCGGAGGACGGCGTCAAGAGATGCCAGGATGTTTCAGGATTGAAACCAGGGACACCTCCAGGATGGAGATTGAGAGCCGGCACAGGATGGTTGGCGGGTCATGAAGACTGAGGAACCGCGTCAGGATGATGCTACAGGATAGAGTCAGGATGGTTTTGGTCAGGATGGCCGCAGGAAAAGTTTTCAAGGATTGAGCAGGGAGCACACTGTGTAGCGGGACAGCTATAAAACGAACCGAGGGCACTGTTAGCGCAGTGCCCTCAACTTTTTATAGGGGTTCATGCTTTAAGTATCAAGAATACTTCACCCTACTTACAATCATCTCAGTTATTAACCAATCGCACCCAGCGTATCGCCATCGCCCTGTTTTTTCGGTAACAGGAACAGCGTGGCGTAGATATCCAGCAAATAAATAGCCGCCAGCAGGCTGATCGCCGCAGTGAAGGATACCTGTGTCACCAACGCGCCGATGACC
This sequence comes from Serratia sp. NA_13, assembly GCF_052691735.1. Taxonomy (NCBI): domain Bacteria; kingdom Pseudomonadati; phylum Pseudomonadota; class Gammaproteobacteria; order Enterobacterales; family Yersiniaceae; genus Serratia; species Serratia sp. NA_13. Next base: position 139,530 of record NZ_JBQZFV010000010.1, read on the forward strand.
AATGGCCCCAGCCCGCCGACGCCTCGCCCCAGGTTAAACAGAATATTTTGTGCCGTGGCACGCGCCTGAACCGGGTAGGTATCGGAGATCAATGCGCCGTAGCCTCCAATCATGCCATTAACGAATAATCCCATCAGCGCTCCGGCAAACAGCATCAGCGTGGGGTCACTAAGCTGTGCGTAGACCACTACCATCACCACCGCGCCAATCTGATAGCAGATAAAAATCTTCCAGCGGCTGAAACGATCGGCCAACATGCCAAATAGCCAGATGCCAAAGGTCATGCCGATCACCGTGACGGCGGTCCACAGGCCGGATTTAGTCAGTGAGAAACCGAAGTTTTTTGCCAGGTAGGTTGGCATCCAAATCATCAACCCGTAATATCCGAAGTTCTGCACCGAGCACAAAATGAAAATGCCGATACTGGCCTTGCTGGTAGTACGATCCTTGAACAGCAGCTTTATGCGTTGGGCGAATGACAGTGGCTGGCCGGTATTTTGCTGACGGACGAACTCTTCTGGCTCACCTAGAGTGCGGCGGATCAGGAACGACACCAGCGCCGGTAACAGCCCAACCAGGAACATGCCGCGCCAGCCGATATGGGGCAGCAGCAGTGGGGTGAGGAACGCCGCCGCCAAGACGCCTAGCTGCCAGCCCATACCCACATAGGCCGAGGCGCGATTACGTTTTTCTGCCGGCCAGGCTTCGGCGATCAGCGCCATGCCGATACCGAACTCACCGCCGAGTCCGATGCCCGCCAGCGTTCGGTAGGCGAGCAAATCCCAGTAGCCTTGCGCCAGCGCGCACAGACCGGTAAACAGTGAGAACATCAAAATTGTAATGGTCAGCACCCGGATGCGGCCAAAGCGATCGCTGAGGTGGCCGAAGATCACGCCGCCCAGTACCGCGCCGATCAGCGTCCAGGTAACCAGTGAACCGGCGGCGGAGGAGCTTAACCCCATTTCGATACTGATGGCCGGTAGCATAAAGCCGAGGATCAGCAGGTCAAAGCCGTCCATGGCGTAGCCGGTGACCGAAGCCACCATGGCTTTGCCGGGCGTGGCGTGATTTTTTGTCGGAGTGATTGCAGGCATCTGTCTAATCTGTGTGGTTTATTTGGTGAACACATTGTGCCGTGTGATCGTGCCGGCCACCAGTTCAAATCTATCTTGGCCATCAACTCAGCTGGATTTGGGCTATAAAAAGTAAAATGCTATGCTTTGCCGCCTTTCAGCCGCGCCGCTGAATATCATGGTTTAAACAGATCGGGAATGCAGATGAGTATACATAATCAGGTTCGCCTTAGTTTGCAGGCGATTGAACAGTCAATGCGAGAGCTGGCGCTGTGGCAAGCTACGCCGCCCGAGCCTGAAGCCTTCGCCAGCCCCGAGCCATTTTGCATTGACAGCATGTCGGCTGAAGCCTGGCTGCAATGGGTCTTTCTGCCACGCATGTACGCCTTGCTGGATGCGGGAGCGCCGCTGCCGACACGTTTTGCCATCACGCCTTATTTCGAAGAGGCGTTGAAAGATAACGATCCCAACTGCATGCCGCTATTGGTTTTGTTGCAGCGCCTGGATAATATGCTGAATAAAGAGCTGCAATAATGCTTGAGATTCTATATCAGGATGAGCATTTGGTGGCGGTGAACAAGCCTTCCGGGTGGTTGGTACACCGCAGTTGGCTGGATCGCCATGAAACCCGGTTTGTGATGCAAACCGTACGCGATCAGATTGGCCAGCACGTGTTTACCGTGCATCGCCTCGATCGGCCTACCTCCGGGGTGCTGTTGATGGCGCTGTCCAGTGAGGTAGCGCGGTTGCTGTCGCAGCAGTTTGAACAGCATCAGATGCAGAAAACCTACCACGCGGTGGTGCGTGGTTACGTGCTGGAAGGCGCGACCATTGACTATCCGCTGACGGAAGAGCTGGACAAGATCGCCGACAAGTTTGCCTCGAAAGACAAAGGCCCACAGCCGGCGGTCACTCATTACCGGCCGCTGGCGCAGGTAGAAATGCCGGTGGCGATTGGCCGTTATGAAACTGCGCGCTACAGCCTGGTTGAACTGAAACCGGAAAATGGCCGCAAGCACCAGTTGCGCCGCCATATGGTGCATATCCGCCATCCGATTATTGGTGACAGCAAGCACGGCGATCTGAACCAGAACCGGGGTATGGCTCAGCATTTTGGCTGCCCACGTCTGATGCTGCACGCCAGTCATCTGCAACTGAATCATCCGGTGACCGGTGAGCCGCTGCATATTTCCGCGCGTTGGGATGAACCCTGGCAGGGCGTCATGTCACAGTTTGGCTGGACAGAGAGCCTCCCTAAGCTTGCCAGGGTTGAGTTTCCCTCGGCTAGCGGTCAGGATAGCTGATCATTTTCAAAGTAATTTAAGGGGAGTAGGGGCAATGGCTCAGGTTGGAATCTTCGTGGGAACGGTCTACGGCAACTCGTTATTGGTGGCGGAAGAGGCTGAAACTATCCTCAGCGAGCAGGGCCATGAGGTCAAACTGTTTGAAGAAGGCACGCTTGAGGCCTGGCAGTTTTACCGCCAGCACTACGCGCTGGTGATTACTTCAACGACCGGCCAGGGTGATTTGCCGGACAGCATTACACCGCTGTTTCACGCTATCCGTGACCAGGTCGGCTACCAGCCGGAGCTGCGTTATGGGTTAATCGCACTGGGTGACAGCAGCTACGACAATTTCTGCGGCGCCGGGCGTGCGTTTGATGCGTTGCTGCAGGAACAAGGGGCCACCCGCGTGGGTGAGGTGCTGGAAATCGATGCGATGGAACAGCCTGAACCTGAGGTGCTTTCTTGCCCGTGGGTTGAGAAATGGGGCACGTTGCTGAAATAGAATTCCCCGTCGCCTGTAGGGGGCGAATATATTCGCCCCGATTAATACGGGCGCAGTATGCTGCGCCCGTACAATCTGTAGTATCAGTCCGTTGAATTCTTACTTACCGCGAGTCAGTTTTTCCAGATCGGATTCGATCTCGGCAATTTTGTGGGAGACCACGCCTTCCAGATGACGCAGGTCATCAAGAATTTTGCGCTTCAGATCGACTTCCACCTGATCGCGCTGGCATAGCTGATCCAGTTCATCAATGACGTAGCGAAGATTCGGGTTAATTTCGTGGATTTCTTTGTAACCCTGGCCGGCATTGTCCGCGACTACCGTTTTGCGCTGGCGCGGGTATTTGAATTTCACGCTCTTGGCAAAGAATTCGCCTTTATCCTTGCGGAAATAAATCTTAAGAATGTCGTTATTGGCCTCCTGACGCAGGCTATAGCGATCGACATCTTCCGGTTGATTGATTCCTAAGCTTTTCAGGTTGTCATACATAATAGCGCCACCTTATAAATAGACTATATTCCACGGTCTGGGATTATGGCGAAAAACAGTGCCAGAGACTGTGACTGCTCGCGTACTGAAGACAAAAAAATAGCGGGTTATACCCGTTATACTTGAAGCTGCCTCTGTGTTGGCTGCTTTCACTTACCCGAATCACTTACTGGTGTAAGCTCATCGGGATAAGCTCTCTTGCCGCCTTGATGCAGCCTCAATTATTTAGGGCATAGTGACCCGCTATATTCAGCTTAGTCGATGGTGCGTAATAACTCATTAATGCCGACTTTACCGCGCGTCTTGGCATCGACTTTCTTGACGATCACCGCGCAATACAGGCTGTAAGAGCCATCTTTGGACGGCAGGTTACCGGAAACCACCACCGAACCGGCCGGGACGCGGCCGTAGTGCACTTCGCCGGTTTCACGGTCGTAAATGCGGGTGCTCTGGCCCAGGTAGACGCCCATGGAGATCACTGAACCTTCTTCTACGATCACACCTTCAACCACTTCTGAACGTGCGCCGATAAAGCAGTTGTCTTCAATGATGGTTGGGTTGGCCTGCAGTGGCTCCAGTACGCCACCGATGCCGACACCGCCTGACAGGTGAACGTTTTTGCCGATCTGCGCGCAAGAGCCGACGGTTGCCCAGGTATCCACCATGCTGCCTTCGTCAACGTAGGCACCGATGTTCACGTAGGATGGCATTAGTACGGTATTGCGGGCGATGAACGCTCCCTGGCGAACGGTGGCTGGCGGCACCACGCGGAAGCCTTCTTTCTGGAAGCGTGCTTCGTCATAATCGGCGAATTTCATTGGCACTTTGTCGTAATAACGGGTTTCGGCACCGTCCATCACTTTGTTTTCATTGATGCGGAAAGAAAGCAGCACGGCCTTTTTCAGCCACTGATGCGTTACCCACTGACCGTCAATCTTCTCGGCAACGCGCAGGGCGCCGCTGTCCAGCAGGGCGATCACCTGGTTTACCGCTTCGCGCGTTACGGTGTCTGCGTTCGCCGGGGTGATTTCCGCACGGCGTTCGAAGGCGTTTTCAATAACGTTTTGTAATTGCTGCATGCTGTTCTCTGTCCTGATGTTGTCTACGAAAAAGTTACTTGTATCACATTTTATCGTTTGGATTGAGGGCCTCTGTCAACCGTTGTTCCAACTTTCTGCGCGTTTCCGAGTTAAGGGCGCGTCGATCGCTGTTGGCCAGAATAAATAAATCCTCAACCCGCTCGCCGATAGTGGAGATGCGAGCGCCGTGCAGCGACAGACCGAGATCGGCGAACACTTCGCCCACCCGAGCCAACAGACCTGGCTGGTCGAGTGCGGTCAGTTCCAGATAGCTGCGGCGGTCGGTATGGGTCGGCAGGAAGCTGACTTCGGTCGGCACGCTAAAATGGCGTAGCTTGGAAGATGGCCGGCGCACGCGCGGTGGCTGATACTCCCGCTGGGTAATGGCCTGCAACAGTGCGTGGCGGATCGCCGTGTGGCGGTCCTGGGCCAGCGGGCTGCCGTCCGGCTCCAGTACGATAAAGGTATCCATTGCCATGCCGTCGCGGTTAGTGAAGATCTGTGCGTCATGTACGCTCAGGTTGCGACGATCCATCTCACCGGCCACGGCGGCAAACAGGTAAGGGCGATCCGGGCTCCAGATGAAAATTTCGGTGCCGCCCCGCGTTGCCTGTCGACTGACCAGCACCAGTGGCTTGGTGGAATCATGGGCCAGCAAATGGCGGGCATGCCAGGCCAACTGGTTGGGTGAATGACGCAGGAAGTAATCGGCGCGGCAGCGGCTCCAGATGCGGTGCAGCGCCTCCTCGTCGATATTGTCCATGCGCAGCAACGCCAAAGCCTGCAGGCGATGATGACGTACGCGCTCGCGAAGATCCGGGCTGTTTTGCATACCGCGGCGCAGCTGCTTTTCGGTGGCAAAATACAGCTCACGCAGCAGGCTCTGTTTCCAACTGTTCCATAGGGTTTCATTGGTGGCGCAGATATCCGCCACCGTCAGGCAGACCAGATAACGCAGGCGGGTTTCGCTCTGCACTTCGGCGCTGAACTGCTGAATAACGGTCGGATCCTGAATGTCGCGGCGTTGGGCAGTCACCGACATCAGCAGATGACAACGCACCAGCCAGGCGACCAGTTGGGCCTCGCGGGAATTCAGCCCATGGACTTCGGCGAATTCCAGTACGTCCTGCGCACCGAGGATCGAATGGTCGCCGCCGCGCCCCTTGGCGATATCGTGGAACAGTGCGGCCAGCAGTAGCAGTTCGGGATTCGGCAGGCGCGGATATAGCTCGACACATAACGGATGACGCGGCCGCGTTTCGGCATCGGCAAAACTCTCCAGCTTTTGCAGGACGCGAATGGTGTGTTCGTCGACGGTGTAGGCGTGGAACAGATCGAACTGCATTTGCCCGACGATTTTGCCCCACTGCGGCATATAGGCCCACAGAACGCTGTGGCGGTGCATTGGCACCAACGCCCGGGAGACCGCTCCTGGGTGGCGCAGTATCGCCATAAACAGTTCGCGTGCCTCTGGAATGGTGCACAGCGGCTGTTTCAAATGGCGGCGCGCATGACGCAGCTGGCGCACGGTAGTGGAATAAATGCCTTTGATCTCGCGGTTGCGTACCATCAGGTAAAACATCCGCATGATGGATTCCGGCTGGCGGATAAACAGTGTTTCATCACGCAGGTCGATCAGATCGCCGCGCAGTTGGAAATCGTCGTTCAGCGGGCGCGGTTTTTCCGTCGCGTCCAGCGCCAGAATCGCCTCGTCGAACAGCTGCAGCAGCATATGATTCAGCTCGCCGACGCGGCGCGTCATGCGATAAAAATCCTTCATCATACGTTCAACCGGTTCGTTGCCTTCTCCCTCATAACGCAGCAACTGTGCCACGTTGAGCTGGCGATCGAACAGCAAACGGTTGTCGTAGCGCGGCAGCACCAGGTGCAGTGCAAAGCGGATACGCCACAGGAAGCTCTGGCATTCGTTCAGCTCGTTGCGCTCGGCCTGAGTGAGAAAGCCGAAACCGACCATTTCGTCCAGTGAGGTGGCGCCAAAGTGACGACGCGCCACCCACAGCAAGGTGTGAATATCGCGCAGGCCGCCGGGGCTGCTCTTGATATCCGGTTCCAGGTTGTAGCTGGTGCCGTGGTATCGCTGATGGCGTTCCTGCTGCTCAACCACCTTGGCGTGGAAAAATTGCGGAGAGGGCCAGAAGCCATCGCTGAAGATATGCTTTTGCATTTGCAGAAACAGCGCGACATCGCCGCAGATCATCCGTGATTCAATCAGGTTGGTGGCGACGGTCAGGTCCGCCAACCCTTCCAGCAGGCATTCTTCCAGCGTTCGCACACTGTGGCCGACTTCCAGCTTCAAATCCCACAGCAGGGTGATAAATTCCCCCACGCGTTGGGATTGCTGTTCATTGAGGTGGCGCTGGCTGAGTACCAGCACGTCAATGTCCGAGAGCGGGTGCAGCTCGCCACGGCCATAGCCGCCAACGGCAACCAGTGCGGTTTCCGGAATATCCTCGAACCCGTAGAAGGCCCACAGACGGCGCAGCAGGCGGTCGATAAAGTCGCTGCGGGCCGCCACCAGACTTTCGGCGCTGGAACCGGCGTTGAACGCTGCCGCCAGCCATAATTGGAACTGCTCCAGGCGTTGTTTCAGCGCGATGCAGTTGATCTCCTCATCGGCATAGGCGTTGGGATATTCAGGCTGCACCGGTATGGCCTGAGGCGAAATAACCGAGGTGTCTTTCTGGCGAAAGTTTTCAGACATAATACGCAGCCCATAAAAAAGGCCGGCAAAAGCCGGCCTGTGACATCATGCAGCGCGGCAAAATGCCGCGGCGCTTACATCTCGTGCGTAATGATGTTGGGGATGGTGTCATCCTTGCGCAACGTCATTATCTCGCAGCCGTTATCCGTGACCACAATAGTATGCTCATACTGCGCCGACAAGCTGCGATCTTTGGTTTTTACCGTCCAGCCGTCTTTCATGGTGCGAATGCGGTAATCACCGGCGTTGACCATTGGCTCGATGGTGAAGGCCATACCCGCCTGCAACACCACGCCACCGTCGTCAGCGTCATAGTGCAGCACCTGCGGTTCCTCGTGAAACACTTCGCCAATGCCGTGGCCGCAGTACTCGCGTACCACCGAGAAATTCTCGGCCTCGACGAATTTCTGGATCTCTTTGCCCAGCGTGCGCAGGCGGATACCCGGCTTCACCATTTTCAGTGACAGATACAGGCTTTCCTGAGTGATGCGGCACAGGCGCTCGCCCAGAATGGTCGGTTTGCCGGCGATGAACATTTTAGAAGTGTCACCGTGGAAACCGTCTTTGATGACGGTAACGTCGATATTAACGATGTCGCCGTCTTTCAGAACTTTGTCATCGCTCGGGATGCCGTGGCAGACCACTTCATTCACAGAGATACACACGGATTTCGGGAAGCCATGGTAGCCCAGACAGGCAGAGATCGCCTGCTGCTGGTTGGTGATGTGATCGTGACAGATACGATCGAGTTCGCCGGTGGTCACGCCAGGTTTGACGTGCGGCTCAATGATTTCCAGCACTTCGGCAGCCAGTCGGCCGGCCACGCGCATTTTTTGGATGTCATCAGGTGTTTTAATTGAGATTGCCATGAAATTCGTCCGCAGGTGTCGTGCTCGCCGACAACAGAAAGAAATAAGAAGCAGTCTCTTATGGTATCAGCCCGGCCTGAGGCTGCCAAATTTGATTTCTCGCCGGCCTTTTCCCCGGCAACAAAAGTTGGTGTCTGGGGCGGGTTTATGGTATAAAGCGCGCCGGCAGATCCGCACATCTTCCTTGTGATAATGGCGGAATAGGCCGAAAATACTTTAACTGCACTCACTTTGTGTAAATAACACACACGTATCGGCACATCCGCCGGGGTGCCCTGAGGTGATTTATCACCGTCAGGGTCGGCGTTATGGGATACGTGGAGGCATAACCCCAACTAACTCTATAGAGGTTTAATCATGGCAACTGTTTCCATGCGCGACATGCTCCAGGCCGGTGTACACTTTGGTCACCAGACCCGTTACTGGAACCCGAAAATGAAGCCTTTCATCTTCGGCGCACGTAACAAGGTTCACATCATCAACCTGGAAAAAACCGTACCAATGGCCAACGCAGCACTGGCTGAACTGACCAAGATCTCTTCCCGTAAAGGTAAGATCCTGTTCGTTGGTACCAAGCGCGCAGCAAGCGAAGCGGTAAAAGAATATGCTAACACCTGCGACCAGTTCTTCGTGAACCATCGCTGGTTGGGCGGCATGCTGACTAACTGGAAAACCGTTCGTCAGTCAATCAAGCGTTTGAAAGATCTGGAAATCCAGTCTCAAGATGGCACCTTTGACAAGCTGACCAAGAAAGAGGCGCTGATGCGTACTCGCGAACTGGCCAAGCTGGAAAACTCCCTGGGTGGTATCAAGGACATGGGTGGTCTGCCTGACGCTCTGTTCGTAATCGATGCTGATCACGAACACATCGCGATCAAAGAAGCCAACAACCTGGGTATCCCGGTATTCTCTATCGTTGATACCAACTCCGATCCAGACGGCGTTGACTTCATCATCCCTGGTAACGACGATGCAATCCGTGCAATCAAATTGTACCTGACTGCCGTTGCTGCCGCCGTCCGTGAAGGTCGTTCTCAAGATCTGGCCGTTCAAGCGGAAGAAAGCTTCGTAGAAGCTGAATAATAAGGCAAGCTCGTCACTGAGCCCTTATTAACCAGGTATTGAATATGTTGGTTAGGGGGGCCTTTATAGGCCCCCTTTGCTTATCTGAATGAGAACTGTCTCCACGTGAGATAACCGAGGAAAAAGAAATGGCTGATATTACCGCTGCTCTGGTAAAAGAACTGCGCGAGCGTACTGGCGCTGGCATGATGGATTGTAAAAAAGCGCTGGTTGAGTCTAACGGCGACATCGAGCTGGCAATCGAAAACATGCGTAAATCTGGTGCGATCAAAGCGGCTAAAAAAGCAGGCAACGTAGCTGCTGACGGCGTGATCAAAACCAAGATTGAAGGCAACTACGGTCTGATCCTGGAAGTTAACTGCCAGACTGACTTCGTAGCTAAAGATGCTGGCTTCCAGGCATTTGCTGACAAAGTGCTGGATGCTGCTTTTGCCGGCAAAATCACTGACGTTGAAGTGTTGAAAGCACAGTTCGAAGAAGAACGTGTAGCGCTGGTTGCAAAAATCGGTGAGAACATCAACATCCGTCGCGTTGCTTCCCTGGAAGGCGAAGTGCTGGGTAGCTACCTGCACGGTGCGCGTATCGGCGTTCTGATCGCGGCTACCGGTGCTGACGAAGAGCTGGTTAAGCAAATTGCCATGCACGTTGCGGCAAGCAAGCCTGAATTCGTTAAGCCTGAAGACGTGTCTGCTGAAGTGGTAGAAAAAGAGTACCAGGTTCAGCTGGACATCGCCATGCAGTCTGGCAAGCCGAAAGAAATCGCTGAGAAAATGGTTGAAGGCCGCATGAAGAAATTCACCGGCGAAGTTTCCCTGACCGGTCAGCCTTTCGTTATCGAACCAAGCAAAACCGTTGGCCAGGTGCTGAAAGAGCACAACGCTGACGTGGTTAACTTCATCCGCTTCGAAGTGGGCGAAGGCATCGCTAAAGTTGAAAATGACTTTGCTGCTGAAGTTGCAGCAATGAGCAAGCAGTCTTAATGACTGTTAATGGGGCCGCCGTCTGGCGGTTCCATTTTATCCAGCCAGAATTACACCGGTGGCAAGCCCTGTGGCATGATACAAAGCACAGGCGCGTTTCATCGGCTGAAATCCCCAATACTAATACTGCTTCTTAGGACAGATCACCATGGCAACCAATGCAAAACCCGTATATCAGCGTATTCTGCTTAAACTGAGTGGCGAAGCCCTGCAAGGTGCAGAAGGTTTTGGTATCGACGCTAGCGTTTTGGATCGCATGGCTCAGGAAGTGAAAGAGCTGGTCGAACTGGGAATTCAGGTCGGTGTAGTTATTGGCGGCGGTAACCTGTTCCGCGGCGCGGGCCTGGCACAGGCCGGCATGAACCGCGTAGTGGGCGACCACATGGGAATGCTGGCTACCGTGATGAACGGCCTGGCTATGCGTGATGCACTGCACCGTGCCTATGTGAACGCTCGCCTGATGTCGGCCATTCCGTTGAACGGCGTGTGCGACAACTACAGCTGGGCCGAGGCGATCAGCCTGCTGCGTAATAATCGCGTGGTGATCTTCTCCGCCGGTACCGGCAACCCGTTCTTCACTACCGATTCTGCGGCGTGCCTGCGCGGGATTGAGATTGAAGCGGATGTGGTATTGAAAGCGACTAAAGTGGATGGTGTATACTCCGCTGACCCGGTTAAAAATCCGGATGCCACACTGTACGAACATATAACCTATCAGGACGTGCTGGAACGTGAGCTGAAAGTGATGGATCTGGCGGCATTTACGCTGGCTCGCGATCACGGTCTGCCAATCCGCGTATTCAACATGAACAAGCCGGGTGCGCTGCGCCGGGTAGTGATGGGTGAAAACGAAGGCACGCTGATCAGCAAATAAGGCTGGTCTGACAAATTTAGCGGGAGCGGGTAACGCCAGGCGGAGCGCGCTTCCCTTGAGTAAAATTCACGGGCTATACTGTGGTATGGCCTGCCAAGTATCCAGCTTTCAAGGGTTCGCAACGTGATTAATGAAATCAGAAAAGATGCTGATTCACGCATGGAAAAAAGCGTAGAAGCATTCAAAAACCAAATCAGTAAAATCCGTACCGGCCGTGCTTCTCCAAGCATCCTGGACGGCATCATGGTGGAATACTATGGTTCGGCCACGCCGCTGCGTCAGTTGGCTAGCGTGACCGTTGAAGACTCCCGTACTCTGGCCATCAACCTGTTTGATCGCTCCCTGGGTTCAGCGGTAGAAAAAGCCATTATGGCCTCAGATCTCGGCCTGAACCCAAGCTCGGCTGGCAGCGTGATCCGCGTTCCCCTGCCTCCGCTGACGGAAGAGCGTCGTAAAGACCTGATCAAGGTAGTGCGTAACGAAGCAGAGCAGGGCCGTGTGGCGGTTCGTAACGTGCGCCGTGATGCAAACGACAAAGTTAAAGCGCTGCTGAAAGACAAAGAAATCAGCGAAGATGAAGATCGTCGTTCACAGGACGATGTTCAGAAAATGACCGATGCCTATATCAAACTTCTGGATGCCGCTCTGGCGGAAAAAGAAAAAGAGCTGATGGATTTCTAATCAGCACCGCGCATAACAAAGCGTCGCCTGGGCGGCGCTTTGTTTTTTGTGGCGCAGATCCCGTTTCATCGTACTGATTGATCATGGACAAGTGGTGGCCAAGGTTACACACTGGAGCACCTCCGATCTCATCAGACAGTTATTCAGAGTGAGCTCATGAAGCAACTGACTATTCTTGGTTCCACCGGCTCAGTGGGGACCAGTACCCTGGCCGTGGTCAGGGAAAATCCCGACCGTTTTGCGATTAAAGCGCTGGTGGCCGGCCGCAATGTAGCGGTCATGGCGCAACAGTGCATCGAGTTTCGCCCGGCCTACGCCGCGATGGCGGACGAAGGCGCTGCGCGTGAACTGCGTACTCTGCTGGCTGAAAACGGTGTTGCCACCGAGGTGATGACGGGCGAGCAGGCGGCCTGTGAACTGGCGGCATTGGACGACGTCGACCAGGTCACGGCAGCCATTGTGGGCGCTGCCGGACTGCTGCCAACGCTGGCGGCGATTCGTGCCGGCAAGCAGGTGCTGCTGGCGAACAAAGAGTCGCTGGTCACCTGCGGGCGTCTTTTTATGGACGCGGTGCAACAGAGCAAGACGCAGTTACTGCCGCTCGACAGCGAACATAACGCCATTTTTCAGAGTTTGCCTGAGAGCATTCAGCGTCAGTTGGGATACTCTTCATTAGAGAGTCATGGTGTATCGCGCATTGTGCTTACCGGTTCCGGCGGCCCGTTCCGTACTACGCCGTTGGAGCAGTTCGCCACGATGACGCCGGATCAGGCTTGTGCCCATCCCAATTGGTCAATGGGGCGCAAGATCTCGGTGGACTCCGCCACCATGATGAACAAAGGACTGGAATATATTGAGGCCCGCTGGCTGTTTAACGCCTCGGCTGAACAAATGGAAGTGATTCTGCATCCGCAGTCGGTGATCCACTCGATGGTTCGTTACACCGATGGCAGCGTACTGGCCCAGTTGGGCACGCCGGATATGCGCACGCCAATCGCCCATGCGATGGCTTATCCACAGCGGGTTAATTCCGGTGTGGAAGCGCTGGATTTCTGCCGCATCGGCTCGCTGACCTTTGCCGAACCTGAACGGGAGCGCTATCCCTGCCTGTATCTGGCTATTGAGGCCTTTGATGCCGGTCAGGCGGCGACTACCGCACTGAATGCGGCAAACGAAGTGGCCGTGGCGGCTTTCCTGCAGGAGCAGATTCGCTTTACCGATATTGCGGCAGTGAACCAAAAAGTACTCGAACGGCTGTCACTGCAGGAACCGTCCTGCATTGATGCGGTCTTAGAAATAGATCGCCAGGCGCGCGAGGTTGCGGTTGGATTGGTTAAATCACTGCATAACTGATACCGGCAATTATCCTATTTTGTTCGCAAATTACGCGTGCTGCAGTGGGGCCGTTTGTTCAGGCCTTGCTGAGGTGGTATAGTCTGCGCCACCTTTCAGCGGTTATACCGTTGAATTATGGCCTGATTGACATCTCGAATGCCGATAGCGCAGCGCAGATTACCGGCTGTCGCAAGGCAGACTGAAAAGCCGTGTCGGGCACACGGCTTTTTTTGCGCGTAAGGGCCTGATGTTCCGGAAGGGCAGTTGTATTTCTATTGAGGAAATAAGTACGAGTTATGTCGTCCGCAAATCAACAAGAGGCTAATCTGTCCACTCTGGGGCCACGACATGTCGCCATTATTATGGACGGCAACGGGCGCTGGGCTAAACGTCAGGGTAAGTTACGTGTCTTCGGTCATAAAGCAGGGGTGAAATCGGTGCGTCGTGCGGTCAGTTTTGCCGCCAACAACCATTTAGATGCGCTCACGCTTTATGCCTTCAGCAGCGAGAACTGGAATCGTCCGGTGCAGGAAGTCTCCGCTTTGATGGAGCTTTTCGTCCGCGCCTTGGACAGTGAAGTAAAAAGCCTGCATAAACATAACGTCAGACTGCGAGTGATCGGCGACATCAGCCGTTTCAGCGCGCGTTTGCAGGAGCGGATCCGTCGCTCCGAGCAACTGACAGAAAATAACGATGGCCTGACGCTCAACATTGCTGCCAACTACGGCGGCCGTTGGGATATTATTCAGGGAGTAAGGGAACTGGCTGAGCTGGTGAAGGGCGGTTCGCTGCGTCCGGAGCAAATTAGCGAGGAGTTACTGGGTGAGCGGATCTGCATGAGCGATCTGTCGCCGGTGGATTTGGTGATCCGTACCGGTGGCGAACATCGCATCAGTAACTTCTTGCTGTGGCAAATTGCTTATGCCGAACTTTACTTTACTGATGTACTCTGGCCTGATTTTGATGAACTTGTCTTTGAAGGTGCGCTGAATGCATTTGCACAACGCGAGCGTCGCTTCGGGGGAACAACACCTATCGGCGCCAATGCGTCCTAGGGGGAACTTTTGCTGAAGTATCGCCTCATAACTGCTCTGTTATTAATTCCGATTGTTATCGCGGCGCTGTTTTTGCTGCCGCCAGTGGGCTTTGCCCTGGTAACACTCGTGGTGTGCATGTTAGCGGCCTGGGAGTGGGGCCAACTGGCCGGATTTACCTCCCGCTCGCAGCGTATCTGGTTGGCGATATTGTGCGGCTTCCTGCTGGCGTTGATGATGCTAAGTATTCCGGCCTATCATCAGTCGGTCCATTTGCTTCAGGTAGGCGGGTCGCTGTGGCTGTCAATGGCCTGGTGGCTGGTGGCGCTGTTACTGGTATTGTCCTATCCCGGCTCGGCTGCACTGTGGCGTAACTCACGCCCGATACGTCTGGTTTTCGGTCTGCTGACCATAGTGCCGTTCTTCTGGGGTATGCTATCGCTGCGTCAGTTCGGCTATGAACAAAACCACTTCACCGGCGCCTGGTGGCTGCTGTATGTGATGTTACTGGTTTGGGGCGCGGATTCCGGTGCCTACATGTTCGGCAAACTGTTCGGCAAGCATAAGCTGGCACCCAAAGTTTCTCCGGGGAAAACCTGGGAAGGGCTGGTCGGTGGCCTGATTACTTCGGCCCTGATATCCTGGCTGTTTGGTCGTTATGCCCCGCTCAATGTGGTGCCGACAACCTTACTGATTTGTTCGGTGATTGCCGTGCTGGCTTCCGTGCTGGGCGATCTTACCGAGAGCATGTTCAAACGCGAAGCGGGTATCAAAGACAGCGGTCATTTGATACCGGGTCATGGCGGTATACTGGATCGTATCGATAGCCTGACCGCAGCAGTGCCTGTATTTGCCTGCCTGATGCTGTTAGTGTTTTAATCCGTCAATGGCGGGGAGTGAAGGGATTATGGTTAGCGTGCTCTGGAACTTAGTCGCATTTCTTGTTGCGCTCGGTGTATTGATCACCGTGCACGAGTTCGGACACTTTTGGGTCGCCCGTCGCTGCGGCGTCCGTGTGGAACGCTTCTCCATCGGTTTTGGCCGTGCCTTATGGCGTCGTACCGACCGTCAGGGGACGGAGTATGTTATTGCCCTGATCCCGCTTGGCGGCTACGTGAAGATGCTCGATGAGCGGGTTGATTCGGTCGCGCCGGAACTCCGTCATCAGGCGTTTAACAACAAAACCGTTTGGCAGCGTGCCGCTATCATCAGTGCCGGTCCTATCGCCAATTTCCTGTTTGCTATCCTTGCTTACTGGCTGGTATTCATTATCGGCGTGCCCAGTTTCCGCCCGGTAATCGGTGAAATCGCTCCTCAATCGATTGCAGCCCACGCTGAAATTTCGCCTGGAATGGAACTTAAGTCCGTAGATGGCATCGAAACGCCTGATTGGGAATCAGTTCGTTTGGCGCTGGTGGCGAAGATTGGCGACGCAGAAACCGAGGTGGGTATCGCGCCGTTTGGTTCTTCCAGTGTGGTGACCAAAACCCTGGATTTGCGCCAGTGGAATTTTGAGCCGGACAAACAGGATCCCGTGGTGGCGTTGGGTATCATTCCACGTGGCCCACAGATAGAATCTGTCCTTGCCGAAGTGCAGCCGGGGTCGGCAGCGCAAAAGGCGGGTTTACAAGCGGGGGACAGGATCGTTAAAGTCGATGGTCAGCTATTGGGTCGTTGGCAAACGTTGGTGAAACGGATACACAACGGTCCAGGGCAACCGCTGGCTTTAGAGATCGAAAGAAACGGCGCCCCCTTGTCTTTGACGCTGATACCGGATACAAAGCCGGTGGGAAAAGACAAGTCGGTGGGTTTTGCCGGCATCATTCCGAAAGTGTTGCCGCTGCCGGATGAGTATAAGACGATTCGCCAGTATGGACCTTTCCCGGCGCTGTATCAGGCCGGGGACAAGACCTGGCAGCTTATGAGCCTTACGGTCAAAATGCTGGGTAAATTAATAACCGGTGATGTAAAGCTGGACAACCTGAGTGGCCCGATTTCGATTGCACAGGGAGCAGGAGCGTCAGCTGGGGTCGGGTTTGTGTATTATCTGATGTTCCTGGCGTTGATCAGTGTCAACCTGGGTATCATCAACCTGTTCCCATTACCGGTGTTAGATGGTGGGCATCTCCTCTTCCTGGCGATAGAAAAGCTGAAGGGTGGGCCGGTTTCCGAGCGAGTACAGGACTACAGTTACCGCATAGGTTCGATCGTGTTGGTGCTTTTAATGGGTCTTGCACTTTTCAATGATTTTTCTCGTCTTTAGGGGCGGGGATAGGTTAGGAAGAACGCATAACAACGATGGCGATGAAAAAGTTGCTCATAGCGTCGCTGCTGTTTGGCAGCGCCACCGTATACGGTGCAGACGGGTTCGTAGTGAAGGATATTCATTTCGAAGGCCTGCAGCGAGTCGCCGTCGGTGCGGCGTTACTCAACATGCCGGTTCGCGTAGGCGATACCGTCACTGACGATGATATCAGTAATACCATCCGTGCCTTGTTTGCCACTGGCAACTTCGAGGACGTTCGCGTGCTGCGCGATGGTAATACGCTGATTGTTCAGGTTAAGGAACGCCCTACCATTGCCAGCATCACTTTCTCCGGCAACAAGTCGGTGAAAGATGACATGCTCAAGCAAAACCTGGAAGCCTCTGGCGTCCGGGTTGGCGAAGCGCTTGACCGCACCACGATATCCAGCATTGAAAAAGGGCTGGAAGACTTCTACTACAGCGTCGGTAAATACAGTGCCTCGGTGAAAGCCGTGGTCACGCCATTGCCGCGTAACCGTGTTGACCTGAAGCTGGTGTTCACGGAAGGGGTTTCTGCCAAGATTCAACAAATCAACATTGTCGGCAATCATGCCTTCACCAATGATGAACTGATTTCACGCTTCCAACTGCGTGATGAAGTGCCGTGGTGGAACGTGGTTGGCGATCGCAAATATCAGAAGCAAAAGCTGGCGGGTGACCTTGAAACCCTGCGCAGTTTCTATCTGGACCGCGGCTACGCACGCTTTAATATTGATTCGACTCAGGTCAGCCTGACGCCGGATAAAAAAGGCATCTACATCACCATCAATATCACTGAAGGCGAGCAATACAAGCTCACCGACGTGGTGGTGAACGGTAATCTGGCCGGCCACTCGGCGGAAGTTGCCCAGTTGACCAAGATTGAGCCAGGTGAGCTTTATAACGGCAGTAAAGTGACCAAAATGGAAGACAACATCAAAACGATGTTGGGCCGTTATGGTTACGCTTACCCGCGTGTTGCTACGCAACCTGAAATCAACGACGCGGATAAAACCGTGAAGCTGCACGTGAATATTGATGCGGGCAACCGTTTCTATGTGCGTCGCATCAAGTTTGAAGGTAACGACACCAGCAAAGATTCCGTACTGCGCCGTGAAATGCGTCAGATGGAAGGTGCGTGGCTGGGCAATGCTCAGGTAGAGCAGGGCAAAGAACGTCTGAATCGTTTGGGCTATTTTGAAACGGTAGATGTGGAAACCCAGCGTGTGCCAGGCACTGCGGATCAGGTTGATGTTACCTACAAGGTGAAAGAGCGTAACACCGGTACCTTCAACTTCGGCGTCGGCTACGGCACCGAGAGCGGTGTGAGCTTCCAGGCAGGCGTTCAGCAGGACAACTGGCTGGGGACCGGCTATTCCGTCGGTATCAGCGGTACCAAGAACGATTACCAGACTTACACCGAGCTGTCGGTAACCAACCCGTACTTCACCGTTGACGGTGTGAGTTTGGGGGGGCGCATCTTCTACAACGACTTTAAAGCCGATGACGCGGACCTGTCCGACTATACCAACAAGAGTTACGGTATCGATGGCACCCTGGGCTTCCCGATCAACGAAAACAACTCGTTGCGTACCGGTCTGGGTTACGTGCATAACGGCTTGTCCAACATGCAGCCGCAGGTTGCCATGTGGCGTTATCTGGACTCGATGGGTCTGGATCCGAACAAGACCGATCGGGCCAGCTATTCTGCCGATGACTTCACGCTGAACCTGGGTTGGACCTACAACAACCTTGACCGGGGTTATTTCCCAACCTCGGGTAACCGCACTACGCTCAATGGTAAAGTCACCATTCCGGGTTCGGATAACGAATACTACAAGCTGACGCTGGACAGCGTGCAATACGTTCCGATCAACGACGATCGCACCTGGGTGTTGTTGGGGCGTGGCCGTCTGGGTTATGCAGATGGTCTGGGCGGCAAAGAAATGCCGTTCTACGAGAACTTCTACGCCGGTGGTTCCAGCACCGTGCGTGGTTTCGGTTCCAATACCATTGGTCCAAAAGCCGCGTACTACAACTCCAATTCGTATTCTTGTCAGAATAAGCCGGGTACAAATACTCCTCAGGAAGTTTGTAGTTCGGACGATGCGGTGGGCGGTAACGCCATGGCCGTCGCCAGTATGGAGCTGATCACGCCAACGCCATTTATCAGCGAGAAATACGCCAATTCAGTGCGTACTTCCTTGTTTATGGATGCGGGTACGGTATGGGATACCAACTGGCAGAATACTGCGCAGACCAGCAGGTACGATATTCCGGACTACAGTAAGGCGAGCAACATCCGCGTTTCTGCCGGTATCGCCTTGCAGTGGATGTCACCTTTGGGTCCGTTGGTGTTCTCCTATGCCAACCCGATCAAGAAATATGAAGGCGACAAGTCCGAGCAGTTCCAGTTTAACATTGGCAAGACCTGGTAACGGGTCCGGCTTCTGGGCATAGCAGTTATTAAGAATCGCAAATGCCAGGCGCCCGTCAGAGCACAGAGAGATGATTCTCATTGTTTTACGGGATAAGTCTGGCAGATTGTGTACTTCAAGTGTCATATGACACAAATGGGTGATGGTAAGGAGTTTATAGTGAAAAAGTGGTTGTGTGCCGCAGGCCTCGGTTTAGCAATGGCTGCTTCAGCTGGCGTTCAGGCAGCAGATAAGATCGCTGTAGTTAACGTCTCCAGCATTTTCCAACAGTTGCCGGCTCGTGAAACTGTAGCTAAACAGCTGGAAAACGAGTTCAAAGGCCGTGCGGGTGAGCTTCAGAACATGGAGCGTAGCCTTCAGACCAAAATGCAACGTCTGCAGCGTGATGGCGCTACCATGAAAGCCAGCGATCGCAGCAAGCTTGAAAAAGACGTGATGGCACAGCGCGAGCAGTTCTCTCAGAAAGCCCAGGCTTTTGAGCAGGACAACCGTCGTCGCCAGATGGAAGAGCGTAACAAAATCCTGAGCCGTATTCAGGACGCTGTGAAATCTGTTGCCAGCAAAGAAGGCTATGACGTAGTGATCGATGCTAACGCCGTTGCCTACGCAGGTTCTTCTAAAGACATTACTGCTGACGTGCTGAAACAGGTTAAATAACAACATGCCTTCTATTCGACTGGCTGATTTAGCGCAGCAGTTGGATGCACAATTGCACGGTGATGGCGATCTCGTCATCACCGGCATTGCTTCTATGCATTCGGCACAGGCTGGCCAAATCACGTTTTTGTCAAACAGCCGCTATCAAGAGCAGCTGGCTTCCTGCCAGGCAAGCGCAGTGGTGCTTACCGAGGCGGATTTACCACACTGCCGTTCTGCGGCGCTGGTGGTTAAAAACCCTTACCTGACTTACGCGCGCATGGCGCAACTGATGGATACCACGCCGTCCCCTGCCCAGGATATCGCTCCAAGCGCGGTTATCTCACCTGAAGCCTCTCTGGGTCAGCATGTTGCCATTGGTGCCAATGCGGTGATCGAGTCGGGCGCAGTGCTTGGCGATAACGTGGTTATCGGCCCTGGCTGCTTTATCGGCAAACGTGCGCGCATTGGCGCGGGTACACGTCTATGGGCGAACGTCACGATTTATCATGAAGTCGAGATCGGTCAACGCTGCCTGATCCAATCAGGTACTGTTATTGGTGCTGATGGTTTCGGCTATGCCAACGAACGCGGCGAGTGGATTAAAATCCCTCAACTGGGCACGGTAATTATCGGCGATCGCGTCGAGATTGGCGCTTGCACCACCATTGACCGCGGCGCGCTGGATAACACCCTGATCGGGAATGGTGTTATCATCGACAACCAATGCCAGATTGCACATAACGTGGTGATTGGCGACAATACTGCCGTTGCTGGCGGTGTTATCATGGCGGGCAGCCTGAAAATCGGCCGCTATTGCCAGATCGGCGGAGCCAGCGTGATCAACGGTCACATGGAGATCGCCGACAAGGTTGTTGTCACCGGAATGGGAATGGTTATGCGACCAATCACCGAACCTGGGGTATACTCTTCGGGCATTCCGTTACAACCCAACAAAGTTTGGCGTAAAACCGCTGCGTTGGTGATGAATATCGATGAGATTAGCAAGCGCTTAAAAGCTGTCGAACGAAAAGTCGGAAAAGACTAATCACTACCGCCCGCCTCGCTGGGTACAAAACGAAACGCGTTGGTCATGAGACCAAAAGCGCAAAGAGTTGTTAATTTGCGGCCTGCATGACTTCCTCCTTATTGGGGGCAGCGCAGGCCGTGTTGTTGATGCCATCAGTTTTTAGAGACAGGAAGAGTATTTTGACTACTGACACTCATACTCTGGATATTGCAGAAATTTTAGAGTTGCTTCCTCACCGTTACCCGTTCTTGCTGGTCGATCGCGTCCTCGAGTTTGAGGAGCACAAATTCCTGCGTGCGGTGAAGAACGTATCTGTAAATGAGCCGTTTTTCCAGGGGCACTTCCCTGGTAAGCCGATTTTCCCAGGCGTATTGATTCTGGAAGCCATGGCGCAGGCCACCGGTATTCTGGCGTTTAAAAGCGTCGGCAAACTGGAGCCGGGCGAGTTGTATTACTTTGCCGGTATTGATGAAGCTCGCTTCAAACGCCCGGTAGTGCCTGGTGATCAAATGATCATGGAAGTCACCTTTGAGAAAACTCGTCGTGGTTTGACGCGCTTTAAAGGCGTGGCTACCGTCGACGGCAAAATTGTCTGCGAAGCAACCATGATGTGTGCGCGCAGCCGGGAGTCTTAATCCGTGATCGACAAAACCGCCTTTATCCATCCTAGCGCGATTATTGAAGAAGGCGCCGTTATCGGCGCTGGTGTGCACATCGGTCCCTTCTGCTACGTCGGCTCCCAGGTGGAAATCGGCGAAGGCACGGTACTGAAGTCCCATATTGTGGTGAATGGCTTGACCAAAATCGGCCGCGATAACCAGATCTATCAGTTCGCTTCTATTGGCGAAGTGAATCAGGATCTGAAATACGCGGGCGAACCGACGCGTGTCGAGATTGGCGATCGCAATCGTATCCGCGAAAGCGTCACCATTCATCGTGGTACAGCGCAGGGCACTGGTTTGACCAAAGTAGGTAATGACAACCTGCTGATGGTTAACGTGCATGTCGCGCACGACTGTGTAGTGGGTAACTCCTGTATCCTGGCAAACAACGCCACGCTGGCCGGTCATGTGGAAATTGACGATCATGCCATTATCGGTGGTATGACGGCTATTCATCAGTTCTGCATTATCGGGACTCACGTGATGGTTGGCGGTTGTTCCGGCGTTGCCCAGGACGTGCCTCCTTTTGTCATTGCGCAGGGTAACCACGCCACGCCATTTGGTGTTAACGCCGTTGGCCTGAAGCGTCGTGGTTTTGATAAAGATGAAATGCAGGCTATCCGTAACGCCTACAAAATTCTTTATCGCAGTGAGAAAACGCTGGATGAAGCGAAAACAGAAATCGAAACCCTGGCGAAAGAGCAGCCTGTGGTGCAGCAGTTCCTTGATTTCTTTGTTCGTTCTACCCGCGGAATTATTCGCTGACCTATGCAAAATCGCCCATTGACCATCGGATTGGTCGCCGGAGAGACTTCCGGTGACATTCTTGGCGCCGGTTTAATTCGCGCGCTCAAGGCGCAGATCCCAGACGCGCGTTTTGTTGGCGTCGCCGGCCCGCTGATGCAGGCTGAAGGCTGCGAAACCTGGTACGAAATGGAAGAACTGGCGGTAATGGGCGTGGTCGAGGTGCTTGAGCGCCTGCCACGCCTGTTAAAGATCCGTAAGGACCTTACCCGCCGGTTCAGCGAACTCGCGCCTGACGTGTTTGTGGGTATCGACGCGCCGGACTTCAATATCACCCTGGAAGGTCGCCTGAAACAGCGCGGCATCCGCACTATTCACTATGTCAGCCCGTCCGTTTGGGCCTGGCGTCAAAAGCGTGTTTTCAAAATAGGCAAAGCCACCGATCTGGTGTTGGCGTTTCTCCCTTTCGAAAAAGCGTTTTACGATCGTTTCAACGTTCCCTGTCGGTTTATCGGCCACACCATGGCCGACGCCATGCCGCTGCAACCGGACAAACTGGCTGCGCGCGCTAAACTGGGCATTGCCCCTGATGCGCGTTGTCTGGCCCTGTTGCCGGGCAGCCGCGGTGCTGAAGTCGAGATGCTTAGCGCTGACTTCCTGAAGACGGCCCAGTTGCTGCGCACCCGTTATCCGGAGCTGGAACTGGTGGTGCCGTTGGTTAACGCCAAGCGACGTGAGCAGTTCGAGCGCATCAAGGCGGAAGTGGCACCTGAGTTAAGGGTCCATTTGCTCAATGGCCAGGGCCGTGAGGCGATGATCGCCAGCGACGCAGCTTTACTGGCCTCTGGGACTGCGGCACTGGAGTGCATGCTGGCTAAATGCCCGATGGTGGTGGGTTACCGCATGAAGCCGTTTACCTTCTGGATAGCGCAGCGATTGGTGAAGACCCCCTATGTCTCGCTGCCCAACCTGTTGGCCGGTCGTGAGATCGTCACCGAACTGTTGCAGCACGACTGCGTACCGGACAAGCTGGCGGCATCGGTCATGCCGTTGCTGGAAGGCAGCCCGCAAACCAACGAACTGAAACAGACTTTCCTAACCTTGCACCAAAGCATCCGTTGTGGTGCCGATGAACAGGCCGCTCAGGCTGTGTTGGAGCAGGCATTAGCATGATTGAACCCTTCATTTATCCTGTTGCCACGCTGATTGCCGGCGTGGACGAAGTCGGCCGTGGCCCTTTGGTCGGGGCGGTAGTGACCGCCGCAGTGATCCTCGATCCTGCGCGACCGATAGTTGGGCTGGCGGACTCGAAAAAACTCAGTGAAAAGCGTCGCCTGGCGCTGTATGACGAAATCGTCGAGAAGGCACTCTCCTGGAGTCTGGGACGTGCTGAGCCGGACGAGATTGACCAACTGAACATTCTGCATGCAACCATGCTGGCGATGCAGCGAGCGGTTGCCGGATTGCATATCGCGCCGGACATGGTATTGATTGACGGTAACCGTTGTCCGAAACTACCGATGCGTTCGCAGGCGGTGGTGAAGGGCGATAGCCGCGTGGCAGAAATCAGCGCCGCGTCCATTCTGGCGAAGGTCACGCGTGACCGCGAAATGACCGAGTTGGATCGGGAATTCCCGGACTACGGCTTTGCGCAGCATAAAGGCTACCCAACCGCTTTCCATCTGGAGCGGCTGGCCGCGTTGGGTGCGACTGAACATCATCGCCGCAGCTTTGCCCCGGTCAGAAGGGTGCTGGCGCTGTAATCTGCCGGCCTTATCCAGGCCAGGCACGCGATAGAGTTAACCCGGGTTCAGTTCGCTGAGCCCCTAGATTCAGGTATCTGGATATGGCCGAACCTCGTTTTATTCACCTGCGCGTTCATAGCGACTACTCCATGATAGATGGATTGGCCAAGATTGGGCCGTTGGTGAAGAGAGCCGCCGCGTTAGCCATGCCTGCTTTGGCAATTACCGACTTTACCAACCTGTGTGGTCTGGTGAAGTTTTATGGCAGCGCGCACGGCGCCGGGATCAAACCGATCATCGGCGCGGATTTTCATGTGCAAAGCGAAGTGCTGGGCGATGAGCTGGCGCAGCTCACCGTGCTGGCCGCCAATAATGAAGGTTACCAAAACCTGACGTTGCTGATTTCCCGCGCTTATCAGCGTGGTTACGGTGCCGCCGGTCCGACTATTGATCGGGACTGGTTGATTGAGCACCGTGAAGGGCTGATCTTGCTCTCTGGCGCGCGCCAGGGCGACGTCGGCAAGTTTCTGCTGCGCGGCAACCAGCCGCAGGTGGAGCAGTGCCTGGAGTTCTATCAGCAATACTTCCCTGACAGCTATTACCTCGAACTGATCCGTACCGGTCGGCCGGACGAAGAAAACTATCTGCACGCCGCAGTGGCGCTGGCCACTGAACGCGGATTGCCGGTGGTGGCCACTAACGACGTGCGCTTTCTGGTCGAGGATGACTTTGACGCCCACGAAATCCGCGTCGCCATTCATGACGGCTTCACGCTGGACGATCCCAAGCGCCCACGTAACTATACGGCGCAGCAATACATGCGTAACGAAGACGAGATGTGCGAGCTGTTTGCCGACATCCCGGAAGCGTTGCTCAACAGCGTAGAGATCGCCAAACGTTGTAACGTGACTATTCGCCTCGGCGAGTACTTCCTGCCGCAGTTCCCGACCGGTGATATGAGCACCGAGGACTTCCTGATCCTCAAGTCGAAGGAAGGGCTGGAAGATCGCCTGGAGTTCCTGTTCCCAGACCCAAAGGTGCGCGCTCAACGCCGCCCTGAATACGATGAACGTCTGGATATTGAACTGAACGTGATCAACCAGATGGGCTTCCCGGGCTACTTCCTGATCGTGATGGAGTTCATCCAGTGGTCGAAGGATAACAACGTGCCGGTTGGTCCGGGGCGTGGTTCCGGTGCCGGTTCTTTAGTAGCCTATGCACTGAAAATCACCGATCTTGACCCGTTGGAATTTGACCTGCTGTTCGAACGCTTCCTTAACCCGGAACGTGTTTCGATGCCCGACTTCGACGTCGATTTCTGCATGGAAAAACGCGATCTGGTGATTGAGCACGTGGCGGATATGTACGGCCGTGAGGCGGTATCGCAAATCATCACCTTCGGTACCATGGCGGCGAAAGCGGTTATCCGCGACGTGGGCCGCGTGCTGGGCCACCCCTATGGCTTCGTCGACCGCATCTCTAAACTGGTGCCGCCCGATCCGGGCATGACGCTGGAAAAAGCCTTTGCCGCCGAACCCCAACTGCCGGAAATTTACGAGGCGGATGAGGAAGTCAAAGCGCTGATCGACATGGCGCGCAAGCTGGAAGGGGTCACACGTAACGCCGGTAAGCACGCCGGGGGCGTGGTGATCGCGCCGACCAAAATCACCGACTTCGCGCCGTTGTATTGTGACGCTGAGGGGCAGCATCCTGTTACCCAGTTCGACAAGAACGACGTGGAGTACGCCGGGCTGGTGAAGTTCGACTTCCTCGGCTTGCGTACCCTGACCATCATCGACTGGGCGTTGGAGATGATTAACGCCCGGCGCGCCAAAACCGGGCTGGAGCCGATTGATATCGCCGCCATCCCGCTCGAAGACAAAAAAAGCTTCGACATGCTGCAGCGTTCGGAGACCACCGCGGTCTTCCAGCTTGAATCGCGCGGCATGAAGGATTTGATCAAACGTCTGAAGCCCGACTGTTTCGAAGACATGATCGCACTGGTGGCGCTGTTCCGCCCTGGTCCTCTGCAGTCAGGCATGGTAGACAACTTTATCGACCGTAAGCACGGCCGCGAAGAAATTTCCTACCCGGATATCCAGTGGCAACATGAGTCGCTCAAGCCGGTGCTGGAGCCGACCTACGGCATTATCCTGTATCAAGAACAGGTTATGCAGATTGCCCAGGTACTGGCCGGGTATTCGCTGGGCGGCGCGGATATGCTGCGCCGTGCGATGGGTAAAAAGAACCCGGTTGAAATGGCCAAGCAGCGTGGCGGTTTCGAGGATGGGGCAAAAGCACGCGGCATCGACGGCGAACTGTCTGTAAAAATCTTCGATCTGGTGGAGAAATTCGCCGGTTATGGCTTCAACAAGTCGCACTCCGCCGCCTATGCGTTGGTGTCCTACCAGACGCTGTGGCTGAAGGCACACTACCCGGCCGAGTTTATGGCGGCGGTGATGACCGCCGATATGGACAATACCGATAAGGTGGTGGGGCTGGTGGATGAGTGCTGGCGCATGGGGCTGAAAATCCTGCCGCCGGATATCAACAGCGGCCAGTACCATTTCCACGTTAACGATGAAGGCGAAATCGTTTACGGTATCGGCGCCATCAAAGGCGTCGGGGAAGGGCCGATTGAAGCCATTCTGGAGGCGCGTAACAGCGGTGAACAGGGCTACTTTAAGGACCTGTTCGATTTGTGCGCGCGCTCCGACATCAAAAAAATTAACCGCCGCATTCTGGAAAAGCTGATCATGTCCGGGGCGTTCGACCGCCTTGGGCCACACCGTGCCGCATTGATGAACTCTTTGCCCGATGCGTTAAAAGCGGCAGATCAGCATGCCAAAGCCGAAGCGATCGGCCAGGTGGACATGTTTGGCGTACTGGCGGAAGCGCCGGAGCAAGTGGAGCAATCCTACGCCAACGTGCCCCGCTGGCAGGAGCAGGTGGTGCTGGACGGTGAACGGGAAACGTTGGGGTTGTACCTCACCGGCCACCCAATCACCCAGTACCTTAAGGAGATCGAACGCTACGCCGGTGGCCAGCGTTTGAAAGATATGCACCCGACGGATCGGGGCAAAATGACCACCGCCGTTGGGCTGGTGATCGCCTCGCGGGTTATGGTCACCAAGCGCGGTAACCGCATCGGGATCTGTACTCTGGATGACCGCTCTGGCCGTCTGGAGGTGATGTTATTCACCGATGCGTTAGAAAAATACCAGCATTTATTGGAAAAAGACCGTATCCTGATCGCCAGTGGACAGGTCAGCTTTGATGACTTTAGCGGTGGGCTTAAAATGACCGCCCGCGAGCTAATGGATATCAGTGAAGCCCGTGAAAAATACGCTCGCGGACTTGCTATCTCGCTGACGGACAGGCAAATTGATGACCAGCTTTTGAACCGTCTCCGTCAGTCTTTGGAACCCCATCGCTCGGGGACGATTCCAGTGCATCTTTACTATCAACGGGAAGATGCGCGGGCCAAGCTGCGTTTTGGCGCAACCTGGCGCGTGACGCCCACCGACCGCTTATTGATAGATTTGCGGACTTTGGTAGGTAATGAGCAGGTGGAACTGGAATTTGACTAAAATAGGAATGCTATGAGTCTGAATTTTCTTGATTTTGAACAGCCGATTGCAGAGCTGGAAGCGAAAATTGACTCGCTGACTGCAGTCAGCCGTCAAGACGAAAAATTAGATATTAATCTGGACGAAGAGGTTCAGCGCCTTCGTGAAAAGAGCGTTGAGCTGACGCGCAAGATTTTTTCCGATCTTGGGGCTTGGCAAGTTGCTCAATTGGCACGCCACCCACGCCGTCCTTATACCCTGGATTATATCAAACACATCTTCACCGACTTCGAAGAACTGGCTGGCGATCGCGCCTATGCCGATGACAAAGCGATTGTCGGTGGTATTGCGCGTCTGGATGGCCGCCCGGTGATGATCATCGGTCACCAGAAAGGCCGCGAAACCAAAGAGAAAATCCGCCGTAACTTCGGCATGCCGGCACCGGAAGGCTATCGCAAAGCGTTGCGCCTGATGGAAATGGCTTCTCGTTTCAAGATGCCGTTGATCACTTTCATCGACACTCCAGGGGCATACCCGGGTGTGGGCGCGGAAGAACGCGGCCAGTCAGAAGCGATTGCCCATAACCTGCGTGAAATGTCTCGCCTGAACATCCCGGTGATCTGCACCGTGATTGGCGAAGGCGGCTCTGGCGGTGCATTGGCCATCGGCGTGGGCGACAAAGTGAATATGCTGCAGTACAGCACCTATTCGGTTATTTCGCCGGAAGGCTGTGCATCCATTCTGTGGAAGAGCGCTGATAAGGCACCTCTGGCTGCAGAAGCGATGGGCATTACCGCTCCCCGTCTGAAAGAGCTTAAACTGATCGATTCGGTGATCCCGGAGCCTTTGGGTTCTGCTCACCGCGACGTGCCGGCAATGGCTGCGACGCTGAAAGCACAGTTGCTGGCTGACCTGAAAGAGCTCGATGGCCTGAACAACGAAGAGTTGCTCAACCGCCGTTACCAGCGCCTGATGAACTACGGCTACTGCTGAGTTTTGTTATGCGTTGCAAGAAACCGCCTTCGGGCGGTTTTTTTTGGCTGCTGAAAAGGGGCCTATGGGGTACACAGCACGGTTTTTTCATGTTGTTATATACCTGTCATCTTTCAAGTTGCAGCGTTGTTATCTGCACTCACTCACCCCAGTTACTTACCTGAGTAAGTGCCTGGGGATGAGCGAGTTGGCCGCCTAGCTGCAACTTGAAAGCTATAGGGTATAGACGATGGGTGGTTAACTGACAGGAGCAGCCGTTGAATATCATCGCGATCATGAGCCCAGCGGGCGTTTATTACAAAGACGAGCCGATCCGTGAGCTTCACACCGCACTGACTGCAATGGATTTCCAACTGGTGTATCCGAAAAACAGCGGTGATTTGTTAAAACTGGTCGAGTCCAACGCGCGTATTTGTGGGGTGATTTTTGACTGGGACGACTACAGCCTGGAGCTGTGCAGCGACATCAATGAGCTGAATGAATATCTGCCGTTGTATGCTTTCATCAATACCCACTCCACCTTCGACGTCAGCCTGCATGAAATGCGCATGGCGCTGTATTTCTTTGAGTACGCTCTGAATGCGGCGGATGATATTGCACAGCGTATTCAGCAGTACACCGCCGAATACATAGATACCATTACGCCCCCGTTGACCAAGGCGCTGTTCAACTATGTGCGCGAAGGGAAATACACTTTCTGTACTCCAGGCCACATGGCTGGCACCGCCTTTCAGAAAAGCCCGGTCGGCTGCCTGTTTTACGACTTTTTCGGTGCCAACACGTTAAAAGCAGATGTCTCAATCTCTGTGACGGAACTGGGATCGCTGCTGGATCACACCGGCCCACATCTGGAAGCCGAAGAGTATATTGCCCGTACTTTTAACGCCGAGCAGAGTTATCTGGTGACCAACGGCACCTCCACCGCCAACAAGATTGTCGGCATGTATTCGGCGCCGACCGGTAGCACGGTATTGATTGACCGCAACTGCCATAAATCCTTATGCCATTTGCTGATGATGAGCGATATCGTGCCTATCTATCTGCGTCCGCTGCGCAATGCCTATGGCATTCTCGGTGGCATCCCGCAGCATGAATTTACTCGCGAGAGTATTGCCGCCCGGGTCGCGGCAACGGCTAATGCCAGTTGGCCGGTACATGCGGTGATCACCAATTCCACGTATGACGGTTTGTTGTACAACACCGACTACATCAAACAGACGCTGGACGTACCCTCAATTCACTTTGACTCGGCCTGGGTGCCCTATACCAACTTCCATCCCATCTACGACGGCAAGAGCGGTATGAGCGGCGAGCGCATACCCGGCAAGGTTATCTACGAAACCCAGTCTACGCACAAGCTGCTGGCGGCATTTTCGCAGGCCTCAATGATTCACATTAAGGGTGACTACGACGAAAGCACCTTTAACGAAGCCTATATGATGCATACCACCACCTCGCCGAATTACGGCATCGTAGCGTCGATGGAGACTGCCGCAGCGATGCTGCGTGGCAATCCGGGGCGACGATTGATAAATCGCTCGGTGGAGCGCGCACTGCATTTCCGCCGTGAGGTGCAGCGGCTGCGGGAGGAGAGCGACAGCTGGTTCTTCGACATCTGGCAGCCGGAGGAGATCGACGAGGCACAGTGTTGGCCGCTGAACCCAGATGATAATTGGCACGGTTTTGGCGATACCGATCGCGATCACATGTACCTCGATCCGATCAAGGTCACTATCCTGACGCCGGGCATGAATGAGCTGGGCATGCTGGAAGAGAGCGGGATACCGGCGGCGCTGGTGGCGAAGTATCTGGACGAGCGCGGTATCGTAGTGGAAAAAACAGGGCCTTATAACCTGTTATTCCTATTCAGCATCGGCATCGATAAAACCAAGGCGATGAGCCTGCTGCGCGGTTTGACCGATTTCAAACGCGCTTACGATCTCAACCTGCGGGTGAAGAACATGCTGCCGGATCTGTTCGCGGAAGATCCGGACTTCTATCGCAATATGCGGATTCAGGATCTGGCTGCCGGGATCCACAGTTTAATCTGTCGGCACGATCTGCCGGGCCTGATGCAGCGGGCGTTTGACGTGCTGCCTGAAATGAAACTGACGCCGCACCAGATGTTCCAGCAACAGGTGCGCGGTAACGTAGAAACCTGCGAGTTGGATCAATTGGTCGGCAAGGTGGCGGCCAACATGATCCTGCCTTATCCGCCAGGGGTACCGTTGGTGATGCCGGGCGAAATGATTACCGAAGAGAGCCGTGCAGTGCTGGATTTCCTGCTGATGCTGTGCTCGATCGGCGAGCGTTATCCGGGCTTTGAAACCGATATCCACGGCGCGAAACTGAGCGAGGACGGGCGTTATCTGGTGAAGGTGCTGAAAATACCGCTGGCTTAAGCAAATTCCCGGCAAATCAGGTTCACGCTGCTTGCCGGCAAGGGTTCCTGCGTCAGGCCACAAAATGGTTGGCCATCCTGCCGTTGGTGGTAGCGGCAGCGATGGCATTCGCCGAATAACGCCACGTTATCATCCTGCTTTTGTAACTGGCGTAACAACTGCGTCAGCAACTCCACTAACTGCCCGCCATCCTGCTGCATGGCATCCTGCGCATCCTGTAAATAGGCCGGTGGGAACAGGGCATCCATCAATACGCGTGATTTGTCGGTCAGCTTTAGCCTGACGCTGCGTCGGTCCTTCTCGTCCGCAGTGCGGGCTATCATCCCGTTACTTTCCAGCTTTTTCAGCGATTGCGATACCGTGCCTTTGGTCAGGCCAAGATATTCCGCCACCGCCATTGGCGTGTTGGAGTAATGGTTGCAGCGCGCCAGGTAGTACAACGCACTCAATTGCACCGGGGGCAGGCTTTTCAGCTCTTCATGGCTACGCATCCAGCTGCGTTGCAGGCTATTTAGCCGCTCCAGTAAATCAAACAGTCTCAATATGTCATCCTCGCTAGCGTGGGAAAATAGTATCGATTGAAAACTATATTAACAAGTCGGGATGGAGGATTTATTGTGCATTTGGTTTTGAATCAAAACTAAATGTGCGAGTTAATTTCGCCCACATAGTCAGAATCAAGGAGAATTATCATGACCAAGGCCGTTTTCTACCATGCAGGTTATTCCGTTTGCGTCAGCGCAGAGCAGCAGTTGTTGAGCCAGGATGTGCAGGTGGATGTGGTGCATCTGGGTGAAAAACCGGCGCGTCTCGCCGAAGCAGAAAAAAACGGGGTACAGAGCGTACCGGTGCTGGTGGTGGATGGGCAGGTGCTGCACATCAACTACGGTGCTGCACTGGCCGATCTTAAAGCCTGATCTGCCTGTTGCGTTGCTGATTTCTGAATGACGGCCCCGTCTTGTAAGCGGGGCTTTTTGTCGTTGACGTCGCCACTGCCGCTGGATACCGTGCTTTATCACACCGATAATGAGACACACTATGTTGGCACTCCGTCAGATACACCACATTGCCGTCATTGGTTCGGACTATGCGGCCAGTAAGCATTTTTATTGCGATATCTTGGGTTTCACCTTACTCGGCGAGTTTTACCGCGAGGAGCGTGACTCCTGGAAGGCCGATCTGGCACTCAATGGTCAATACAGCATCGAACTGTTTTCCTTCCCGTCCCCCCCGGCTCGTGTCAGTCGGCCGGAAGCCTGTGGTCTGCGCCATCTGGCATTCAGCGTCGAGGACATCGAGCAGGCCATCGAGCATTTGCAGGCTGCTGGCGTAGTTTGCGAGCCGGTACGCATCGATCCTTATACCCAGTCACGCTTCACTTTTTTCAGCGATCCCGATGGCTTGCCTCTAGAATTATATGAGGTATAAATACTTAATCGGGGCATATCGACGCAGGTCGGGCGCTCATATGGTATTGTCCCGCGCTTGCCGAACTGTTTATCGACCCGGTTGCCATGGCACAGATTACCCGACTGAATATCCCAGGCGCTACCGGGGTGCTGACCGGCATCTATATGTTGACCACCGGTTCGAGAGCCAATTATCTGGCCGGTATTATCGCCGGTCAAACCGCCGAAGATCCGGCTACGGGGGCGACGGCGCAGGCCTATGTCCACCTGTTTGCTCAAATTGGCTGGTGGGCGATGGGGTGCACGGCGGCAGTGGTGGCGGTGTTGGCCATGTGGTGGTTGCTGGGCGGCCGTCATATCCGTGCGGTTAATGCTTGATTGATGGTATGACGGGGGTTAACGTGCAGCTATCTGGACGTCATTAAGCCTAATCAATGAATAACAATCAATTATCCGCACAGCTTTCTCGCCACTTGGGTGCTCGCCGGCACTTGCTGGTGGCATTCAGCGGCGGGCTGGATTCCAGCGTACTGTTGCACCTGCTGGTGGGGTTACGGCAGCAATTGCCGGACTTGCAGCTTCGCGCGGTGCACGTGCACCACGGCCTGAGTGCTTTTGCCGACCAGTGGGTAACACACTGTCGGCAACAATGCGTTGCCTGGCAGCTCCCCCTAGTGGTTCAGCACGTGCAGGTTGATAGCCAGCAGGGCGGTATCGAAGCCGCAGCCCGGGCGGCGCGCTACTCGGCTTTTGCCAGCACGCTGGCGGCAGGTGAAACATTGCTTACTGCGCAACACCTTGACGACCAATGTGAAACCTTCCTGCTGGCACTAAAGCGTGGCAGCGGCCCGGCGGGTCTGTCGGCCATGGCTGCACAGACGTCGCTGGGGGATAATCATTTGCTGCGTCCATTGCTGGGCTACTCCCGCCAGCAGTTGGAGGCCTATGCGCAGCAACATCAGCTCAGCTGGATTGAAGACGACAGTAATCAGGACCCACGTTTCGACCGCAACTTTTTGCGCCTGCAGGTGTTGCCGCTACTGAATCAGCGCTGGCCGCACTTTGCTGCGGCGACGGCACGTAGTGCCAGCCTGTGTGCCGAGCAAGAGCAATTGCTGGATGAGTTGCTGGCAGAACAACTGCACAAGCTGCTCGACGAAGACTGTGCTCTGGCGATTGATGGCTTGCTGACGTGTTCACCGGCCCGACGTTTCGCCTTGTTACGTCGTTGGATCGCGCTATTTGGCGTCACCATGCCTTCTCGCGAACAGTTGCAGCGGTTATGGAAAGAAGTGGCGCTTAGCCGCGAGGACGCCGAACCCCAACTGCAATTGGGACAATATCAGTTCCGCCGCTTCCGTCGCCGTTTGTATCTGCTGCCGTTGATGGCCGATCTGCGTGAAATCAGTCTAAGCTGGTCATTGGATGCTTCGCTGATACTGCCGGATGGCTTGGGTGAACTGGTTAGTGGGGAAGGCGACATCTGTCTGTGTGCTCCGCAATTACAGCAAAAAGTGAGCATCCGTTTTACCGCTCAGGGTAAACATCGCATCCTTGGCCGCGCGCATTCTCGCCCGATCAAAAAATTGTGGCAGGAGTTGGGTATTCCTCCGTGGCAGCGTGAGCGTACCCCGTTGATCTATTATGATGACCAGCTTATTGCGGCGCTGGGGATTTTTGTCAGCGAGGCCGGACAAACGTCCGAGGGGCAGCAGCCCTGGCGGCTGCACTGGCGTAAAAAATAATAAGAGACTGAGGAACCATGATGAAATTTGTGAGCGCAATGGCGGTGATGTTGGGTCTGTTCAGCCTGCCTGTGGTGGCGGCGGGCGATGCGGCTGCGGGTAAGGATAAGTCCGCCAGTTGTATGGCGTGCCATGGGGCTGAAGGGAAGGTGTCGATGCCGATGTACCCTAATCTGGCTGGGCAAAACGCCATGTATCTTGAGCATGCGTTGCAGGCTTATAAGAAAGGCGAGCGTAACGGGGGGCAGGCGGAAGTGATGAAAGCCTATGTTTCCCCGCTGTCTGATGCGGATATTGCAGATCTGGCGGCCTACTATTCCAGTCTCAAACCATAAATGACGAGGGCAGCCGTTGGGCTGCCCTGTTGGGATGGCGTTACCGTTAAATCAATCAGACAGGCTGACGACCACGGTACCGATTTCCGGATGACTGAAACTGAGGATGTGATCCAGACGCAAGCTGAGAGCGTCGCCGGCCCGATCGATAATCAGGTACTCAACGCCCTTGGTAAACTTCAGCTCGGTGGCTTTGCCTTCGAATTTTTCTCCGTCGCGTAACTCCAGCTTCAGAATGTAGTTATGCTGACAGGCGAGTTCCAGGCTTTCATAGTCATCGCAATTGATGGATTGGTACTCATCATTCATCAACATAGTCGCTCACCAATAAGTTAGCGGCGGCAAAGGCCGCCTGTTCCCTAACGGAGGACGGTAGCGTGCTATTCGCAGCAACTTCGTCCAATGCCTTTAATACACATGCTAACGCATCAGGCACGTAGCCGAGATCACCACTGCCGATCTCGGCGTAAAAACGGCGTACTAACTCACAGTATTGTTGCACAGTTTCCTCCCTAAAGAACCTCTGCGTCATCGAAGCCTTATAGCGATGAGGCGCAGGCACTCGGAGCTTGACTCTATCCTAGACGACTATAGCACAGCTATTGTCGAGTTATTAGCACC
Source organism: Serratia sp. NA_13 (assembly GCF_052691735.1). Taxonomy (NCBI): domain Bacteria; kingdom Pseudomonadati; phylum Pseudomonadota; class Gammaproteobacteria; order Enterobacterales; family Yersiniaceae; genus Serratia; species Serratia sp. NA_13. Next base: position 174,150 of record NZ_JBQZFV010000010.1, read on the forward strand.
TCCGCGCGGCTTTCGCACCGGGCTTTGTCCGGCCGTACTGGCCGCGGTTGGGCCAAATCAAGTACACTGTCGCCTGATAATAATGAGGTCACCCATGGCGCTGAAAGCTACTATTTATAAAGCCACGGTCAATATCGCTGATATGGATCGTCACTTCTACCACGACGCCACGCTTACCCTGGCTCAGCATCCTTCCGAAACCGAACAGCGCATGATGCTGCGTCTGCTGGCTTGGATCTGTCATGCCGATGAGCGACTGGTGTTTACCAAAGGCCTGAGCGCCGATGATGAGCCGGAAATCTGGCGGCGAAACGATCATAACGGGCTGGAAATGTGGATTGAAATGGGCCTGCCGGATGAAAAACGTATCAAGAAGGCCTGCAACCAGTCACCGCGAGTGGTGCTGTATGCTTACGGCGAACGCGCCGGTCACGTTTGGTGGCAATCGATGCAAAGCAAAGTGGCAAACCACAAAAACCTAAGCATCCGTTTCCTGGCTGATGAACAATTAGCCAAACTGACGGCGTTGGTCAGCCGCAATATGACGCTGCAGGCTACGCTGCAAGAGGGAACTATCTGGCTTTCCGATGCTCAGAATAGTCTAGAAATCCAGTTTGCCGAGTGGCAACAGGCTCAGGTGTGACCGGTGCTTGAACTGTCAAGAAATGTAACTATACCGGATAACGAAGTGGAATTGACGGCGATCCGCGCGCAGGGCGCGGGTGGCCAGCACGTGAACAAAACCTCAACGGCTATCCATTTGCGCTTTGACATCCGGGCATCCAGTCTGCCAGAGGATTATAAGGAAAGGCTGCTGGCCCTGAATAATCATTTAATTACCGCCGATGGCGTGGTGATTATCAAAGCGCAGGAATATCGCAGCCAGGAATTAAACCGCGAGGCGGCGTTGGCCAGACTGGTTACTTTGATCCAGCAGGCGATGGTGGTAGAAAAAACTCGCAGGGCGACCAAGCCCACCAAAGGGGCAAAATTACGTCGTCTGGAAGGCAAGGTACGGAAAGGCGCGACTAAAGCGCTGCGCGGCAAGATCCGCACTTAAGGACACATGAACACAGTAGGAGAATAACTGTGAAGAAAATAACACTGGCCCTGTTTTTAGCGGCAGGGGCACTTTCGTTACTGGGATGTAATAACCACTTCCAGCCAAAAGAACAATCGCTTCAGGCGATGCAACAAAGTTATCAGGGGGTGCTGCCTTGCGCTGACTGCGGCGGTCTGGAGACCGCATTATTCCTGGATAAAGACGGTACTTTCGTGCTGCAGGAAACCTATCGCGGCACCAAAGACGATGATCAAACCTTTGCCGACTACGGCAAATGGGCGCGTACCGCCGATAAGCTGGTGCTGACCGACACCCGTGGTGACAAGCGTTATTTCCGCCCGGTGGGGAAAAGTTTGGAAATGCTGGATCAAACCGGCATGCCGATTGAGTCGAAACTGAATTACCGCCTTGATCCGGTAGAGAAAGCCTTGCCTAAAACGCCGATGTCGCTGAAAGGCAGCTACACCTACATGGCGGATGCAGCGGTGTTCAAAGATTGCACCACCGGTAAAACGTTCCCGGTCGATAATAATATCGTGCTGGAGCAGGGGTATGCCAAGGCGAAAAAAACGCCGGGCGAGCCGGTGTTCCTGACTCTGAATGGCCACTTTAGCGTTCAGCCGTCAATGGAAGAGGGGTTAACCGAGAAGGCGCTGGTGCCGGACGGTAAAATAGCCTTCGACCGCAGTAAAAATTGCGACAGCAAATAACCGTTATAAAAAAACCCGCCTAGGCGGGTTTTTACTTTCTGCGATAGCGGATTAGCGCTTGATCTGCCCCAGCAGGAAATCAATGACTTCGCCGGTTTTAATCATTTTCTTCTCGCCGACACGACGGTTTTTGTACTCAATCTCTTCGCTGTCGAGGTTACGGTCGCCGATCACGATAGAGTGCGGTACGCCAATCAGTTCCATATCCGCGAACATCACGCCCGGACGTTCTTTACGGTCGTCGAGGATCACGTCGATACCGTGGGAACGCAGAATGTTGTACAACTCCTCCGCCAGCGCCTGCACGCGGAAGGATTTGTGCATGTTCATTGGCAGAATAGCCACCTGGAATGGCGCGATAGCGTCCGGCCAGATGATGCCGCGCTCGTCATGGTTCTGCTCGATAGCGGCAGCGACCACGCGGGTAACCCCGATACCGTAACAACCCATGGTCAGCACCTGGTTACGGCCGTCTTCGCCCTGTACGGTGGCTTTCATCGCTTCCGAGTATTTGGTGCCGAGCTGGAAGATATGGCCCACTTCAATACCGCGTTTGATCAGCAACGTGCCTTTACCATCCGGGCTGGCATCACCTTCAACGACGTTACGGATATCGGCAACCTGTGGCAGCGGCAGATCGCGCTCCCAGTTGATGCCGAAGTAGTGTTTGCCATCGATGTTGGCGCCGGCGCCAAAATCGCTCATCGCCGCTACGCTGCGATCGGCAACCACGGGGACCTGCAAATTGACCGGGCCGAGTGAACCAGGGCCCGCACCCACGATAGCGCGGATCTCTTCTTCGGTAGCAAAGACCAGAGGAGCTGCAACCTGCGGCAGCTTTTCGGCTTTGATTTCGTTCAGTTCGTGATCGCCACGCACCAACAGGGCAACCAGCTTGTGGCCGCTCTCTTCTTTAGCTCGCACCAGCAGCGTCTTGACGGTTTTCGTCACCGGCAGCTGGAATTGCTCTACCAGTTCAGCAATGGTCTTGGCGTTCGGGGTGTCTACAATGCGCAGTTCTTCACTGGCTGCCGCACGTGGCTCAGCCGGTGCAACCGCTTCTGCCAGTTCGATATTGGCGGCAAAGTCGGAGCCGGTGGAAAACACGATATCGTCTTCACCGCTGTCGGCCAGCACCTGGAACTCATGTGATGCACTACCACCGATCGAGCCAGTATCGGCATGTACCGGACGGAAGTCCAGGCCCATACGGCTGAAGATTTTGCTGTAGGCTTCGTACATTGCTTCGTAGGTTGCCTGCAGCGACTCCTGCGAAGTATGGAACGAGTAAGCATCCTTCATCAGGAATTCACGAGAGCGCATAACGCCGAAACGTGGGCGGACTTCATCACGGAACTTGGTCTGAATCTGGAAGAAGTTCAGCGGCAGCTGCTTGTAAGAGCTGATCTCGTTGCGGATCAGGTCGGTGATCACTTCTTCGTGGGTTGGACCCAGCACGAATGGACGATCGCCGCGATCGACAAAGCGCAGCAGCTCAGGACCATACTGTTCCCAACGGCCGCTTTCCTGCCACAGATCGGCAGGCTGTACTACCGGCATGCAGACTTCGATCGCGTTAGCATTGTTCATTTCTTCGCGAACGATGTTTTCAACCTTTTTCAGAACGCGCAGGCCGGTTGGCAACCAGGTATAAAGGCCGGAGGCCAGCTTGCGAATCATCCCGGCGCGCAGCATCAGCTGGTGGCTGATCACTTCGGCATCGGCAGGTGTCTCCTTCAGAGTGGAGAGCAGATATTGGCTAGTACGCATGGTGTTTTGGTTCCGTTAGAACTGCAAATTGCATCGGGCTGCCACAGTGGCGGCCAAAAGTGACAAAAGTGCTTTAGTTTATCAGTGCGAGCGGGTTGTCAAAAGAGAGACGGTGGAATTTTAACGCAGGTCGAGAGACAGCACCTCGGTTTGTTGACTCACCACTCGCCAGCGCACGTTGAAATCCAGTAGCCAGACGGCATAATCCCGTTCTGCTGATTGCCCCTTGCGGTAGGCTGGACGCGGATCCTGAGCCAGCACCTGGCTGATAAAGCGCCGCAGGTGCGGATAACGCCGCTGGTGTTGCAGCAGCTGTTGTTCCGCCTCTGGAGCAAAGCATACCGGCATATCCCCGGCAGGCGCGGCCTGAGCAAACCCGGCGCGGGCCTGCGGCTGGCTTTCGGCAAACGGCAGATAGGGTTTGATATCTACTACCGGCGTGCCGTCAATCAGATCGAGACTACCCAATTCGAGCACCAGTTCACCGCCCTGCACCCGTACGCCTTTTAATTCGATCAGTGACATACCGAGCGGATTGGGGCGGAAGGTTGAGCGGGTGGCAAATACCCCCATCCGGGCATTACCGCCGAGGCGGGGTGGCCGGACAGTGGGGCGCCAACCCCCTTCCATGGTTTGATGGAAAATAAACATCACCCACAGATGGCTGAATTCACCGAGTCCGCGTACCGCTTCCGCCTGATTATAGGGCGGCAGCAGCACCAACTCACCGCCACCGTCTTCGACTAACCCTGGTTGGCGGGGGACGGCGAACTTTTCTTTATACGGTGAACGGATGGTACCGATCTGGTTGAAAACAAACTCGGTCATTTGGACGAAACGTTAAGCGCTGAACCCTGGCAAATGGCCTGTTGGTAACAGCCGGCAACACCGCTGACAATCTGGCAGTCATGCAACAGCACGGCATTAGCCTTCATATAAGAGGCGCGGATTTGCATGCGCTTACGGGCGGTCGCCAGATTCGGTGGTGAGTCCTGAACGGTTGTCTGGCAGGATTCGCCAGAGACTTCCCCCAGATCGCGGAATGGTTTGCCCACTAATTCTTCTGCACTTTTGTACAGTTTAACCGGTGCCGGACGCGTTGCTGGTGTGGTTTTGGTCGGAGTGGTTACTGCCGGTTTGCTGGTGCTGTTTGTGGTAGGGGGCGCGAAACGCTGCGACGAACACCCTGCCAGCGCAAGCGCTAACAAACAGAGAGGTAAAGCACGCATTGAGATTCCTCTGCCTTGATGGAATATATAAGTGGCGCTATTGAAGCAATCTATGGTGGAAATAACAAGACGGGCCGTAGCCCGTCTTACAATTATAGGAATAAATTCGGTAATTAATGATTACCAGCCTTTAACTGCGCCACCGTTAAAGATCTTGTTGGCCGCTTCGTTGACTTCGTCAGACTGATAAGCCTGAACGAACTTCTTCACGTTTTCCGCGTCTTTGTTATCTTCGCGGGCAACCAGCAGGTTAACGTAAGGTGAGTCTTTATCTTCAACAAATAGGCCGTCTTTTGCCGGCGTCAGGCCAATCTGGCTGGCGTAAGTGGTGTTGATCACCGCCAGAGCGATTTGTTGGTCGTCCAGGGAACGTGGCAGCTGTGGTGCTTCCAGTTCAACCAGCTTCAGGTTTTTCGGGTTTTCAGTCACGTCCAATACGGTCGGCAGCAGACCAACACCGTCTTTCAGTTTGATCAGGTTAACCTTCTGCAGCAGCAGCAGAGAACGGCCCAAGTTGGTTGGGTCGTTAGGCAGGGCCACCTGAGAACCGTCTTTCAGTTCGTCCAGCGATTTGATTTTCTTGGAGTAACCGGCAATCGGGTACACGAAGGAGTTGCCAACCGACACCAGCTTGTAGCCGCGATCCTTGATCTGCTGATCCAGGTAAGGTTTGTGCTGGAAGGCGTTCAGATCGATATCCCCTTTGCTCAGCGCTTCGTTTGGCAGCACATAGTCATTGAAGGTTACCAGTTCGACGTCCAGACCGTATTTCTCTTTTGCCACTTTTTGCGCGATTTCAGCGACCTGCTGTTCGGCACCGACAATGACGCCGACTTTGATATGGTTCGGATCTTTTTCTTCCTGACCGCAGCCTGCCAGAGCCAGAGTACCGATCAGTGCGCCGATTGCCGCGATAGATTTAAATTTTAACGACATATCCCTTCCTCATTAGACTCGCATTTGAAATACGCTGTGTGAGCGCAGTTGCTGTAAAAACTACTTATGGGTGACGGCCTTGACGATCCGGTCACCGAAGAACTGGATCAAATAGACCAGCACCACCAGTAATACTAATACGGTATTCATTACTGTGGCGTTATAACCGATATAACCGTACTGATAGCCAATCTGCCCCAGACCGCCTGCGCCGACTGCGCCACCCATGGCGGAATAACCCACCAAAGTGATCAGGGTGATAGTGGCGGCGTTAACCAAGCCCGGCAGAGCTTCCGGCAGCAGCACCTTCTTGATGATTTGCATCGGGGTAGCCCCCATCGCGCGGGCGGCTTCCACCAGACCGGAAGGGAGCTCCAGCAGGGCGTTTTCCACCATACGGGCAATAAAGGGTGCCGCGCCCACGGTCAGCGGCACGATAGCTGCCTGCAGACCGATCGAGGTGCCGACGATCAAACGAGTAAATGGAATCATCCACACCAGCAGGATAATGAACGGAATGGAACGGAAAATGTTCACCAGCCCGGACAGCGTTCTATATAGCGTGTTGTTGGCGGCGATTTGCCCCGGGCGGGTGACATACAGCAGCACGCCAACCGGCAGACCAAGCACGAAACCGAAAAAGCCGGAGACAAAGGTCATCATGACGGTTTCCCACACGCCACGAGCCATTAACCACATCATTGCCTCAGACATAACCCAGAACCTCTACTTTTACCTGATTTTCCTGCAGGAACTTAATCGTTGCCAGCGCGTCTTCATCACTGCCATGCAGCTCAGCCAGCATCACGCCGAATTTAACGCCACCGGCATAATCCATCTGCGCACTGATAATGTTGTTGTTAACGTTGAAGCGACGGGCGGCTTCTGACAGCAGCGGCGCATCAACAGATTGGCCGGTGAACTCCAGACGCAAAAGGGGCTGGCGGCCGCCACTGCGTTCTGGTGCCAGGCGCTTGGCATAATCGTCCGGGATATCCAAATGCAGTGTGGCTTGAATAAACTGCTGGGCCAGCGGAGTTTTCGGGTGCGAGAACACTTCGCTGACGCTGTCTTTCTCAATCAACTGACCCTGGCTGATAACTGCAACCTGATCGCAGATGCGTTTCACTACATCCATTTCATGGGTGATCAGCAGGATGGTCAGACCGAGACGACGGTTAATGTCTTTCAGCAGTTCGAGGATTGAACGGGTGGTGGCCGGGTCCAGCGCGCTGGTGGCTTCATCACACAGCAGGACTTTGGGTTGGCTTGCCAGCGCACGGGCAATCGCCACGCGTTGTTTTTGGCCGCCCGACAGGTTGGCCGGGTAGGCGTCATGTTTGTCTGACAGCCCGACCAGTTCCAGTAATTCGGTTACGCGTTTTTTGATTTCAGCGCGTGGAGTGTTGTCCAGCTCCAGCGGCAATGAAACGTTGCCAAACACCGTGCGGGAAGACAATAGGTTAAAGTGCTGAAATATCATACCGATCTGACGGCGAGCGCGCGTCAGTTCGCCTTCGGACAGCGAGGTCAGATCCTGTCCGTCAACCAGTACTTGGCCGGAGGTGGGGCGCTCAAGCATGTTGGCGCAGCGGATTAACGTACTTTTACCGGCGCCTGATGCCCCGATAACGCCATAAATTTGCCCGGCAGGGACGTGAAGAGTCACGTCAGAGAGCGCGGTAATGGTGCGCGAACCCTGCTGGAACACTTTGGTGATGTTAGAAAGTTTAATCATATTCTTCTTATTTTAGCGTGGTTGCCCGTGGCTAGATAAAAGTAAACCCTGGCGTGGACCAAGGCATGAGTCAGATGTTAAGGCGTCTAGACGTCCAAGTCAACGATCAACGCTGTTCTCTGCCGTTCTCAGTGCCGGGTAAAACATGCGATACTGTCTGCGTTTTCAGGCCCTCAGGAGCAAACCGGTGACACAAAGCGTTCCAGCAATTTTCCTCGATCGTGATGGCACGATTAATGTCGATCATGGCTACGTTCATGAAATCGATAATTTCCACTTTATAGATGGCGTGATTGACGCCTGTCGCGAACTCAAAAAGATGGGCTTTGCTCTGGTATTGGTGACCAACCAGTCCGGCATCGCGCGCGGCATGTTCAGCGAAGACCAATTTATGTACCTGACCGAGTGGATGGACTGGTCGCTGGCCGATCGCGATGTTGACCTGGACGGCATCTATTTCTGCCCACATCATCCTGATGCAGTAGTAGAAGAGTTCCGTCAGGTGTGCGACTGCCGTAAACCTCAGCCGGGCATGTTGTTGCAGGCGCAACAGGAATTGAACATTGATATGGCTGCTTCTTATATGGTTGGCGACAAACCGGAAGATATGCAGGCAGCAATAGCGGCAGGCGTCGGGACTAAAGTGCTGGTGCGTACCGGCAAACCGGTCACTGAGCAAGGTGAGAAACTGGCGGATTGGGTGATAAACAGCCTGGCAGACCTGCCGGAAGCCATCAAAAAGCGGGTTTAGTAGGCGTTATGCATGAATAGTGAGCGGTCAGATAAAAAGTGAATATAAACCCTTGTCATTCTGAAGCAGCTCCCTATAATGCGCCTCCATCGACACGGAACATGTGAACAACTTCACAGAGTCTCCGGGGGTCGAAGAGAAAAAATCCTGAA